>NZ_PSWG01000002.1:0-145400 GCF_002931195.1 Rathayibacter sp. AY1C2 | reverse complement strand
TTCTCCGCAAGGCGGAGGAGGAAGCGATACCGGCGGTATCGCGCCCGACGTCGTCGCCGCGAAGCCGGCGCCCCCCCCGTCTGGAGAGGGCTGATCGTGCGTCGCGGCGTTCTCCGCAAGGCGGAGGAGGAAGCGATACCGGCGGTATCGCGCCCGACGTCGTCGCCGCGAAGTCGGCGCCCCGCTCCCGTTCAGAGAGGGCTGATCGTGCGTCGCGGCGTTCTCCGCAAGGCGGAGGAGGAAGCGATACCGGCGGTATCGCGCCCGACGACAACGCCGCGGAGAGCGCCGCGACGTGCGATCAGTGGCCGGACCAGGTCTCGACGTTGGCGACGCGGACCTCGATCTCCCGCCCGTTGGGGGCCGTGAAGCGGGCGGTGTCGCCGACGTTCAGGCCCATGATCGCCGATCCGAGGGGGCTCTGGGGGCTGTAGACGTCGAGGTCGCTCTCGCCCGCCATCTCGCGGTTGCCGAGGAGGAAGCGGGACTCGTCGCCGGCGATCTCGGCGGTGATGATCGTGCCGGCCTCGACGACTCCGTGGCTCTCGGGGGGCGTGCCGATCTCGGCTTCGCGGAGGAGGGAGGTCAGCTGGCGGATGCGGGCCTCGATCTTGCCCTGCTCGTCCTTCGCGGCGTGGTAGCCGCCGTTCTCCTTCAGGTCGCCCTCCTCGCGGGCGACCTCGATGCGCTTGGCGATCTCCTCGCGTCCGTTGGTGGACAGCTCGGTGAGCTCCGCCTCGAGGCGGTCGTACGACTCCTGGGTCATCCAGGTCACCTGTGACTGGTCGGCCATGGTGGGCTCCTGCTCTGCGGGCCGCGCTCGCGGCGCCCGGCAGCACCGTGCGGAGGTGTCCGCGTCCGGCGGTGGGGACTGCCGGCGTCAGGCGGCGGTGGGAATGGCGAGGCCCCGACGAGTCCGTCAGGGCTTCGGGCAAGCCTACGGGAGCCAGCAGGAGGAGATCAAACCTGTGTTCGCGAGCTCGGTGGTGCGGACGGTCTCCGTGTAGGAGCGGAAGCGCTCCGTCGTGGCGGGGTACTCCACGACCAGCCAGCCGACCACGGCGGACTGCTCGTTGAGGGCCTGGACCGCGCAGGCGACCTCGCGGCCGACGGGCGCGGTGAGGTCGAAGGAGACGGTGACGGTGCGGTCGTCGACGACCTGGTGCGCGGTGTCCTGGACGTCCACTCCTCCGCGTGCTCCGTCGAGTCCGGCCCAGACGACCCAGGCGGCGAAGACGGCGACGAAGGCGAGCGCGACGCCGCCGAAGAGCCAGCGGTTGCCGCGGCGGGTGCGCGTCGTGCGGCCGTAGCGGGTGGCGAGGGGTCCGGCGGCGCGGACGGCGTCCGGATCGAGCGCGGGCGCGGCGGCTCCCTCGACGCTCTCGGACGTGCGGGCGGCCACGGAACTCCCTGGGTGATGCGTCTACTCTGAAGGGGTGGCGCGCGTCCTTCGCGGACGGGAGCGCCGATCCCATTAAACCCCGAGGAATCGAGCGATCGTGTCCCAGGCCGTCGAGGTCTCCGTCGATTCGGAGGTGCGGGACACTCCGCGCCTCCTCGCCGTGCACGCCCATCCTGACGACGAGTCGAGCAAGGGCGCGGCGACGCTGGCCGCCTACGCCTCGCGGGGCGCCGAGGTCATGGTGGTCTCCTGCACCGGAGGCGAGGCCGGCTCCGTGCTGAACGAGGGCCTCGAGGCCCGCGCGCACGCCGAGCGCGACATCGGCGGCCTCCGCCGGTACGAGATGGCGGCCGCTCGCGAGGCGCTCGGCGTCGAGCACGCCTGGCTCGGCTTCGTCGACTCCGGCATGCCCGAGGACGGGAAGGTCGACGCCGCGTCGTTCGCGGGTCTGCCGCTCGCCACGGCCGCCGCTCCGCTCGTGCGCCTGGTCCGCCGGTTCCGGCCGCACGTGATCATCAGCTACGACGAGAACGGCGGCTACCCGCACCCCGACCACATCCGCGCCCACCAGGTCGCCGTCGAGGCGTACCGCGCGGCGGGCCTCGCCGAGGAGTACCGGGGCACGGGCGCTCCGTGGTCGATCTCGAAGCTGTACTACGACCGCGTCTTCAGCGGCCAGAAGCTGCGGGCGATCGCCGAGCACCTGCGCTCGATCGACCCGGAGGACCCGCGCCTGTCGGTCTTCGAGGAGATGAAGCGCTGGAACGAGGACACCCCGTATCTCGCGACCACGCGGGTCGTGATCTCCGGCTTCCACGATCGGCGCGATGCGGCCCTGCTGGCCCACGCCAGCCAGGTCGCTCCGGACAACACCTTCTTCTTCCTCCCGCACGAGGCGATCGACGCCGCCTGGCCGACCGACGACTTCCAGCTCGTCGAGAGCCGGGTCGACGCGCCGACGCCCGAGACGGATCTCTTCGCCGGTCTCGACCTGGCCGAGCTCGCCCCGGGCCCGACCGCGGTCGTCCCGCCGATCGCTCCCGACCCCGAGCCCTCGGGGGACGCCCCGGTGTCCCCGGAGCCCGACGGCTCCGGCGTCGTCGTCGCCGACGAGGTGCGCGCGTGATCGCCGCGCTGCTCGAGGGCGCCCAGCGCGCCGTCGTCCTCGCCTCCACGACGGTGCCGACCCCCGGCCCCGAGTTCAACGAGGACACGGTCACGCCGGGCCTCTTCGGATTCATCACGATGCTCGTGATCGCTCTGGCCGCCGTCCTCCTCGCGCTCGACATGGTCCGGCGCGTGCGGCGGACCACCTACACCGCCCAGGTGAAGGAGCGGCTCGACGCCGAGGAGGCGGAGCGCAGCGAGGGCTGAGCCCGGCCCGCAGCGGTGGGCCCCGGCCCCGCTAGGCGTTGTACGCGGGGTGGAGCGAGACGATCAGCGCCGCCGTCCAGTGGCAGAGGAACGCTACGGCAGTGAGCGCGTGGAAGATCTCGTGGAAGCCGAAGACGCCCGGGACCGGGTTGGGCTTCTTGATCCCGTAGATGACGGCGCCCGCGGAGTAGCAGAGCCCGCCGACGAGGACGAGCACCATCATCGTCGCGCTGGCCTCGAAGAGCGGACCGAGGTACATCACGGCCGCCCAGCCCAGCAGCAGGTAGAGCGGCACGTAGAGCCAGCGCGGCGCGCCGATCCAGAAGACGCGGAAGCCGATCCCGAGCAGCGCCCCCGCCCAGACCAGGACCAGCAGGAGCGTGCCCTGCGCGGGCGGCAGGGCGAGCACGGCCAGCGGCGTGTAGGTGCCGGCGATCAGCAGGAAGATGTTGGCGTGGTCGATCCGCTTGAGGATCATCTTCGTCCGCGGCTTCCAGTCGAAGCGGTGGTACAGAGCGGAGTTGCCGAAGAGCAGGAGCGACGTGGTCGCGAACACCGCGGCCGCCCACTTCGCCGCGGTCCCCTCCGCGACCACGATCAGCACCACTCCGGCGACGATCGCGAGCGGGAAGAGGCCGGCGTGGATCCAGCCGCGCCAGGTCGGCCGGACCTCCGCCGAGGAGTCGTGCTCGATCGCGTCCTCGACGAGGGGGAGGGCGGGCAGGTCCGGGCGGTCCGCTCCGACGGCGTCTCCGCCGCGGTCGGTGCGGGCGCGGGGATCGGACGGGGGAGGCGTCGGCCGCTGGCTCATGCCGGACAGACTACGACGCCGTCCCGGGCCGACGCCGAGCGCCGCCGGGCTTCGAGGAGCGCCCCGGGTCGACTACCGTGTCACTGTGCCGAAGCCGAGACTGCCTGTGGGAAGGGACCTCCTCTACGGCGTCTACAAGAAGCGCCTCCGCTCGAGCCTTCCCCCCGACTCCTTGCCGAACCACGTCGCGATGATCATCGACGGCAACCGGCGCTGGGCGCGGCAGCGGGCCCTCGAGACCGCCGCGCACGGCCACCGGGCCGGAGCCGCCAAGGTGCACGAGTTCCTGCAGTGGTGCGACGAGCTCGGTGTGCGCCACGTCACCCTCTACCTGCTCTCGCAGGACAACCTCGTCGGCCGCGACAGCAGCGAGCTGACCGAGCTGATCGCGATCATCGCCGACCTCGCCGAGGAGGTCTCCCAGCAGCCCGACTGGCGCGTGCAGCACGTCGGCTCCGACGAGGGCCTCCCGCCCTCGCTCGTGGCCGCGCTCGACACGGCGGAGGCGCGCACCGCCTCCCACACGGGCCTGCACGTCAACCTCGCGGTCGGCTACGGCGGGCGGCACGAGATCGCCCAGGCCGTGCGGAGCATCCTGGAGGAGCACGGCAAGCGCGGCTCCTCCATCGAGGACGTCGCGGGCCTGCTGACCCCGGAGCTCATCGGCGAGCACCTGTACACCAGCGGGCAGCCCGACCCCGATCTGGTCATCCGCACCTCGGGGGAGCAGCGCCTCTCCGACTTCATGCTCTGGCAGAGCGCGCACAGCGAGTTCTACTTCATGGAGGCGCTCGGCCCCGACATCCGCGAGGTCGACTTCCTCCGCGCGCTCCGCGACTACGCCGGACGGCACCGCCGCTTCGGCAGCTGACCTCGCGGCTCCTGCCGCACCACCGACCGGAAGGGCCGGCATGAGCTCGAACGAGGCCACCTCCACCACGACCGAGGACTACCTCGCCGGCTTCGGCGAGGAGACCGGGTACCTCGACTTCGGCCGGGTGGGCCCGCTCTCGGCGACCGTCGCCGCCGAGCAGGAGGCGGCCGTCGAGCTGCTGGTGCGCGCGCGCAGCGGCACCCTCGACGAGCTGTTCCGGCAGGACGAGCGCGTCCGGGAGGCGGCGGCGGCGCTCGTGCGCGTCCCCAGCGACCGCGTCGTCTTCCAGCCCAACACCTCGACCGGCCTCCTGCACGCGCTGTTCGGCGCCTCGGGCGCGGTGCTGCTGTCGGCCGCGGAGTTCCCGAGCCTGCCGTTCGCGGCGGTGCGCTCGGCGCAGGCTCTCGGCTCGGTGGAGCCCCGCTGGCTGCGGACCGAGCAGGGACGGGTGACGCCGGAGGCGGTCCGCGAGCAGCTCACGGACGACGTGACGACCGTCGCGGTGAGCCTGGTCGACTCCCGCACCGGCTACCTCGCGGACGTCGCGGCGATCCGCGACGTGATCGGCGACCGGATGCTCGTCCTCGACGCGATCCAGGGCTTCGGCGTCGTCGACGCGCCCTACGAGCTGGCGGACGTGGTCGTCACCGGCGGCCAGAAGTGGCTCCGCGCCGGCTGGGGGACGGGCTTCCTCGCGCTCAGCGAGCGGGCGCTGTCGCGGCTGACCCCGGTGCTCTCGGGCTGGACGGGATCGGAGCAGGCGGAGCCGTGGGACGAGGTGGCTCCGCCGCGCGGCGACGCCCGCGCCTTCAGCATCAGCAACCCGGACCCGATCGCCCAGGCCCGGCTCGCGTCGGCGCTGGAGGAGGTCGCCGCGGTCGGGCAGTCGACGATCGCCGCGCTCGTGGCGGAGCGGGTCAGCGCGATCGTCGACCTCGCGGACGAGTTCGGACTGGCGGTCGTGGGTTCCCGCGGCGAGCACGAGCGCGCCGGCATCGTGGTCGTCGAGCCGGAGCCGGAGGAGCTGGCCCCGCTGGCAGCCTCCCTCGCCGCGCACGGCGTCACCGCGCGCCTGCGTCCGAGCACCGTCCGCTTCAGCGCGCACGCCGGCACCACCGACGCGACCCTCGCGCTGCTCCGCGCCGCCCTGATCTCGTCGGCCACGAGCATCGACTACTAGGCCGGATTCCGCGCGTTCACACACTGGTTACACATTCGTAGCGGTGAGAAGCACACGGATGTCATTCGCCGGGTTAGGTTCGAGTCATCAGGTACAGCGCCTGGTCGAGACGGCCACAGAAGTACGGCTCGACATCGCGCAGACGCCGAAGGGACACTGCGCGGTGCACGACACGCACCGATGAGGCCGGCTCGAGGACATGAGCCGGGGGCTCCGGCCCCCGGAGTGTGGAGAGTCGTCGTGACAGTTCCCCAGGGCATGGATCCGCAGACCGGGACGCAGGGCGGCGTCCACCGCCGTGTCCAGCACGGCTCCTCGGATCCGGCCGATCAGCTCCTCCGCACCTACGTCCTGGACACCTCGGTACTGCTGTCGGATCCGTCCTCGATGTTCCGGTTCGCGGAGCACGCCGTCGTGCTGCCGATCGTCGTCATCAGCGAGCTCGAGGGGAAGCGCAACGATCCCGAGATCGGCTACTTCGCCCGGCAGGCCCTGCGCCGCCTCGACGAGCTGCGCGTGCAGCACGAGCGCCTCGACTTCCCCATCGCCGTCGGCCGGGGCGGCACGCTCCGCGTCGAGCTCAACCACTCGAACATGTCGGTGCTGCCGAGCGGGCTCCAGATGGGCGACAACGACGCGAGGATCCTCGCCGTCGCGCTCAACCTGCAGAGCGAGGGCGCCGCGGTGACCGTCGTGTCCAAGGACATGCCGATGCGCGTGAAGGCCGCCTCCATCGGCCTCGCCGCGGAGGAGTACCTGGCCGAGCAGGCCCCCGAGTCCGGTTGGACCGGCATGGACGACGTGACGCTCGGCGGCGACGCGATGAGCGAGCTCTACGACCGCGAGCGGCTCTTCACGGACGTCGTGGCCGACATCCCGGTCAACACCGGACTCGTCGTCCACTCCGACCGCGGCTCCGCTCTCGCGAGGGTCACCGGCAAGCGGCAGATCACGCTGGTCCGCGGCGACAAGGACGTGTTCGGCCTGCACGGGCGGTCGGCGGAGCAGCGGCTCGCGATCGACCTGCTGCTCGACCCGGAGGTCGGCATCGTCTCGCTCGGCGGCAGGGCCGGCACCGGCAAGTCGGCGCTGGCGCTCTGCGCGGGCCTGGAGGCGGTGCTGGAGAAGCGCCAGCACAAGAAGATCATGGTCTTCCGGCCGCTCTACGCGGTGGGCGGCCAGGACCTCGGCTTCCTGCCCGGCGACGCGGCCGAGAAGATGAACCCCTGGGCGCAGGCGGTCTTCGACACGCTCGGGGCGCTGGTGTCGCAGAACGTGCTCGACGAGGTGATCGAGCGCGGGATGCTCGAGGTGCTGCCGCTCACGCACATCCGCGGGCGCTCGCTGCACGACGCGTTCGTGATCGTCGACGAGGCGCAGTCGCTGGAGCGGAACGTCCTGCTCACGGTGCTCTCGCGGGTCGGGCAGAACTCCCGGGTGGTGCTGACCCACGACGTGGCGCAGCGCGACAACCTCCGGGTCGGCCGGCACGACGGGGTCGCCTCCGTGATCGAGACGCTGAAAGGCCACCCGCTGTTCGCGCACGTCACGCTGACCCGCTCCGAGCGCTCGGCGATCGCCGCTCTGGTCACCGAGATGCTGGAGTCGAACGAGCTCGCCTGACGGGCTCGCCGTGCGTCCGGCCCGTGGGATCCGAGGATCCCCTGGCCGGGCGCGTCCCTGCAGGGCACCGGGGCGTAGCGTGGACGGGTGAGCATCCTCGACGATGCGCTCCTCGAGCGCTTCCGCACCCGCGCGGCCGACTACGACGAGCGCAACGCGTTCTGCGCGGACGACCTGGAGGAGCTGCGCTCGATCGGGTACCTGGCGCTGCTCGTCCCCGAGGAGCTCGGCGGTGCCGGCCTCGGCCTGGAGCAGGCGGCCGCCGAGCAGACGCGCCTCGCGACCGCCGCGCCCGCGACCGCGCTCGCCGTCAACATGCACCTGGTCTGGACCGGGATCGCGCGACTCCTGCTCGAGCGGGGCGACGACTCCCTCCGCTCGGTCCTCGTCGACGCCGCGGCGGGTCACGTCTTCGCCTTCGGCAACAGCGAGGCGGGCAACGACCTGGTGCTCTCGGACTCGCTGACGCGGGCGGAGCCGCTCGGGGACGGCGGCTACCGCTTCACCGGCACGAAGGTCTTCACCTCCCTCGCGCCCGCTTGGACGCGGCTCGGCGTGTTCGGCCGCGACGACAGCGGGTCGGAGCCGCGGCTCGTGCACGGCTTCGTGCACCGTGAGCGCCCGGACTCGCCGGTCGCCGGGCTCGAGGTCCGCGACGACTGGGACACGCTCGGCATGCGGGCGACCCAGAGCCGCACGACGGTGCTCGACGGCGTCGTCGTCCCGGCCGAGCGGATGATCCGCTCGCTGCCCGTCGGACCGACCGCCGACCCCTTCGTCTTCGCCGTCTTCGCGGCCTTCGAGCTGCTGATCTCCTCGGTCTACCTCGGTGTCGCGCAGCGCGCGCTCGAGCTCGCCGTCGCCTCCGTCCGCCGACGGGCCTCCCTCCGGGCGGGAGGGCGGCCACTGGCGGAGGACCCCGAGGTGCGGCACCGGGTGGCTGAGACCGGGATGCTGCTCGACGGGCTCGAGGCGCCCCTGCGCTCGGCGGCGGCCGACGTGGACGCGCTCGTCGACCGCGGCGCGCGCTGGTTCCCCTCGCTGGTCGGGGTGAAGATCCGCACCACGGAAGGAGCGCTCCGCGTGGTCGAGAGCGCCGTCCGGATCGCGGGCGGCGCGGCGTACCAGCGCCGGTCGGAGCTCGGTCGCCTCTACCGAGACGTGCTCGCCGGGCAGTTCCACCCCTCCGACGACGCGTCGGCTCACGGCGCCTGGGCGTCGCTCCTGCTGGGACCGCTGCCTCCGCGCGACTGAGGCCGGGGAGGGACCCGCCGCCGCCCGAGCACACCTGCGGGCCGCCCTGTGGAGAACTCCGACGCCCCGAGGGCGGTGCCCCCTAGTCTCGGCGGATGCTCCGCGGATCTCTACTCGACCGGGCCGCCCTGCTCCTCGGCGCCCTGGTGCTCCTCCTGATCGGGGCCCCGCACCTGGGTCGGGCGCCCGGCCTCGTCCCGGTGGCGCTCGCGAGCGTGCCGTTGGTGCTGGCGGACGTGCGCGGGCACCGGCTCCCGAACGCGGTCACGCTCCCGCTGCTGGTGGTCGGAGCCGTCCTCGCGCCCACGGCGGGGACGCTTCTCGCCGTCCTCGCGACGGTGCTGTGCCTGGGCGTGCTGCATGCGGCGGGCGGGCTGGGCCTCGGCGACGTGAAGCTCCAGGCGGCCCTCTCACCGCCGCTCGCGGCTCTCGGACCCGAGCAGGTCGTCGCCGCGCCCGCTGTCGGCTTCGCGGTGGCGGGGCTGTGGGTGCTCGTGCTGCGCGTCCGCGGACGGGTCGCGTTCGGACCGTTCCTGCTCGCGGGGTTCTGGCTGGTGCTCTGACGGCCCGCCTCCGCGCCGAGCGCAGGGACGGGCCGTCGGAGGGCCGGGCTCAGCCGGGGTGGGTCATCGACATGACGTCGAGGGCGCTGTCGAGCTGCTCCTCCGTCACCTCGCCGCGCTCGACGAAGCCGAGGTCGACGACCGACTCTCGGACGGTGATCCCCTTGGCGACCGAGTTCTTCGCGACCTTGGCGGCGGCCTCGTAGCCGATCACCTTGTTGAGCGGCGTGACGATCGAGGGGGAGGACTCGGCGAGGGCGCGGGCGTGCTCGACGTCGGCCTCGAGGCCGTCGACGGTCTTGTCGGCGAGCAGCACGGCGGAGTTCGCGAGCAGGCGGATCGACTCCAGCAGCGCCGTCCCCATGACGGGGATCGCGACGTTGAGCTCGAAGGCGCCCGAGGCGCCCGCCCAGGCGATGGTGGCGTCGTTGCCGATCACGCGCGCGCAGACCATGAGGACGGCCTCCGGGATCACCGGGTTCACCTTGCCGGGCATGATCGAGGATCCGGGCTGGAGGTCGGGGATCCGCAGCTCTCCGAGGCCGGTGTTGGGGCCGGAGCCCATCCAGCGGAGGTCGTTGTTGATCTTGGTCAGGCTCACCGCGAGCACGCGCAGCGCTCCGGAGGCCTCGACCAGCGAGTCCCGCGCGCCCTGGGCCTCGAAGTGGTTGCGGGCCTCGGTGACGGGCAGGCCCGTCTCCTCCGCGAGGCGCGCGATGACCTTCTGCGGGAATCCGGCGGGGGTGTTGATCCCGGTGCCGACCGCGGTGCCGCCGAGCGGGACCTCGGCGACGCGGGGGAGCGCCGACTGCACGCGCTCGATGCCGAGGCGGATCTGCGCGGCGTAGCCGCCGAACTCCTGGCCGAGCGTGACCGGGGTGGCGTCCATCAGGTGGGTGCGGCCGGCCTTGACGACCTCGGCCCACTGCTCCGCCTTGACCTCGAGCGACTCGGCGAGCTGCTCGAGCGAGGGGATCAGCGACTCGATGAGCGCGCCGGTGACGGCGACGTGGACCGAGGTGGGGAACACGTCGTTGGAGGACTGCGAGGCGTTGACGTGGTCGTTCGGGTGCACGGTGCGGCCGAGGGCCGTGGTCGCCAGCGAGCCCAGCACCTCGTTCATGTTCATGTTCGAGGACGTGCCCGAGCCGGTCTGGTAGACGTCGATCGGGAAGTGCGCGTCGTAGCCGCCCTCGACGACGAGGTCGGCCGCGTCGGCGATCGCCCTGGCGATGTCGGCGTCGAGCACGCCCAGCTCGGCGTTGGCCAGCGCCGCCGCCTTCTTGATGCGGGCGAGGGCCGCGATCTGGGCAGGCTCGAGGCCCGCACCGGAGATCGGGAAGTTCTCGACCGCCCGCTGGGTCTGCGCGGCGTAGAGGGCGTCGCGGGGGACCCGCACCTCGCCCATCGTGTCGTGCTCGATGCGGAAGTCGCCTGAGTCGTCGGTCGGGGAGTGATCCACCACGCTGTGTTCGTCCTTGTCTGATCGGTTGGTGCTGTGCTGTCCGGAGCCGCTCACGCGGGATCCGATCCCACCGCGCTCGGAGCGGCGGCGGAGGAGGCCGAGCCGGAGTCGCGCTCCAGCTCGGAGACGTAGGGGCTGAGCTCGAGCGGATCGATGCCGAGCACGACATCGGACATCACGGTGCCGTCCGAGAGCCGGTAGTTGGCGCCGACGAGGGCGAGCCGCCCGGTCGCGACAGCGTCGGCGATCAGCGGGGAGCGCTGGAGCAGCTCGGCGACCGTGTCGCGCAGGTGCTCGCGGCCGACGGCCAGCGCGTCGGTCGCCGACGGGTCGACGAGCACGCGGCCGTCCGGCTGAGCACCCACGAGGCGGCGCACCGCGGGGATGATCGGCTCGATCAGGTGCTCGATGTGCGGGGGGAGCCGCTCGGCGCCGGGCGCCTGCGACTGGATCGCTGCCCGGACCGCTCCGCACTCGTCGTGGCCGAGCACGAGCAGCACCTTCACGCCGAGAACGGCGACGCCGTACTCCAGCGAGCCGATGATGGAGTCGGCGATCACCTGGCCGGCGTTGCGGACGACGAAGAGGTCGCCGAGCCCCAGGTCGAAGATGATCTCGGCCGCGAGGCGGGAGTCGCTGCAGCCGAAGAGCGCGGCGAGCGGGGCCTGAGCGGCGGCGAGCTCGGCGCGGCGCTCGACGTCCTGGCGGGGATGGCGGGGCTCGCCGGCGACGAAGCGCTGGTTGCCGCGGAGCATCTCCTTCCAGACCCACGCCGGCGGGCGGGACTCGCGGGGGACGGTGCTGCTGGTTCCGAGGCTCATCGGGACTCCTCCTGGCCGATCTGCGGGGTGATGGCGTCCACGACCAGGCGGATCTCGTCCGTCGGGGCCGTGCCGTAGACGAGGTAGGTGCTGGAGCCCTCCGTCGTCTCGAGTGCGTAGGGCGTGTTGCCGGTGTCGTCGCCGGAGTCGCGGTGGTCGTAGACGGTCCAGTCGCGGCCGTCGATCGTCTCGACGCCGGTCGCCGCCCGGCGGTCGAGCTGCGTCGCGACCCAGGCCGCGTCCGCGTCGAGCCCCTGGCTCAGGCCGATGTAGCCCGCCTTCGGGGTGATCAGGCCGACGTACCAGTAGTCGGTGCCGTTCTCGCGGCGGAGCTCGGCCGCGTTGGCCTTCCAGCCGTCGGGCAGGGAGGGCACGGCGAGCGTCTGCTCCTCGCCCAGCTGGACCTGTGCGGCGACGCGGGGGACGTCGACCGAGGAGAGCTCCACGGTGTCGCCGCGGGGGACGAGCAGGACGATGAGCGCTACGGCGCCGACGGTCGCGAGCAGCGAGAAGACGAGGTTGTTGACCGTCTTGCGCTGACGGTAGAGCCGGGAGTTCTCGGCCTTGCGTGCGGCCGTTTCGGCCGCCGTCTCCGGGCGCCCGAGCTCGGCGACGACCCGCGCGGGCTTCGCGCGGCTCATCCGGCGGCCGCCCCTCCGGAGCGGGCCGCGTCCAGCCGGGCGCGTGCTCCGATCAGCCACTCCTCGCAGCGGGCGGCGAGGGCCTCGCCGCGCTCCCACAGGGCGAGCGAGCGCTCGAGGGTGGAGCTGCCCTGCTCGAGCTCGGACACGACGCGGACGAGCTCGTCGCGCGCCTGCTCGTAGGAGAATCCCGAGACGTCGGAGTCGGTCGCCGGGGCGTCGGGGGAGTCGGGCATGGGTCTGATCCTATCGATCGGGGCTGAGGGGGACGGGTGGCGCGGCGGGCTCAGGACCGGCCGGCGGGATCGCCGGTAGGCCCCTCGGAGCGGGCGCCGACGGCCCCCTCCGCGAGCGTGAGGACGAGTGCGCCGCCGGCCGGCGCGTCACCGGGCGCCCGGACGACGTGCCCGGCCGCGTTCTGGACGATCGCGTAGCCGCGGTCGAGGGTGTGCTGGGGGGAGAGGGCGCGCAGGTGGCCGTGCAGGCGCTCGACCTCGAGGTGCGCGCGCTCGAGGCGGCGGTCCACCAGCTCGGCGCCGCGCGCGACCCAGCGGGTCAGCTCCTCGGAGTGCCGGTCGACCAGCACGTGCGGCTGGGCGAGCACCGGCCGCGAGCGCAGCTGCGAGAGCCGGTCGATCTCGTGCGAGACGAGCCCGCTCACGCGGCCGGTCATCCGCAGCCGGGCCTGCTGCACGCGCAGCAGCTCGTCGGAGACGTCGGGCACGACCCTCTTCGCGGCGTCGGTGGGAGTGGAGGCGCGCAGGTCGGCGACGTCGTCGAGCAGCGGGCGGTCGGCCTCGTGGCCGATCGCGCTGACGACCGGAGTGGAGCAGGCGGCGACGGCGCGCACGAGCGCCTCGTCGCTGAAGCCGAGCAGGTTCTGGAAGTCGCCGCCTCCGCGGGCGATCACGATCACGTCGATGCTGTCGTCGGCCTCGAGGGTCCGCAGGGCCGAGAGCACCTCCGGGACCGTCCGGTCGCCCTGCACGGCCGAGTGGACCACCCGGAAGCGCACCGCCGGCCAGCGCAGCTGCGCGTTCCGCAGCACGTCCTTCTCGGCGTCCGAGTCCTTGCCGGTGATGAGGCCCACGCCGTGCGGGAGGAACGGCAGCGGCTTCTTGCGGGAGGCGTCGAACAGCCCCTCCGACGCGAGCTGCCGGCGGAGCCGCTCGAGCTTCTCCAGCAGATCGCCCAGGCCGACGTGGCGCATCTCGAAGACCTGCATCGAGAGCGTGCCGCCCTTGACCCAGTAGTTGGGCTTCACCAGCGCGATGACCCGATCGCCCTGCTTGAGGTCGGCCGGGAGGCGGCTCCGCACCGACGACCAGACGGTGAAGCCGACCGTCGCGTCTCCGGACAGGTCCTTCAGCTTCCCGTAGACGTTGCCGCCGGACGCGCCCCACTGGGTGATCTCGCCCTCGACCCACGCGGTCCCGAGGCGCTCGATCCAGCCCTTGATCTTGCTGGCGAGCAGGCCGACCGGCCAGGGTGCGTCGGCGGTGGGTGGGGCGTCGGTCATCGCTGCCTCTGCTCGGAGGGACGGGGGGAGCGGGAGTGCCCTCCCGCGACGACAACGGTACGGGACGGGTCCGACACCGGGACGGCCCGGGCACAGGATGCACCACGTAGAATCAGGGGGTGAGCCAAGTCCCGATCAGCCTGCCCATGCCGCGCATGCCCCGCGCCACAGGGCGTCTGCGCGACGTCCCCGTCGAGGGCCGCAAGCGCGTCCTCCTCGCCGCGCCCCGCGGCTACTGCGCCGGAGTCGACCGCGCGGTCGTCGCCGTCGAGAAGGCCATCGAGCACTACGGTGCCCCGGTCTACGTGCGCAAGCAGATCGTGCACAACGTGCACGTCGTCTCCACGCTCGAGAGCCAGGGCGCCATCTTCGTCGACGAGGTCGACGAGGTGCCCGAGGGATCGCACATCGTCTTCAGCGCGCACGGCGTCTCACCGGCGGTCGTCCAGGGCGCGGCCGACCGCAGTCTCCAGGCGATCGACGCGACCTGCCCCCTGGTGACGAAGGTGCACCGCGAGGCCGTCCGTTTCGCGCGCGACGACTTCGAGATCCTCCTCATCGGCCACGAGGGCCACGAAGAGGTCGAGGGCACCGCGGGCGAGGCTCCCGATCACGTCACCCTCGTCGGCAGCCCCGACGACGTGCCGAACATCGTCGTGAAGGACCCGGACAAGGTCGTCTGGCTCTCGCAGACGACGCTCTCGGTCGACGAGACGATGGAGACGGTGCGCCGTCTCCGCGAGCGCTTCCCCAACCTGCAGGACCCGCCGAGCGACGACATCTGCTACGCCACGCAGAACCGCCAGGTCGCGATCAAGAAGGTCGCCGCGGGCGCCGAGCTGGTCATCGTCGTCGGCTCCGCGAACTCCTCCAACTCCGTGCGCCTCGTCGAGGTCGCCCTCGAGTACGGCGCGAAGGCCGCCTACCGGGTCGACTACGCGAGCGAGATCAAGCAGGAGTGGCTCGAGGGCATCCGCACCGTCGGCGTCACCAGCGGCGCCTCGGTGCCCGAGGTGCTCGTCCAGGAGGTCCTCGACGACCTCGCCGCCGCCGGGTACGGCGACGTCGAGGAGGTCAAGACGGCGGAGGAGGACCTGATGTTCTCGCTCCCCAAGGAGCTTCGCAAGGACGTCGCCGGCAAGCGCGACGCCCGTGGCGTCGGTGGACGCATCAGCGCGGGAGCGGGCGCCTAGAGCGTTCCGGCCCAGACACGGAAGAGGCCGCCCTCCCTCGGGAGCGGCGGCCTCTTCCGTGTGCGGTGGAACGGGGATCGACGCTAGACGTCGGTGCCCGCGCCGCCCTGCGAGCCCGACATGCGCGTGACGTACTCCGCGAACGTCGGGTCGCCCAGGATGGCGATCGCCGCGACGATCAGGGAGAGCAGCACGGTCGCCGCGATCCCGAGGATCGGGACGAGCACGGCGCGCTTGCCGGCGCGGAGCCGCCGGATCGAGATCCACACCGCGAAGGCGACGATCAGCGACTGCGCGAGCGCCACCACGACGCCGAGGATCCGTGCGAGCTCCGGAGACGCGTAGGTGCCGATGCCCTGGGAGCGGTAGAGCTCCTGGAGGGTCGTCGCGAAGCTCGAGGGATCGAGCAGCGTCGGCACGGCGAAGAACACGCCGAGCGCGAGCAGCACGATCGTGAGCAGGCGGTCGACGGGATGCGCGACCGGCTTCGCGGCCGGAGCGGTCGCGGGCCTCGGATCGGTCTCCGACCCCCGCGGGTCGGGGACGACCACGGCGTCCTCCGGCGGCTGCCACGACCAGCCGGGCGGCGCGTACTCGCCGTACTGCGGCTCCGGACGCCTGTCGCCCGGCTGATCGTGTGCGTTCGTCACGGAGCGGTGCCCTACTTCCCGGAGTTCCCGGCCGAGCCGAGCTGACGGGTCGCCTCGGCGACGCGCGCGGCCATCGCGGTCTCGGCGATCTTGCCCCACGAGCGCGGGTCGTAGACCTTCTTGTTGCCGACCTCGCCGTCGACCTTGAGGAAGCCGTCGTAGTTCTTCAGCACGGTGTCCGCGACGGAGCGGCTGAACGCGTACTGCGTGTCGGTGTCGATGTTCATCTTGACGACGCCGTTGCGGACCGCCTCGGCGATCTCCTCGTCGGTCGAGCCCGAGCCGCCGTGGAAGACGAGATCGAGGGGGAGCGCGCCGGTGCCGTACTTCGCCTGCAGGCCGTCCTGGATCTCGCGGAGCAGCTCCGGGCGCAGTCGGACGTTGCCCGGCTTGTAGACGCCGTGGACGTTGCCGAAGGTGAGGGCGGCCATGTAGCGGCCCTGCTCGCCGAAGCCGAGGGCCTCGACGGTCGCGATCGCGTCGTCGAGCGTGGTGTAGAGGTGCTCGTTGATGTCGTGCGAGACGCCGTCCTCCTCGCCGCCGACGACGCCGATCTCGACCTCGAGGATGGCGTTGATGTTCTTGACGCGCGGGAGGATCTCCTTCGCGATGGCGAGGTTCTCGTCGAGCGGGATCGCGGAGCCGTCCCACATGTGCGACTGGAAGAGCGGCTCGCGACCGGCCTTGACCTCCTCCTCGGAGGCGGCGATCAGCGGGTAGACGAAGCCCTCGAGCGCGTTCTGCGGGCAGTGGTCGGTGTGGAGCGCGACCGTGACCGGGTAGTTCTTGGCGACCTCGGTCGCGAACCTCGCGAAGGCGATCGCGCCTGCCGCGCGGTTCTTCACGGTGTGGCCGGCGAAGTAGTCCGCGCCTCCGGTGGTGACCTGGATGATGCCGTCCGAGCCCGCCTCGGTGAGGCCCTGGAGGACCGCGTTGATCGTCTGCGACGACGAGACGTTGAACGCCGGGTAGGCGAAGCCGCCCGCCTTCGCCTTGTCGAGCATCTCTGCGTACTGGTCCGGGGTAGCGACGGGCATGGCATCTCCTTTGACGGATGAACGAAGGGGGGTCGGGCGAGGCCCGCGTCGCGAACGAGTCTAGCGAGGCGCCCCTCCGCGGTCCCTCCGCCCGTGGAGGGCCCTGGACTAGGCTTCGGGCAGGGATGGGGATCCGCTCCGCGGGTCCTGCGACGACGTGCACGAACTCGACGACGAAGGACTCCGCTCTGTGATCGACAACGACTCGCTCTACCTCCACCCCGACCGCAACCTCGGCATGGAGCTCGTCCGCGCCACCGAGGCCGCCGCGATCCGCGCCGTGCCCTTCATCGGCAAGGGCGACAAGAACGCCGCCGACGGCGCAGCGGTCGACGCCATGCGCACCTTCCTCGGGACCGTGAACTTCGACGGAGTCGTCGTGATCGGCGAGGGCGAGAAGGACAACGCGCCCATGCTCTTCAACGGCGAGCACGTCGGCAACGGCTCGGGGCCCGCCGCCGACATCGCCGTCGACCCGATCGACGGCACCTCGCTGACCGCGGCCGGGCGCCAGAACGCGCTCTCGATGATCGCCGTCGCCGACCGCGGCGCGATGTTCGACCCCTCCGCCGTGTTCTACATGGAGAAGATCGTCACCGGGCCCGAGGGCGTCGGGATCATCGACATCCAGCGCCCGATCGGCGAGAACATCCGCGCCCTGGCCCGCGCCAAGCGCAAGCCCGTCGAGGAGATGCGCATCGCGGTGCTCGACCGCCCGCGCCACGCTCAGCTGATCGAGGACATCCGTGCGGCCGGAGCCGGCACGCGCCTCCTGCTCGACGGCGACGTCGCGGGCGGCATCAACGCCGCTCGCCACGACTCCCGACTCGACATGTGCGTCGGCACCGGAGGCACGCCCGAGGGCATCATCACCGCCTGCGCCATCCGCGCGCTCGGGGGAGTGATCCAGGGCATCCTCCGCCCGAAGGACGACGACGAGCGCCAGCGCGCCATCGACGCCGGGCACGACCTCGATCGCGTCCTCCACGCCAACGACCTCGTCCGCAGCGACAACACCTACTTCGTCGCGACCGGAGTGACGAACGGCGGGCTCGTGAAGGGCGTGCGCAAGGAGGGCCACGTCATCACGACGGAGTCCATCGTGCTGCGCTCCCGCTCGGGCACCATCCGCCGCGTGACCGCCCAGCACCTCGCGGAGAAGTGGGTATAGGCCGTCACCGTCTGTCCGAGACGCCGCCCCGCCGCTGAGGCGCCGCCCCGCTGACGGCGCCTCGGCGAGAGCGGTGGCGTCTCGGCGTGTGATGCGCGATAGAACGTCGGCCTCGATCATCACCAGGTGAGCGGGCGGAGCCGCGGCGGGTCTCGATGCGCGTCGCGGGCGCTCCTCCGGCGAGCCGCGGAGGCGGAGTGCCGTCGTGAGCTGCGGTCGTCCGGGTGTCGAGCCGGATGGACGGCGCCGCTCGCGCCCGGCCTGCACGCCCGGTGCTCGCTCAGCGAGAACCCGGGACCCTACGCGCTCCGCTCGGACTCGTCGTCCGCGGCGAGCAGCTCGACGGCGGTGAGGCGGCGCGGCGAGGAGGCGACTCCTCCGACCGGGGCGATGACGCGCGACTCGTCGAGGGAGTCGAACTGGCGCGCGGTGACCAGCACGCGGCTCTCGAGCGAGCCGGCGAAGGCGTTGTAGGAGTCGACCGTCTTCTCGAGCGAGCGGCGCAGGCCCTCGGCGTGGTCGGCGAGGGTGCCGAGACGGGCGTAGAGCGTCTTGCCGAGGTCGAGCAGGCGCTTGGCGTCGTCGGTGAGCACGTCCTGCTGCCAGGTGTAGGCGACGGTCTTCAGCACCGACCACAGGGTCACGGGCGAGGCGAGGGCGACGCGCTTGCGGAACGCGTACTCGAGCAGGCTCGGGTCGGCGTCGAGCGCGCTCGCGAGCAGCGGCTCGCTCGGCACGAACGCGATGACGAACTCGGGGCTCGCCGGGAGACCGGTCCAGTAGGAGCGGGCGGCCAGCGCGTCCACATGGCCGCGGAGGGCGCGGACGTGCGCGCGCAGGAGCCCCGCGCGCCGCGCCTCCTCCTCTCCGCCGGCGCCCGCGGGGATCGCGCTCGCCTCCAGGTACGCGTCGAACGGCACCTTGGCGTCCACCGCGATCGCCTTGCCGCCGGGCAGGCGGACCACCATGTCGGCGCGGCCGCGGCCCGCCTCGCCCTCGAGCCCGAACTGCACGTCGAAGTCGACCCGCTGGGTGAGCCCGGCGGCCTCGACGACGTTCCGCAGCTGCGTCTCGCCCCAGGCGCCGCGGCTCGTGGTGGAGCGGAGCGCGGACGCGAGGGTCTCGGTCGTCGAGCGCAGCTGCTCGCCCGCCGCCCGCTGTCCCTCGAGCTGCTCGGTGATCGCCCCGAACTGGGCGGCGCGCTCGCGCTCGAGCCGGCCGACCGCCTCCTGCATGCCGCGCAGGCTCTCGGCGACGGGGGAGAGGGTCTGCAGGATGCGCGCGTCGTGCCGCTCGCGCTCGGCGACGACGCGCAGCTGCTCCTGGAGCTCGCGGATCTGGTCGCGGGCGGAGCCGAGGTGCTCGCGGTGCTGCTCGACGACGGCCTCGTGGCGCTCCTCCAGGCCCTCCGCGCGTGCGCGGGCCGTCGCGAGGTCGAGGGCGAGGGCGGCGTCGGGCGTGCGGGAGCGGGCGAGGAGGACGGCGACGACTCCCGCGAGGAGCGCGCCGACCACCAGGCCGAGGACGAAGGAGAGATCCATGCCGCCGATGACACCACGCACCTCCGACATCGAGCGATCGACGCGCCACGCCCACCGAACGAGGGCCAGGACGCCCTGCGACCGCCTCGTAGACTTCGCGATCATGGGGAATCACCACCGCTCATCGCGCCTGCTCACGGCCGCGCTCGCTCTCGCCGTCGGGCTCGGCACCGCCCTCGTCCCGATCACCTCCGCCTCCGCCGCCGATGACGCGCCGTCGACCGTCTCGGTCGAGACCGGCGCTCTCGACGCGTCCCTCGACCGCGCCGACCTCGGCGTCCCGGACCAGTCGACGCAGTACAGCGCCGAGGAGACGAAGAGCTTCCGCGCCGGCTTCATCGTCAGCGACGCCCAGTTCTTCGACGGGGACGCGCTGAGCACCGGTCAGGTGCAGTCGCTCCTGAACGAGAAGGGCAGCCCGTGCTCCACCGCAGGCACCGCCCCCTGCCTCAAGAACTTCTCGCAGGCGACGCCGTCCAAGGCGGCGGACGCGATGTGCAGCGCCTACCAGGGCTCCGGCAGCGAGTCGTCGGCCTCGATCTTCACGCGCGTCGGCCTGGCCTGCGGCATCAACCCGCTCGCCCTGGTCGTGCTCGTGCAGAAGGAGCGGAGCCTCGTCACCGACGCGACGCCCAGCCCCGAGGACTACGCCAAGGCGACCGGCTACAACTGCCCGGACACCGCGGCGTGCGACCCCGGCTCGGCGGGCTTCTTCACGCAGGTCTACAGCGCGGCCCGCCAGTTCAAGCGCTACGCCAACCCGCCCGGCTCCGGCTCGAACTTCACCACCTACGCTCCGGGCACGACGCCGAACGTCGCCTACTACCCGAGCACCGCGTGCGGCTCCTCGCCGGTCACCATCCGCAACCAGGCCACGGCCGACCTCTACTACTACACGCCGTACCAGCCCAACGACTACGCGCTCACCGGCTCCGGCAACGCGGCCTGCGCGACCTACGGCAACATCAACTTCTGGTACCTTTTCAGCGACTGGAACCCGAACGGCACCCTGGCCAACGCCGGGATCGCCCCCGCGGGACGCGTCGACGCCCCGCGCATCTCGGGCAGCACCCTGAGCGTGTCCGGCTGGGCCGTCGATCCGACGACGCAGCAGGCCGCGCTGACCACGACGGTCACGGTGACCGGCCCCGACGGCACCCGCACGGTCCGCACGCAGACCGCGAACGGCGACCGCGGTGACATCCCGGGCGAGTACTCCGTCGCCGGCCGCGCCCACGGCTTCGGCGCCACCACGCCCGTCTCGGCACCCGGCACCTACCAGGTCTGCGTCTCCGCCGACTCCGTCGACTGGAACCGCTGGGTCGGCACGGGCGACTCCCGGGGCCCCGGCCGGAAGGATCTCGGCTGCTCGTCCGTGAGCACGTCGGCCGGGATCGACGTCTCGCGCCTGGCCGGCACGGACCGCCAGGGCACCGCCGTCGCGATCTCGAAGGCCGTCTTCCGCACGAACGTCCCGGTCGTCTACATCGCGACCGGCGCCAACTTCCCCGACGCCCTGAGCGCCGCCCCTGCCGCGGCCAAGCAGGGCGGTCCGCTGCTCCTGGTCGACCGGGACTCGATGTCGCAGCCCGTTCGCGACGAGCTCAGCCGGCTCAAGCCGGCGAGGATCGTCGTGGTCGGCTCCGCACTGAGCGTCGGCGACGGCCTGCTGAACCAGCTGAGGTCCTACTCGCCGACGGTGGACCGCATCGGAGGGAAGGACCGCTACGACACGTCCAGGCTCATCATCCAGAGCGCGTTCTCGGGCGGCTCGACGCGGGCCTGGCTCGCCACGGGCGAGAAGTTCCCCGACGCGCTCGGCGCGAGCGCCGCGGCCGGCTCCGTCGACGCGCCCGTCGTCCTCGTGAACGGCACCGGCAGCACGGCCGACGCCGTGACGAAGGGCATCCTCTCGAAGCTCAAGGTGCAGAACCTCACCATCGCGGGCAGCCCCCTGTCGGTGAGCGAGGGGATCAAGAACTCGCTTCCGGTGCCGACGATCACCCGCATCGGCGGAGTCGACCGCTACGACACCTCGGAGCAGCTGAACCGGGCAGCCTTCTCGAGGGCCGAGACCGTGTTCCTGGCGACGGGCGAGAATTTCCCCGACGCCCTCGCCGGAGCCACGGCGGCGGGCTACTCGAACAGCCCGCTGTTCGCCGTGCCGACGAACTGCGTGCCCCGCGCCGTCCTGACCGACATCGCGAAGTCGGGAGCTCAGCGGGTCGTCCTCCTCGGCGGTCCCACCACCCTCTCGGAGGACGTCGCGCGGCTCACCCCCTGCGGCTGATCGCCCGCGACCCCGCCACTAGCGTGGAGGGATGACCCCGACCGCACCGTCCCCGACCGGCCTCCGACGCCGGCGGGGCGGTGCGGTCGTCGTCGTCGCGGCGCTGGTGGCACTCCTGCTGGGAGACTCCGTCGACGGCACGCGCCTCGCAGCGGTGCCGTCCGAGCCGCAGACCGTCCGGCTGTGGACCTTCCTCCAGCCGGGCCCCGTCGCGGCCGACTTCGACCCGGGCGACCTGATCTCCGACGAGGTCTTCTTCGCCGGCGACGCGCTCGGACCGCTCACGGTGCAGGCGTTCCTCGACGCCCGCGTCCCCGACTGCGCGGGCGGGCCGGTGCCGTGCCTGCGCGACTACGCCGAGGACACCGCGGCGATCACGGCCGACGAGCAGTGCGATGCGCTGCCCGCCGGACGCGACGTCCCGGCAGCGGAGATCATCACCTCGGTCGCCGGCGCGTGCGGCGTGAATCCGGCCGTCCTCCTGGTGCTGCTGCAGAAGGAGCAGTCGCTCGTGACCGATCCGGAGCCGAGCGAGCGGCAGTTCCGCAGCGCCACGGGCTACGGCTGCCCGGACACCGCCGACTGCGACACGGACTCCTACGGCTTCGCGGCGCAGGTGTACGGAGCGGCGTGGCAGTTCCAGCGCTACCGGAATCCGGACTCGAGCTTCGACTGGTACCCGGTCGGCGCGGCCAGCGACGTCCGCTACTCCCCGGACGAGTCCTGCGGCACCGCCCCGGTGACGATCGCCAACGCGGCCACGGCGGGTCTCTACTACTACACGCCGTACCAGCCGAATGCGGCGGCGCTCGCGAACCTCTACGGCGAGGGCGACGACTGCTCGGCCTACGGGAACCGGAACTTCTGGCGCATCTTCAGCACCTGGTTCGGCGACCCCCGCGGCTGAGCCGATCGTCTCGAGCCGGCTCGGCATGACGGACGTCAGGCGGCGACGGGGGCCTTCGGGCGCAGGCGCTTCACGGAGACGCCGGCCAGCTCGCCGAGCTCGGCCATGCTCGCGGCGCCGTGCCGCCGGGCCGCGTGCACGACGATCGCGGCGCACGCCTCGGCGTCGGCCGACGCGTCGTGGTGGCGGAAGTCCTCGAAGCCCGCGGCCATGGCGACGACGGGGAGGCGGTAGGAGTCGAGCTCGTACGTCTTGCGGGCGAGCTGCAGCGAGCAGAGGTAGTCGTACTCGGGGTGCTCGAGGGAGGTCGCCGCGCAGGCTGCGCGGATGACGCCCATGTCGAAGCCGGCGTTGTGCGCGACGAACACGTCCTCGCCGGCGAAGGCCGCCAGGTCGGCGAACTGGTCGACCCAGGAGGCGGCGGCGTGCACGTCGTGCTTGCGGATGCCGTGGATCCGCGTGTTCCACTCGAGGAAGTCGTCGTACCCCAGCGGCGGGCGGATGAGCCAGCCGGCGCGGTCGACGACGCGGCCGTCGCGGACCTTGACGAGCCCGACGGAGCAGGCGGAGGCCCCGTGCGAGTTGGCGGTCTCGAAGTCGATGGCGGTGAAGTCGATGGGCACGCTCCAGCCTCTCACGCACCTCCGACGCCGCCGGGAGCGTCGCGCGCGCGTCGCCACGAGCGGGCGGGAGCACCCGCCGGCCGCGGGCGGGCGCCTCCCGTTCCTCCGCGCCCCGCCCGCCCGGCCCTTCCGCCGCCACGCCGTAGGATGGATGCCCGTGGCTCTCACTATCGCAATCGTCGGTCTCCCCAACGTCGGCAAGTCGACGCTCTTCAACGCACTGACCAAGAACACGGTGCTCGCGGCGAACTACCCGTTCGCGACGATCGAGCCGAACGTGGGTGTGGTGAACCTGCCCGACTCCCGCCTCGAGGTGCTCGCCGGGATCTTCGGCTCCGAGCGCATCCTCCCGGCGCCCGTCTCCTTCGTCGACATCGCCGGCATCGTGCGCGGCGCGTCCGAGGGCGAGGGCCTGGGCAACAAGTTCCTCGCGAACATCCGCGAGGCCGACGCCATCGCGCAGGTCATCCGCGGCTTCGAGGACTCCGACGTCGTCCACGTCGACGGCAAGGTCGACGCCGCCAGCGA
This sequence comes from Rathayibacter sp. AY1C2, assembly GCF_002931195.1. Lineage (NCBI taxonomy): Bacteria > Bacillati > Actinomycetota > Actinomycetes > Micrococcales > Microbacteriaceae > Rathayibacter > Rathayibacter sp. AY1C2. The sequence continues at coordinate 121,933 of NZ_PSWG01000002.1, read as the reverse complement.
CATGGAGACGATCAACACCGAGCTGGTCCTCGCCGATCTCCAGACCCTCGAGAAGGCCGAGGCCCGCTACGAGAAGGAGCTCAAGGGCAGGAAGATCGAGCCGATCGTGGTCGAGACCGCGAAGAAGGCGCGCGAGTTCCTCGACCAGGGCAAGCCGCTGTCGGCCTCCTCGATCGACCTGGAGCCGATCCGCGAGCTGGGCCTGCTGACCGCCAAGCCCTTCATCTACGTCTTCAACGTCGACGAGGCCGTGCTGACCGATGACGCCCGGAAGGCCGAGCTCGCGGCCCTGGTCGCGCCGGCGAAGGCGATCTTCCTCGACGCGAAGATCGAGTCCGAGCTGATCGACCTCGACGAGGCCGACGCCGCCGAGATGCTCGAGTCGACCGGCCAGACGGAGTCGGGCCTCAACCAGCTCGCGACCATCGGCTTCGACACCCTGGGCCTCCAGACGTACCTCACGGCAGGCCCGAAGGAGACGCGCGCCTGGACCATCGGGAAGGGCTGGACCGCGCCCCAGGCCGCCGGTGTCATCCACACCGACTTCCAGAAGGGCTTCATCAAGGCCGAGATCATCTCGTTCGACGACCTCGTCGAGACCGGCTCGATCGGCGAGGCCCGCGCGAAGGGCAAGGCCCGCATCGAGGGCAAGGACTACGTCATGCAGGACGGCGACGTCGTGGAATTCCGCTTCAACGTGTAGGAAGACCGCGCTCGGCTCGAGGCGCCCGGTTCGCTCGGATCCCCGGATCCGCGAGCCGGGCGCTTCTGCACGGAGGTGCGGGATCGCCGACCCCGGGAGTCCGACACGAGGCCGGTCACGTCCCCGGACGTCCGCTCCGCCCGTCAGTTCAGCACGTCGCCGATCAGCCAGCTCGACAGCCCGACGAGGGTGCAGACGCCGACGACTACCCAGGCGACGGTCCGGCGGACCGAGCGGGAGACCGCCTCCGAGCTGCGGGGAGTGGGACGCAGCGGCGGCGTGTACGCGGGCGGTACGGAGTAGGTCCGAGCCGGCGGGAGGAGTCGGGGGAGGGTGACCGGACGGCCGTCGACCCACTCGGCGGGCAGCTCAGCGGCCTTCGCTGCCTGCAGCGTGAGCTCGACCTTCAGCGGGGATCCGCGGAGGGAGGCGTAGGCGGCGGCGGTGAGGCCGAGGCTCGCGAGGTGGCGGAGGGTCGGGGCAAAATCCGCCGAGAGGGTCGGGGAGAGCTCGCCCACCCGCTCGCCGTCGAGACGGAGCTCGACGAGGTCGCCCGCCGGGTGCAGGGTCACCAGCAGCAGGCCGCGGCCGCTCGCCGGAACGACCGACGAGAGGCGGGCGAAGTGCTCGTCCTCGCGCAGGACCGGCAGGCCCCGCGACCAGGGGAGGATCGAGTGGCGCTCGACGGGCGGCTCGTTGAGCGGCACGAGCAGCTCGGGGGCGACGAGGGCGACGCGGAGGACGGCCCGCAGGCCCTCCTCGCCGCGCTCGACCCGGAGGCGCGCGGTCGTGACCGGGACGGCTCCGCTCGCCACGACCCGGTCGAGAGCGGCCCGGTGGGCGGAGGCGTTCGGCAGGTAGCCGAGGACGCGGCCGCCGACCCGGACCGAGACGGCGTCGAGGCCGGTGGGGTGGTCGGCCTCGGGGATCAGGTCGACCTCGAGGGTCCGCTCGTCGATCTCGCCCTGCTCGAGCGTGCGGCCGATCAGATCGGCGATCTCCTCGATCCGCTCGGCCTCGGCGAGGGCGTCGACGCTCGGGGCGCCGTCGGCGTTCGGGAGGCGGTAGACGACGCGCTCCGTGACGGGGGTGACGGGTGCGTCCCGCACCACCGCGTCACTGTCCTGCGCGGAGCGGCGCGCCCCGGTGAACCGCCTGCCGTCCCACCAGCGCATCTCGGCCGCATCGGCCTCGTCGCGGTACCAGCCCGCCGGCGCACCCTCGTCCATCGACCCCCCGTTCCTCCGGCGAACGAGTCTACGAGGAGGGCGGGAGCGTCAGAGACCCGGGTCCGTGGCGGCGGGATCCTCGGGGGCGAGCGCGGCCGCGGGCTCTCCCGAAGCGGGGCCGCTCCACGCACCGGACTCGTGCGCTCGAGGGCCGGCGATCCACTCCAGAGCCTCGCGGACGAGCATCCGGACGTGACGCGCGTGGCCGATGGTGACGGGGGCGGGATCCTCGAGAACCTCGAGCAGGCGGTGCAGCACGGCACGGCTCTGCAGTCGTGTCATGGGCCTCACGGTAGGGGCCCGGTCGCTCGTACGGTAGTGCCGATCCGCGACAGCGCACCCGTCTAGGCTCGCCACATGACTCGTCTCGACGGTGCCGTCGTCCTCGTCCTCGGAGCCTCGGGCGGCCTCGGCCGCCTCCTGGCCGATTCGCTGGAGGCGCGCGGTGCCGTCGCGGTGCGCTCGGGGCGCGACTCCGCGGCGCTCGGCGAGGCACCCCTGGTCGCCGACCTGCGCGGGGAGGACGAGCCCCGGCGCGTGGTCGCCGAGGTGCTCGAGCGGCACGGGCGCCTCGACGGCGTCGTCGTGGCCGCGGGCGTCGTGGCCTTCGGGCCGTCCGCCGAGCTCGATCCGGCCGTTCTGGAGGAGCTCGTCGAGGTGAACGCGCTGGCGCCGATCCGGGTGCTGACCGCCGCGCTGCCGTCGCTCGTCGCGTCGGCGGGCGAGGGGCGCGAGCCGTTCGCGCTGACCATCAGCGGCGTGGTGGCGGAGGCTCCGACCGCGGGCCTCGCCGCGTACTCCGCCTCGAAGGCGGCACTGCACTCCTTCGTGAAGGCCTCGGCCCGCGAGTACAAGCGGGCGGGCGTCCTCCTGCTCGACGCGCGCCCCGGCCACACCGAGACCGAGCTGTCCCGGCACCCTCTCGCGGGAGACGCGCCCCGCTTCGGCGCGGGTCTGGCGCCGCAGGACGTGGTCGACCGGCTGCTCGACGCGGTCGAGGGCGGCGAGACCGACCTGCCTCCTGCGGCGTTCACCGGCTGACGCCGTCCCGAGACGAGGCGGAGCCGGTCGATCCTCGCGGGAACGCACCGGATCGAACACTGCAGCCTCGGTCGCGTACAGCCGTCGTGGTCAGCCTGCGCGTCCGGCGGCCGGGTCCGCGATCGGCGCGGCAGCCTGTCCGACCGTCCTCCCCGCAGACGCGGGGATACCCGCCGTTCACCGGAGCGTCGCACGGGCGCACTAGCGTCCCTCCGTGCCCGACAACGCCGATGACGCCCTCCGTCCCACTCCCGAGCTGCTCCGCACGCTCACGCCCGCCGACGCGCGGGACCTCGTCGTGCTGGACGAGGACGACGACGATCCGGTGCTCCTGCGCCGCGACGGCACGCAGGTCGACACCTGGCGCGAGGGCTACCCCTACGACGAGCGGATGTCGCGCGAGGAGTACGAGGCGGGCAAGCGCCTCCTCCAGATCGAGCTGCTGAAGCTGCAGAACTGGATCAAGAAGCACGGGCGCCGACTCGTGGTCGTGTTCGAGGGGCGCGACGCCGCGGGCAAGGGCGGCACCATCAAGCGCTTCACCGAGCACCTCAACCCGCGCGGAGCCCGCGTGGTCGCGCTCGAGAAGCCGACCGAGCGCGAGGCCGGTCAGTGGTACTTCCAGCGCTACGTCTCGCACCTGCCGGCCGCCGGCGAGATCGTCCTCTTCGACCGCTCCTGGTACAACCGGGCCGGCGTGGAGCGCGTGATGGGCTTCTGCACGCCGGCGCAGTACGACGAGTTCATCCGCCAGACGCCGCTGTTCGAGCGGATGCTCGTCGGCGACGGCATCGACCTGGTGAAGCTGTGGTTCTCGGTCTCGGCGGAGGAGCAGCGCACCCGGTTCACGATCCGCATGATCGACCCCGTGCGCCAGTGGAAGCTCTCGCCGATGGACCTCGCCTCGCTCGACAAGTGGGGCGACTACACCGCGGCCAAGGAGGCGATGATGGCGGCGACCGACACCGCCGACGCTCCCTGGACCATCGTGAAGAGCAACGACAAGAAGCGCGCCCGGCTCGAGGCCATGCGCTACGTCCTGAGCCTCTACGACTACGACGGACGCGACGAGGAGGTCGTGGGCCCGCTGGGTCCGGACCCGCTGATCGTCGGATCGGCCGCGGACGTGTACGAGCGCGGCGAGCACGCCGCGACGAGCTGACCGGGGGGACGGACATGGGGGAGTCGGGGATCGGCGCGGAGCTGCCGGGGGTGCACCTGCGCTGGCTGGCGCTCGACGAGCAGACGCTGGACGCCGAGCGGCTGCTGCCGCTGCTGAGCGACGAGGAGCGCGAGCGCTACGCCGGCACGGTCGCCGCGTCGGCGGCCGAGCGCTTCGTCTACGGGCGGGTGCTCCTGCGGATGCTCGCGGCCGAGCTCACGGGGACGCGCGCGTCGGAGGTCCGGGTCGTCGCGTGCTGCCCGCGCTGCGGGGGCGCGCACGGCCGGCCGCGGCTGGAGGGACGCGGGATCGCGCTCGAGCTGCTGTCGGTGAGCATCGCGCACTGCGCGGGCGCCGTCGTGGTCGCGGCGAGCAGCGCCGGTGCGGTCGGCGTCGATGTGGAGCCGACGCTGGGCACGCCCGAGCGCGGGGAGCGGATCACGCGCATCGCCGGGGCGCCCTTCGCCACGGGCGGGATGCGCCCCGCCGACCCCGTCCTGCACTGGACCCGGATCGAGGCCGCACTGAAGGCGGACGGTCGCGGGCTCGAGCTCGACCCGCGCCGGGTGCACGTGCACGAGTCGCACCACGCGGCGGAGGCGCGGATCGACGGCGTCCGCTTCCGGCTGGCCGAGCCGCAGCTGGACCCCGCGCTGCGGGTCAGCGTCGCCCTCGGGCCGATGTGGGACGCGGGCGCCGGGCCCATCATCGGCTGGCGGCGCGAGCACGGCGACGCGCTCGCGGACTCGCTGGTGTCAGCGCCGGGACGGTAGCGGCGGCAGCTCCTCGTCGAGGAGCCAGGCGTCGAGCAGGTCGTCCACGCCCTCGCCGAGGACCTCGGTGCAGAGCTCGCGGAACTCCTCGTCGGTGACGGCGGCGGAGGCGTAGCGGGACGTCCACTCCCGCAGCAGCCGGAGGAAGGGCCCGTCGCCGACGGTGAGCCGCAGCGCGTGCAGGGTGAGCGCGCCGCGCTTGTAGACGCGGTCGTCGAAGAGCGCGACCGGCCCCGGATCGGCGAGCACGAGATCCTGCGCCGCAGCCCGCAGCACCGCGTGGTGGCGGCGGGCGCAGGCGTCGGCGGTGGCGCGGCTCGACTCCTCCGACCACAGCCACTCCGCGTAGCAGGCGAACCCCTCGTTGAGCCAGATGTGGCGCCACCGGGCGATGCCCACGCTGTTGCCGAACCACTGGTGCGCGAGCTCGTGCGCGATGAGGCGCTCCGAGCCGCCGCGGCCGTCGGCGTGGTTGGCGCCGAACACCGCCATCGCCTGCGCCTCGAGCGGGATCTCCAGCTCGTCCGCCGTGACGACGACGCAGTAGCGGGCGAAGGGGTAGGGGCCGAACAGCCGCGTGAACAGGGCGAGCATGCGCTCGAGCGGAGCGAAGTCGTGCGCGACCCGAGCGGCCAGGGCGGCGGGGCGGGCGAGGGTCACCGCGACGCCGGCGAGCACGCGCTCCTCGATCGCGTAGCGGCCGATCTGCACCGAGGCGAGGTACGCGGCGCTGGGCTCGCGCTGCTCGTAGAGCCAGGTGCGGCGGCCGGAGCGGGCGCTCGAGTCGATGAGCACCCCGTTCGCGAGCACGGCGTAGCCCTCCTCGGCGGTGACGCGCAGGCGGTAGGGAGCCTTCTCGGCGACGTCGTCGTTGCAGGGGAACCAGGTGGAGGAGCCGGAGGGCTGCGAGGCGACGAGCACCCCGTCCTCCAGCTCCTCCCAGCCGAGCTCGCCCCAGTGGCTGGCGCGGGGGGCGGGGTGGCCGCTGTACTCGATCTCGACGTCGACGCTCTCGCCGGCGGCCAGCGGCTCGGCGGGGGACACCCGCAGCTTGTGCGGCGCCTGCTCGTGGCGGGCGCGGCGTCCGTCGATCCGGACGCGGGCCACGCGGAGCCGGGAGAGGTCGAGGGAGAACCGCCGGAGCGGCTGCAGCGCGACGATCCGCAGCACGGCCCGGCCGGCCAGGCGGTTCGAGGCGACGCGGTAGTCGAGGTCGAGGTCGTAGGACTCGACGCGGTAGCCGGTGTTCCCGATGCCGGGGACGTAGGGGTCGCCGGCGGTCTCGAGCCCGGTCAGCGCGGGGCTCACGCGACGGGCGCGTGGTAGTCGGCGACGCGCACCTCGCGCCACGGGCCGATCGGGTTGCCGCTCCAGCGGCTGCCCGCGGGCACGAGCTCCCCCCGCATGACGAGCGAGGCCGGGCCGACCGTGCCGTGCTCGGCGATCCGCGCGGCGGGGAGGATCACGCTGTGCGGGCCCAGGGTGGCGCCGGCGTCGAGGCTCACGAGATCCATGCTCATGATTCGATCATGGAACAGGTGCGTCTGCACGACGCAGCCCCGGTTCACGGTCGCTCCGTCGCCGAGCGAGATCAGATCGGCCTCGGGGAGCCAGTAGCTCTCGCACCAGACGCCGCGTCCGATCCGGGCGCCGAGGCTCCGCAGCCACCAGACCAGCGCCGGAGTGCCCGCGGCGGCGTGGGCGAACCAGGGCGCGGCGACCATCTCGGTGAAGGCGTCGGCCAGCTCGCTCCGCCAGACGAACGAGGACCACAGCGGCTGCTCGCTCGGCTCGACCCGCTGGATCAGGATCCACTTCGCGGCGGTGGAGACGGCCGCGGCGACCGCTCCGGCGGCCAGCAGCACGACGCCTCCCACGAGCGCGGCGAGCACCGCCCCGAGCGTCTGGATCAGCGCGAGCAGTCCGGCTACCACGCCGAGGCCGATCGCGACCGAGACGACCACCGGGACGAAGCGGCCGAGCTCCCACGCGATGCGGGCCGCGCGGAGTCGGCGGGCCGGGCGGAAGGTGCGCGCCGACTCCGCCTCGACGACGGTGCGCCGCAGCCGCACGGGCGGTGAGCCCAGCCACGACGAGCCCGCCTTCGACTTGCGGGGCGCGGAGGAGAGGACGGCGACGAGTCCGCCGGCGGGCACGGTGTGGCCGGGCGCGGCCATGCCGGAGTTGCCGAGGAACGCGCGCTCGCCGATCTCGGCGCGGGCGAGCCGCATCCAGCCGCCGCCGAGCGCGTAGGAGGCGACGAGCGTGTCGTCGGCGAGGAACGCGCCGTCGCGGATGGTCGTCATCGCGGGCAGGAGCAGCACCGTCGAGGCCTCGACGTCGCGTCCGACCTTCGCGCCGAGGAGCCGCAGCCAGACCGGGGTGAACAGGCCCGAGTAGAGCGGGAAGAGCAGGACCCGCGCGGAGTCGAGCAGCCGCTCCGTCGACCAGACCTGCCAGCCGATCCGACCGCGCACAGGGTGGGTGCCCGGCTCGACGCCCCGGCCGAGCAGGCGCACCAGGACGACGACGAGGGCGGCGAGGACGACTCCGGAGACGGCGACGGCGGGCACGAGGGCGGCGAGAGCGGGCCCGAGCGCGGCGCCGAGGCCGGCCGAGCCGCGCACGGCGGCGGCCACGACGGCGAGCCCGGCCGCGAGGGCGAGGACCGGGACCGCTGCGAGGCCGACCGCGGACGCTCCGTACGCCCAGACCCAGCCCGGGCGGCGCGCCGGGCGCTCCGAGGGGAACCCGGCGTTCGCCCTGCCGAGCCGCTGGGCGGGGGATCCTCCCCAGCGCTGCCCGGCCGGCACCCGCCCGAAGACGGCCGATCCCGGCTCGATCTGCGCGTGCTTGCCGATCCGGGCGCCGGGGAGGAGCGTGCTGCGCGCGCCCACCGTGCTGCCGGCGCCGACCCGGACGGCACCGACGCGCAGGACGTCGCCGTCGATCCAGTAGCCGGAGAGGTCGACCTCGGGCTCGATCGCGGCGCCGCGCCCGAGCGTGAGCATCCCGGTCAGCGGAGGGAGGGAGTGCAGGTCGACGTCGTCGGCGATGCGGGCGCCGAGCGCGCGGGCGTAGTAGGCGACCCAGGGCGCGCCCGCCAGGCTCACGGCCTTGAGCTGGAACGCGATCTGCTCCGCCAGCCAGAGCCGGAGGTGCACGCTCCCGCCGCGCGGGTGGTCTCCGGCTCGGATCCCGCGCAGCAGGGTGCGCGCGGCGAGGACGGTGAGCCCCATCCGCCCGAACGGCGTGAGGAAGAGCGCGAACGCGGGGATCAGCGCGGCGAGCGGAGCGGTGGGCAGCCAGCCGAACCCCGGCACCAGGTCGAGCACCGCGGTGACGCTGAGGATCGCAGTGATCCAGCGGGCGCTGCCGAGCACGAGCAGTGGTGCGCCGAGGAGGGTCTGCAGCACGCGCATCCTGAGGGGGACCGGCGCGATGCGGTGAGCGGACACCTCCGCAGTGCCGGTCGAGCGGCTCTGGATCTCGGCGGCCATCGCCGCGAGACGCGGGTGGGCGTAGACGTCGGCGACCGTGAACTCGGGGTCGCGCTCGCGGATCCGCGCGACCAGCTGGGCGGCGGCGAGGGAGCCGCCGCCGAGGTCGAAGAAGTTCGCCCGCTCGTCGACCGGCACGCCGAGCACGTCGCGCCAGAGGGCGGCGAGCCACGCCTCCTCGGGGTCGAGGGAGGCGTCCTCGGTCGTGCCCACGGCGAGCGGCCAGGGGAGTGCGGCGCGGTCGACCTTGCCGGAGACGCGGGTCGGCAGCTCCTCGACCACGGCCAGCAGCGGCACGAGGGATGCGGGCAGCTCCTCGCGCAGGCGGGCGAGCGCCGCGTCGCGGTCGAGCTCCCGGCCGCCGGCGAGGGCCAGGTAGCCGACGAGGACCTGGTTGCCGGCCGCCGTGGTGCGGACCGCGGCCGCCGCCCCCGAGACTCCGGGGAGCGCCTGCAGCGCCGCCTCGACCTCGCCGAGCTCGATCCGCCGACCGCCGAGCTTCACCTGGTCGTCCGCGCGCCCCTGGAAGACCAGGCCGGCGCTCTCGAAGCGCACCAGGTCGCCGGAGCGGTAGGCCCGCTCCCAGCCCAGGAGCGGTGCCGGCGCGTACTTCTCGGCGTCCTTGACCGGGTCGAGGTAGCGCGCGAGCCCGACCCCGCCGATGACCAGCTCGCCGACGTCGCCCTCGCCGACCCGCTGCCCGTCCGCATCCACGACGGCGAGCCGCCAGCCGTCCAGCGGCAGCCCGATGCGCACCGGGGGAGGCCCGCCGAGGGGCGCGGCGCAGGCGACGACGGTGGCCTCGGTCGGCCCGTAGGTGTTCCAGACCTCGCGGCCCTCGACGGCCAGGCGCTCGCCGAGCTCCGGCGGGCACGCCTCGCCGCCGAAGATCAGCAGGCGGACGTTCTCGAGCGACTCCGCGGGCCAGAGCGCCGCGAGGGTCGGCACGGTCGAGACCACGGTGATGCCGTGCGTGGTCAGCCAGGGGCCGAGGTCCATGCCGCTGCGGACCAGCGAGCGGGGAGCGGGGACGAGGCAGGCGCCGTGCCGCCAGGCGAGCCACATCTCCTCGCAGGACGCGTCGAACGCGACGGAGAGACCGGCCAGCACGCGGTCCCCGGGGCCGAGCGGCTCCGCCTGGAGGAACAGGCGCGCCTCGGCGTCGACGAAGGCGGCGGCGGAGCGGTGGCTGACCGCCACTCCCTTGGGGGTTCCGGTGGAGCCGGAGGTGAAGATGATCCAGGCGTCGTCCTCGAGCGAGGGCGGCTGCAGCAGCGGGATCGACGCCGTGCTCGGGTGCGGCGCGCTCGCGGTGAACAGGCGCGCGGCCGGCTCGTCGGCGCCGGTGCGCTCGAAGCGGCCGGAGCCGGTGATCACGCCGCGGACGGCGGCCTCGCCGAAGACGAGGCGCGCCCGCTCCTCGGGGTCGTCCGCGTCCACCGGGACGTACGCGGCTCCCGCGGCGAGGACGGCCAGGATCGCGAGGTAGAGCTCGCGGGAGCCGCTGGGCATGCGGATCCCGACGCGGTCGCCGCGTCGGACCCCGGCGGCGGTGAGCTCGCCCGCGAGCTGCACCGTACGGGCCAGCAGCTCCCGGTAGCTGAGCGCTCCGGCCGGGTCCTCCAGCGCGGAGGCGTCCGGGTGGCGCTCCGCGGTGTCGCGGAGGACGTCGACCAGCGTGCGGGGAGGAGGGGTGGCCGCTCCGGCGTCGAGCACGTCCTGGGGGCCGGCCGTCTCGGTCACGTCTCGTCTCCGTCCCGGCCGCGCGATCGGGAGCGCGGCGGCCGGGGCGACACCGTAGGGAGGCGGGGTGACGCGGAGGTGAACAGGCGGGGTCGGCCCGCCCGGCTCAGTGCGCCATCGGGAGCGGCGCGTCCGACTCCGCCGGGCGGCGGACGAAGAACGCGGCCACGATCGCGACCGTCGCGATCGACGCGCCCCACAGGAACGCGGAGTGGATGCCGCCGGCGTAGGAGGCGGCCTGGTCGGCTCCGCCCTGCGCGAGCTCCGCCGACCGGATCGAGAGGACGGTGACGAACAGCGCCGTGCCCGACGCGCCGCCCAGCTGCTGCACGGTGCCGATGATCGCGCTGCCGTGCGAGTAGAGCGAGGGGCGCACCGAGCCGAGGCCGGCGGTGAACAGCGGCGTGAAGACGAAGGCGAGGCCCAGGCTGAGGGTCACGTGCAGCGAGAGGACGAACCAGGGCGACGAGTCCGCCGCGAGCAGGGTGTACCCCCACAGTGCGCCGGCGACGACGATCGAGCCGGGCACGAGCAGCACGCGCGGGCCGAAGCGGTCATAGCCGCGGCCGACGAACGGCGCGAGCAGGCCCATCAGCAGGCCGCCGGGGAGCAGGAGCAACCCGGTCTCCAGCGGAGTGAGGCCCAGCACGTTCTGCGTGTAGAGGGGCAGCAGGATCAGCGTGCCGAAGAGCGCCGACATGCTGACCGCCATCATCGCGATGACGATGGTGAAGTTCGCGGAGGAGAAGGTCCGGAGGTCCAGCAGGGCCCGGTCGGTGCGCTGCAGCAGGAGCTGGCGCGCGATGAAGCCCGCGAGGCCGAGGCCCGCGACGACGAACGGGATCCACGGCGCGACGACCGCGGCTCCGCCCTCGCCGAGGCTCGACAGGCCGTAGACGAGGCCGCCGAAGCCGAAGACCGAGAGGACGACCGAGAGCGAGTCGATCGGGATGGAGCGGGGCTCGGTGACGTTCTCGACCTTGCGCAGGCCCAGGAGCAGCGCGCCGATCGCGATCGGCAGCACGATCCAGAACATCCAGCGCCAGCCGAGGAAGTTGAGGATGACGCCCGAGATCGTCGGTCCGACGGCCGGAGCCACCGAGATGACGATCGAGATGTTGCCCATCATCCGGCCGCGGATCGCCGGGGGCACCAGCGTCATCACGGTCGTCATCAGCAGCGGCATCATGATGGCCGTGCCGCCGGCCTGCACCACGCGGGCCGCCAGGAGGACCGCGAAGGTCGGGGCGAGCGCGGCGGTGAGCGTGCCGAGGCTGAAGAGGATCATCGCGGCGGCGAAGAGCATGCGGGTGTGCAGCCGCTGGATCAGGTAGCCCGTGATCGGGATGACGACGGCCATCGTGAGCATGAAGGCGGTCGAGAGCCACTGGCCCACGTGCGCCTCGACGTCGAAGTCGCGCATGAGGTCGGGCAACGCCACGCTCATGATCGTCTCGTTGAGGATCACGACGAACGCCGACACCAGCAGAAGGCTGATGACCAGGCGGCTGCGCGGCTCGAGGGTCGTGGCGGCGGCGGGTGCGGCGGGCCGCGCGGCGGGAAGGGTGCTGCGCTCGGTCACAGGTGTTCTCCGGTCGTGAGGGGGATCGGTGTGAGGGGCGCACCGACGGCTCGACTCGCGGGCGCGGATGCGGGGTACGGAGGGAGAACAGCGGCGGACGCCCCGGACATTCCCGATCGACGGGGATCCGCTGCGAGAGGTCTCAGGTGAGGACCGCGCAGAGCGCGGAGGACGCGGCCTCGGCCTCCTCGAGCGTGGCGCCCTCGCCGAAGCTGAACCGCACGGCGGTCCGGGCGACGTCGGGGTCGAGGCCGAGGGCCAGCAGCGCGGGCGAGGGCTCGTCGCGCCCGGCGGCGCACGCCGAGCCGCTCGAGACGACGACGCCGCGCTCCTCCAGCTCGAGGAGCGTCGACTCGCCGCTGCGCCCGGGGACGGCGTACGCGGCGATCGAGGGGAGCCGGTGCGCCGCGGAGCCCAGCGGCACGGCCCGGGGCGCCAGGGCCGCGACCCGCTCGGCGAACGCGTCCCGGACCGCTCCGACCCGCGCCGCGCGGTCCGGATCGAGCAGGCGCACCGCGGTGCCGAGCGCGACCGCGAAGGCCACGTTCTCGGTGCCCGAGCGCCGCTCCCGCTCCTGGCCGCCGCCGTGCAGCAGGGGCTCGAACGGGAGCCGGCTGCGCAGCAGCAGCGCCCCCACGCCCTTCGGGGCCCCGAGCTTGTGCCCGGAGACCGAGACCGCGTCGGCGCCCCAGCCCGCGACGTCCAGCCAGCCGGCGGCCTGGACGGCGTCCACGTGCAGCGGCACGCCCCGCGATCGGCAGAGCGCCGCGATCGCCGGCACGTCCTGCACCGTCCCGATCTCGTTGCTCGCCGCGAGCACCGAGACCAGCGCGGTGTCCGGCCGGACCAGCGCGGCGAGCGCGTCGAGGTCGAGCAGGCCGGTCGCGTCGACGGGGGCCGTCGACACCTCGAAGCCGTGCAGGCGCCGGAGGTGGTCGGCCGACTCGACGGTCGCCTCGTGCTCGAGCGCCGAGATCACCAGGTGCCGTCCGCGCGGCGACCCCAGCGCGAGGCCCTTGATCGCCGTGTTGATCGACTCCGTGCCGCCGGAGGTGAAGAGCGTCTCAGAGGTGCGGCCGCCGAGGAAGCGGGCCACGTGAGCGCGCGCCGCCTCGAGCGCGCGCGCCGCGGCGTCGCCGAGCGAGTGGCTGCTCGACGGGTTGCCGTACTCCGCGGTGAGGAACGGCCACATGGCCTCCAGCACCTCGCGGCGCACGGGCGAGGTCGCGGCGTGGTCGAGGTAGATCACTCGACCGCGATGTCCAGGCCGAGGTCGAGCGAGCGGACGCTGTGGGTGAGCGCGCCGACGGAGATCACGTCGACCCCCGCCTCCGCGATCGCGCGCACGGTCGTGAGGTCGACGCCGCCGCTCGCCTCGACCACGGCCCGCCCGCCGATGAGGGCGACGCCCCGGCGGAGCAGCTCGGGGGTGAAGTTGTCGAGCATGATCGTGTCCGCGCCTCCCGCCAGCGCGGGCTCGATCTGGTCGAGCCGGTCGACCTCGACCTCGAGGTGCGCCGTGTGCGGGATCGAGGCGCGCGCCGCCCGCAGGGCCGCGGTCAGGTCGATCCCGCGCGCGGCGAGCACCGCGAGGTGGTTGTCCTTCGCCAGCACCGCGTCCGAGAGCGAGAAGCGGTGGTTGCGGCCGCCGCCGCTGCGGACGGCGTGCCTCTCGAGCGCGCGCAGGCCCGGCGTGGTCTTGCGGGTGTCGACGATGCGGGCGCGCGTCCCCTCCACCGCGGCGACGTACTGCGCCGTCAGGGTGGCGATGCCGCTCATCCGCTGCACGAGGTTGAGCGCGACGCGCTCGCCGCGGAGCACGCCGCCCGCGGGGCCCTCGATCCGGGCGAGGGTCTGCCCGGCCTCGAAGACCGCGCCGTCCTCCACGAGCACCGAGCAGCGGATCCGGGAGTCGACCTGCCGCATCGTGCCGACGAGGACGGCGCCGCCGCTGAAGACGCCGGGCTCGCGGGCCACGAGGGCGGCGCTCGCGGTGGCGTCCGCGGGGAGGAGAGTGTCGGAGGTCAGGTCGCCCCAGGGCGCGTCCTCCTCGAGGGCGAGGGTGACGACGCGGTCGATGCTCTGGCGGGTCAGCACGGAAGGGCCGCCTCTCTGGTGGGGGCGGCGGCGCTCGCCGTCGCGGGGTCGGGGGAGTCGGTGCGGTGGTGGGCGCCCACGGAGTGCGTGCGCGCGAGCGCGGCGTCGATCAGAGCGAGGGCGCAGGTCAGCAGGTTCGCGTCCTCGAGCGTCCTCAGTCCGAGCGGAGCGGGCGAGGCGGAGGCGACGAGCGCGTCGCGCGCCGCCGTGAGCCCCGCCGCGTCCCGGGAGAGGCCGGCTCCCGCCCACATCGCGTCCTGGAGAGCGGTGCGGTCGAGCGTCATCGGGACGACGGCGCGGGGAGGGGCGACCGGGCCGCCGCTCCAGGAGAGGGAGTCGAGGGCGAGCGCCGCGCGGCGCGCGAACACGACGCCCTCGAGCAGGCTGTTGGAGGCGAGGCGGTTCGCGCCGTGGACGCCGGTGCGGGCGACCTCGCCCACTGCGAGCAGCCCGGGGAGGCTGGTGCGCCCGTCCAGGTCGGTCGCGATCCCGCCCATCCAGTAGTGCGCGGCCGGAGTCACGGGCAGCAGGTCGTCGGCGAGCGAGAGCCCGTTCTCGCGGCAGGCCGCCGAGATCGTCGGGAACCTCTTCGCCAGCACCTCGGGGTCGATCGCCCGGGCGTCCAGGTGCACGGGCAGTCCGCCCTGCATCCGCATCCGCTCCGCGATCGCGCGCGCCACGACGTCGCGCGGCGCCAGCTCGGCCTCGGGGTGCACCCCGGCCAGGAACCGCTCGCCGGCGGCGTCGCGCAGCACCGCGCCCTCGCCGCGCACCGCCTCCGAGACGAGGAAGCCGCCCGGCAGCGCGAGCGTGGTCGGGTGGAACTGGTAGAACTCCAGGTCCGCCGTCTCCGCTCCTGCCCGCAGGGCCGCGGCGAGCCCGTCCCCGGTCGCGACGGACGGATTGGTGGTGTGCCGGTAGAGCTGCCCGGCGCCTCCGGTGGCCAGCACGACCGCGTCGGCCGTCAGGCGCTCGAGCACGCCGTCGTGCAGGACGTCGGCGCCCGTGACCGAGCCGCCCTCCCGCACCACGTCGACCAGGGCGGCGTGCTCGCGCACCTCGACGGACGAGGCCCGCACCGCCGCCACGAGAGCGGCCTCGATCGCGGCGCCCGTCGCGTCGCCGCCGGCGTGCAGGATCCGCGGACGCGAGTGGGCGCCCTCGAGTCCCCGCGCCAGCTCGCCGCCCTCGCGGTCGAAGCCGACGCCCCACTCCTGCAGCACCGCGACCGCCTCCGGCCCCTCAGCGCAGAGCACCTCGACCGCCGAGCGCACGGCGAGGCCCGCACCGGCGGTGAGCGTGTCCTCCACGTGCAGCGCCACGGAGTCGCCCGGCGCCGTGACCGCGGCGATCCCGCCCTGCGCGGCGCGCGTCGACGACTCCGCCAGCGTGCCCTTGGTGACGAGCAGCACCTCGTGGCGGTGCTGCGCCGTCAGCGCGGCGACCAGCCCGGCGATGCCGCTGCCGACGACGACGACCCGCGCCATGTCAGACCGCCGCCGGCCCGGCGGGCGGAACGGTCGCGAGCATCCGCTCGAGGGCGATGCGCGCCTCGGCCTGCACCGATTCCGCGACCTCGATGCGGTTGAGCACCGTCCCCGCGACCAGTCCCTCGAGCACCCAGGCGAGGTAGCCGGGGTGGATGCGGTACATGGTCGAGCAGGGGCAGACCACGTCGTCGAGGCAGAAGATCGTGTGCTGCGGGTACTGGACGGCGAGGCGCTGCACCAGGTTGATCTCGGTGCCGATCGCGAAGGTCGATCCCGCGGGTGCCGCCTGGATCGCCTTCACGATGTAGTCGGTCGAGCCGTACTCGTCGGCCGCATCGACGACCGCCATCGGGCACTCCGGGTGCACGATCACGCGCACGCCCGGGTGCTCGGCGCGCGCCTTCGCGATCTGGGCCGTCGTGAAGCGCTTGTGCACCGAGCAGAAGCCGTGCCAGAGGATCACCTGCGCGTCCAGGAGCGTCGCGGTGTCGGAGCCGCCCTGCGGCTTCCGCGGGTTCCACATCGGCATCCGCTCCAGCGGCACGCCCATCGCCTTGGCGGTGTTGCGGCCGAGGTGCTGGTCGGGGAAGAACAGCACCCGCTGCCCGCGCGCGAACGCGTCCTCGAGCACGGTCGCCGCGTTCGAGGAGGTGCAGACCACGCCTCCGTTTCGGCCGCAGAACGCCTTCAGCGCGGCGGAGGAGTTCATGTACGTGACCGGGACGAGCGGCACGCGGCCGTCGGCGTCCGGCTCGGTGCCGTAGAGCTCGGTGAGCTCGGCCCAGGCGTCCTCGACGGAGTCGATGTCGGCCATGTCCGCCATCGAGCAGCCGGCCGCCAGGTTCGGGAGGATCACGGCCTGTTCCGGTCCGGAGAGGATGTCGGCCGTCTCCGCCATGAAGTGCACGCCGCAGAAGACGATGGCCTCGGCGTCGGGCCGGCTCGTCGCCGCCTTCGCCAGCTGGAACGAGTCGCCCACGTAGTCGGCGTACTGCACCACCTCGTCCCGCTGGTAGAAGTGCCCGAGCACGACGACCCGCTCGCCGAGCGTCTCCTTCGCCGCGAGGATGCGGTGGTGCAGCTCGTCGGCGCTCGCCGTCGTGTACTCCTCCGGCAGACGTCCCTGGACCGGGGCGTCGGCCGGGATCGGGTCGGCCTGGGAGGCGCCGGGCCCGTAGGCGGGCAGGCCGAGGTCGAACGACCAGGGGGCCTCCGCGAGCTCGGGCGCGCAGGTGGCGCCGGGCGCGGAGCCGCCCTCGATGAGCCGGATGGTGCTGTCGACGGATGTCACGGTGTTCTCCTCGTGAGGCGGGTGGGGGAGTCGGGCGGCGCGCTCAGACGGGCAGCGGGCCGTTGTCGACGAGCGCCGCCGACTCGTCGTAGCGGTAGAGGCGCGGGGGACGGTGGCGGGTGCCCGTCAGGCGCTCCCCGGTGGGCACCACGGTGCCGGAGCTCTCGATCGTCCGGCGGAAGTTGGCCGGGTCGAGGGGCTTCTGCAGGACGGCCTCGTGGACCTCCCGCAGCTGGGACAGGGTGAAGGCGCCGCCGAGGAAGGCCTGCGCGATGCGGGAGTACTCCATCTTGTTGCGCAGGCGCCAGAGGGCGTAGTCGACGATCAGTCCGTGGTCGAAGGCGAGCTCGAGCGGCAGATCGGTGCAGAGCCAGGCGACGTTCTCTCCCACGATGGCCTCGTCGGCCTCGGCGGAGCGCACGAGCGCCCAGTAGACGATCGACACGACGCGGTCCTCACCGGGGGAGCGGTCGGTGCCGCCGACGGCGTAGAGCTGCTCGAGGTAGCGCGGAGCCAGGCCCGTGGTCTCGCGGAGAGTGCGGCGGGCCGACTCGGCGAGGTCCTCGTCCGGATGCAGCGGTCCGCCGGGCAGTGCCCAGAGTCCCTCGAACGGCTCGCGGATGCGCCGGACGACGGGGATCCAGACGGTGCTCGCTCCGGTCTCCGGGTGCGGCCGCAGGGCGAAGATCACCGTCGACACGGCGAGCTGCACGTCCGGCATCCGATGCCCCCTACTAAGAGTCGCACCGACTGTAAGTGCTGGGATCACCTTAGTGTCACCAACACCTGAACACCTAGCGGGAGAAGCGACACGCCGCTACGGGCCCGCCCCGCCCGCTAGGCTGACCGCACAACCGAATACCGGGCCGCAATACGCGACGCGGGAGAGCCGACTCCGGTCGGCACCGAAGGAGCAAGCCTCCCCGCCAATCTCTCAGGTCTTGTACCGCGTCGAACTGGCCACTCTGGAAAGCGATCCGCTCGGATCCGCCCATGGTGAAAGCGCTCGACCCCTCGGGGCGGCGCGAATCTCTCAGGCTCCACGACAGAGGGGGAGTTCCCACGGCACTGCTGTGCTCTGCCGCGAACGCGGCGCGAGTCCAGCACTGCGACGAAATGGAGAACTCATGTCCGAGACCCCGACGACCAGCCCCGAAGCCCGCTACTCGCCCCTGCACGAGGTGCACGTCGCCGCCGGCGCGTCCTTCACCGACTTCGCCGGATGGCAGATGCCGGTCCGCTACTCCGGCGACCTCGCCGAGCACCACGCCGTGCGCACCGCCGCCGGCCTCTTCGATCTCTCGCACATGGCCGAGATCCTCGTCGTCGGCCCTGAGGCGGTCGACGCCCTCGACTACGCGCTGGCGAGCGACATCTCGGCCGTCGCCGCCGGCCGCGCGAAGTACACCCTCCTCCTGGAGCGCACGGGCGGCGTGATCGACGACCTCGTCGTCTACCGCACCGGCGAGGACCGCTTCATGGTCGTCGCGAACGCGGCCAACCGGCACATCGTCGTCGAGACGCTCCGCGACCGCACCGCGATGTTCGAGTGCGAGCTGTTCGACGAGAGCGACGACGTCGCCCTCATCGCGCTGCAGGGACCGCACTCGCTCGAGATCCTGCAGAACGTCCAGGGCCTCGCCGTCGAGACCGAGCGGGGAGCGGAGTCCGTGCTCGACACGGACGACGCCGCCCGCCTCCTCGCGGAGCTGCGCTACTACCGCGCCGTGCCCGCGACCTTCGAGGCGCACCCGATCCTGATCGCGCGCACCGGGTACACAGGCGAGGACGGCTTCGAGATCTACGTCTCGCCCGACTCCGCTCCCACGCTCTGGCAGGCTCTCGCCGAGACCGGCGCCGGAGCGGGCCTCGTCCCCGCCGGCCTCGCCGCCCGCGACACCCTCCGCCTCGAGGCGGGCATGCCGCTCTACGGCCACGAACTCTCCCGCGACGTCTTCCCCGCACAGGCCGGCCTCGGCCGCGTCGTCGCCTTCGGGAAGCCGATCGACTTCGTCGGCCGCGCGGCCAGCGAGGAGGGTCCCTCCGGAGACGCTCCCGTGCTCGTCGGGCTCGTCGGCGAGGGCCGCCGCGCCGCCCGCGCCGACTACACCGTCCTCTCCGGCGACGACGAGGTCGGAGTGGTCACCAGCGGAGTCCTCTCGCCGACCCTGGGCGTCCCGATCGCGATGGCCTACGTCGCCCCCGCCTCCGCGCAGCCCGGGACGGCGCTCGCCGTCGACATCCGCGGCACGCGCCTCCCGATGACCGTCACCGAGCTCCCCTTCTACTCGAGAAAGAAGAACTGACATGGCCGTGCCCACCGAGCTGCAGTACACCTCCGACCACGAGTGGATCCGGGTCGACGGAGAGGTCGCGACCGTCGGCATCACCGCCTACGCCGCGGACAAGCTGGGCGACGTCGTCTTCGTCGAGCTCCCCGAGGCGGGAGCCCGCGTCGAGGGCGGCAGCGTCGTCGGCGAGATCGAGTCGACCAAGTCGGTGGGCGAGCTGTTCGCCCCCGTCGACGGCGAGGTCCTCGAGGCCAACACGGCCGTCGTCGACAGCCCCGAGCTCGTCAACTCCGACCCGTTCGGCGAGGGGTGGCTGATCCGGGTCCGCTTCGACGCCCTGCCCGACGGCCTCCTCGACTCCGCCGCCTACATCGAGCTGGTCGGCGAGTAGATGGCGGCCACCAGGACCCCCGGCGCCTTCGAGTCCCGCCACATCGGGACCGACGCCGACGCGCAGCGCACCATGCTCGCGGCTCTCGGCTACGACTCCGTGGAGGAGCTCGTCACCGCCGCCGTCCCCGAGTCGATCCAGGTCCGCGACCTCCCGCGGGTGCTGCCCGCTCCGGCCACCGAGACGGAGGCGCTCGCCGAGCTGCGCGCACTCGCCGCGAAGAACACGGTGCGTCGGCCGATGATCGGCCTCGGCTACTACGGCACGCACACCCCCGCCGTGATCAAGCGCAACGTGCTCGAGAACCCCAGCTGGTACACGGCCTACACGCCGTACCAGCCCGAGATCTCGCAGGGGCGCCTGGAGGCGCTGATCAACTTCCAGACGATGGTCTCCGACCTCACCGGCCTCGACACGGCCGGTGCGTCGATGCTCGACGAGGGCACCGCCGTCGTCGAGGCGATGCTGCTCGCGCGCCGTGCCTCGAAGGCGCGCACCGACGTCTTCGTCGTCGACTCCGACGCTCTCCCGCAGACCCTCGCGCTGCTGCGCGGCCGCGCGGAGGCCGTCGGCATCCGCATCGTCGAGCTCCCGCTCTCGCGCACCGCCGCGGCGGAGGTGCCGGAGTGCTTCGGCGCCCTCGTGCAGTACCCCGGCGCGTCCGGGCACCTCTGGGACCCGTCGGCGGTGCTCGCCGCGGCGAAGGCCCACGGAGGCCTGGCGGTCGTCGCCGCCGACCTGCTCGCGCTGACCCTGGTGCGCTCGCCGGGCGAGCTCGGCGCGGACGTCGCCGTCGGCACCACGCAGCGCTTCGGCGTCCCGCTGGGCTTCGGAGGACCGCACGCCGGCTACCTCGCCGTCCGCAAGGGACTCGAGCGCCAGCTGCCCGGCCGCCTCGTCGGCGTCAGCCAGGATGCGGACGGCCACCCCGCCTACCGCCTGTCCCTCCAGGCCCGCGAGCAGCACATCCGCCGCGAGAAGGCCACCTCGAACATCTGCACCGCGCAGGTCCTCCTGGCGGTCATGGCCGCGATGTACGCGGTCTACCACGGGCCGGACGGGCTCGCCGCGATCGCCGAGCGCGTGCACGGCCGGGCCGCGCTCCTCGCGCGCCTCCTCCTCGACCGGGGCCACTCCCTCCGGCACGCCGACTTCTTCGACACCGTCTCGGTCGTCGTGCCCGGCGGTGCGGAGGCGGCGGTCGCCCGCGCCCGCGAGGCCGGCTTCGACGTGCGCCTGGTCGACGCCGACACGGTCTCGGTGTCGATCGACGAGACGGTCACCGACCTCGAGGTGATCGCCGTCGCGACCGCCGTCGGGCAGCTGGACTCGTCGTTCGGCTTCCTCGGCGGCTCCGCGCGGAGCATCCCCGCCGAGCTCGACCGCCGCACGCCCTTCCTCGTGCACCCGGTCTTCAGCAGCCACCACAGCGAGACCTCGATGATGCGCTACCTCAAGCGCCTCGCCGACTCGGACTACGCGCTGGACCGCGGAATGATCCCGCTCGGCTCCTGCACCATGAAGCTCAACGCCGCCACCGAGATGGAGGCGGTCAGCTGGCCCGAGTTCGCGGACCTGCACCCGTTCGCCCCCGAGGCGGACGTGCAGGGCTCCCTGGCGCTGATCGACCAGCTGGAGGGGTGGCTCGCCCACCTCACCGGCTACGACTCCGTGTCGCTCCAGCCCAACGCCGGCTCGCAGGGCGAGCTCGCGGGCCTGCTGGCTATCCGCGGCTGGCACCGGTCGAACGGCGACGAGGACCGCACGGTCTGCCTGATCCCCTCGAGCGCTCACGGCACCAACGCCGCGAGCGCGGTCCTCGCCGGCATGCGCGTCGTCGTCGTGGCCTGCGACGAGCTCGGCAACGTCGACCTGGACGACCTCCGGGCGAAGATCGCCGAGCACGCGGGCTCCCTCGCCGCGCTGATGATCACCTACCCGTCGACCCACGGCGTCTACGAGCACGAGGTCGCCGAGATCTGCCGCCTCGTCCACGAGACCGGCGGACAGGTGTACGTGGACGGCGCGAACCTCAACGCGCTCCTGGGCTTCGCCCGCTTCGGAGACTTCGGCGGCGACGTCTCGCACCTCAACCTGCACAAGACGTTCTGCATCCCGCACGGCGGAGGCGGTCCCGGCGTCGGTCCCGTCGCCGCGAAGGCGCACCTCGCGCCGTTCCTGCCCGGCCACCCGCTCGCGCAGCGGCTCGAGCACGGCGTGGGCACGCAGGGCGAGCGGATCGTCCACGGCGGCGCACCGGTGTCGGCAGCGCCCTACGGCAGCCCCGGCATCCTGCCGATCTCGTGGGCGTACGCCCGGATGATGGGCGAGGAGGGCCTGCGGGCCGCGACCGGGGCGGCCGTCCTCTCGGCCAACTACGTCGCCGCGCGCCTCCGCGAGCACTACCCGGTGCTCTACACGGGGGACAACGGGCTCGTCGCCCACGAGTGCATCCTCGACATCCGTCCGCTGACGGCGGCGACCGGAGTGACCGTGGACGACGTCGCCAAGCGCCTCGTCGACTACGGCTTCCACGCCCCGACCATGAGCTTCCCCGTCGCCGGGACCCTGATGGTCGAGCCGACGGAGAGCGAGGACCTCGCCGAGATCGACCGCTTCATCGACGCGATGATCGGGATCCGGGCGGAGGCCGACCGCGTCGGCGCGGGGGAGTGGCCGGTGGACGACAACCCGCTGCGCGGCGCCCCGCACACCGCCGAGTGCCTGACGGCCGAGGAGTGGACGCACCCGTACAGCCGCGAGGAGGCCGTCTACCCGGTCCGCTCGCTGGTGCGCGGCAAGTACTGGCCGCCGGTCCGCCGGATCGACCAGGCCTACGGCGACCGCAACCTCGTCTGCGCCTGCCCGCCCATCGAGGCCTTCGCCTGATCCGCCCGCACGCGCTCGTCCGCAACCGAGGGTGAGAGAGCAGGAACGGAGCCCCGAGCCCGTCCTCGGCTCTTCGACCCTCGGTTGCAGACACGGTCGGTCCCTCACAGGCGCGGAGTGGGTCGCAGTCCTCCCGATCCGGGGGGAACGGCGCACGGCGACCCCGATGCACGAGGGAGCCCGACCGTGGGGAACGCGTGGTGGAGGTGCCGGCAGGGCTCGACGGAGTAGCGACGAGCGAGCAGCTCCACCGTGCGGGCGTCACGCCGCGGCAGTGGAGAGCCGCGGCGCGGTCCTGCGGCTCCTCGGATGCGATCGGTCCGACGTCACGTCCGCGGAGCCGGCGGCGCGAACAGCTCGGGCCAGAGGGCGACGGCCAACGGGTACCCGACGAACGAGACGATGTCGATGATCGAGTGGGCGATCACCAGGGGCAGGGTGCGGCCGAAGCGCTGGTAGAACAGTCCGAACACCAGGCCCATGACCACGTTCCCGATGAAGGGCCCGATGCCCTGGTACAGGTGGTAGCTGCCCCGGAGCAGCGCACTGGTCACCAGGATCCGCCACCGCCCCCAGCCCAGATCGCCCAGGCGGGCGAAGAGGTACCCGATCACGACGACCTCCTCCTGCACTCCCGCCCGGATCGCGGAGAGCACGAGCACCGGCACCGTCCACCAGTACGCGTCCAGCGGCGAGGCCACCACCGCCACGGTGATGCCCAGCGCGCGTCCGACGGCGTACAGCGCGATGCCCGGCGCGCCGATCGCCACCGCGAGGACGGTCCCGGTCCCCAGGTCCGCGAACGGCCGGCGCAGGTCGAGCCCCAGGCGCCCGAGCGGACGGCCCGAGCTCTGCCAGAGCAGGAACGCGCAGAGGGCCACCGGCACCAGGTCGAAGAAGAGCGCGAGCAGCTGGTAGACGAGGTCGAAGCCCGGGCGGTCGCTGAGGGCGCCGTTGATCGTCGCGGTCTGGTCGGCCAGTGCGGTCGAGCGGGTGAGCCGGTTGGCGATGGAGACCACCGAGTAGACCGCGGAGGCGCCCAGCGAGAGCCCGAGGACCAGCAGGATCTCGATGCGGATCCGGCGCCGTCCGGGCGCGGATCCTGACAGGTCGGTGGACACTCCGTGCGTCTCCTCTGAAGTCGATGTGTTGCGCGACGGCCGCCCGGTACGCACGTTTCGTGCAGAACAGCGCAAGGATTCCACCTCCCGGTTACCGCTGTGTAACGGTTGCCACATGCTTTTGTGCAGATAGCGGGCGAATACATAGTCTCGTTGAAGGCATCCGCGCGACGGCCACCAGTCTCGTGCGCCGCCGCCGTCGCCACGCGCACGGCACTCCACGCGTCAGGGAAACCACTTCTCGCGCGCCCCCACATCACTGGAGGAATAGTGAACATCAGACGTTACGGATTCGGGGCTCTGGCGCTCGTCGCCGCGAGCACGCTGGTCCTGGCCGGCTGCAGCAGCTCGAACGACTCGGGCGGAGGTGCATCGGGAGGCGACGCCGCCGCGATCATCTCCACGAACGGCTCCGAGCCGCAGAACCCGCTGATCCCGACGAACACCAACGAGGTGGGCGGCGGCAAGATCCTCGACGAGATCTTCGCGGGCCTGGTCTACTACGACGCCAAGGGCGCCCCCGAGAACGACGTCGCCGAGTCCATCGAGTCGGACGACGCGCAGAACTACACGATCAAGATCAAGTCGGGCCTGACCTTCACGAACGGCGACCCGGTCACCTCCAGCTCGTTCATCGACGCCTGGAACTACGGCGCCAAGCTGTCGAACAACCAGCTCAGCGCGTCGTTCTTCTCGAACTTCGAGGGCTTCAGCGACACCGAGGACAGCGAGCTCACCGGCCTCAAGGCCGTGGACGACACCACCTTCACCGTCGCGCTCAAGTCCCCGCAGTCGGACTTCCCGATCAGCCTCGGCTACTCGGCGTACTACCCGCTGCCCGCCGCCGCGTTCGACGACATGGCCGCCTTCGGTGAGAACCCGATCGGCAACGGCCCGTACAAGCTCGACGGCGACGACGCGTGGCAGCACGACGTCCAGATCGAGCTCGTCAAGAACGACGAGTACACCGGCCCCCGCGAGGCCCAGAACGGCGGCCTGAAGATCGTCTTCTACGCCACCCAGGACGCCTCCTACGCCGACCTCCTCGGCGGCAACGTCGACGTGATCGACCAGATCCCGGACTCCGCCTTCGGCACCTTCGAGAGCGACCTCGGCGACCGCGCCGTGAACCAGCCCTCGGCCGTGTTCCAGTCCTTCACCATCCCGGGCCGTCTCCCGCACTTCGACGGCGAGGAGGGCCAGCTCCGCCGCCAGGCGATCTCGATGTCCTTCGACCGCAAGGAGATCACCGACGTGATCTTCGAGGGCACCCGCACCCCGGCCTCCGACTTCACCTCCCCGGTGATCGACGGCTACAGCGACGCCCTCTCCGGCGCCGACGTGCTCGAGTACAACCCCGACGAGGCCAAGGCGCTGTGGGCTCAGGCCGACGCGATCAGCCCCTGGGACGGCACCTTCAAGATCGCCTACAACGCCGACGGCGGCCACCAGGGCTGGGTCGACGCGGTGACCAACTCGATCAAGAACACGCTGGGCATCGACGCCGAGGGCGACGCGTACCCGACCTTCGCCGAGGCGCGCACCAAGATCGTCGACCGCTCGATCGAGACCGCGTTCCGGACCGGATGGCAGGCCGACTACCCGAGCCTCTACAACTTCCTCGGACCGCTCTACGTGACCGGCGCCTCGTCCAACGACGGCGACTACTCGAACCCCGAGTTCGACACCCTGCTCCAGCAGGGCCTGTCGGACGCCGACGCCGATGCTGCGAACAAGACGTTCCAGCAGGCCCAGGAGATCCTCCTGAAGGACCTCCCGTCGCTGCCCCTGTGGTACGCGAACGTGACCGGCGGCTACGGCGAGGGCGTGTCGAACGTCGAGTTCGGCTGGAACTCGGTGCCGCTCTACTACGAGATCACCAAGAACTAAGCTCGAACCACTGGGGCGCTTCGCCCGTGCCGTCGGCCACCAGGTCACGGCACGGGCGGAGCGCCCTGTTTCGGTCACAATCGAATGAGGTCCCCATCCATGCGACTCCGGAACCGGCTGGGCTGACATGCTCGCCTACATCGTCCGACGCATCCTGCAAGCCGTCCCCGTGCTCATCGGCACCACGTTCCTCATCTACTTCATGGTCTTCTCCATGCCGGGGAACCCGCTCCTGTCGCTCTTCGGCGACAAGACGCCGAGCCCCGCACTCCTCGCCCGCCTCGAGGAGCAGTACCACCTGAACGAGCCCTTCTTCGTCCAGTACCTGTACTACCTGGGAGGCGTCGTCCGCGGCGACTTCGGCATCTCGTTCTCCGGCCAGTCCGTCAACGAGATCCTCGCCCGCACCTTCCCGGTCACCCTGACGCTCGCCATGATGGCGATCGTCATCGAGATCGTCGTCGCGCTGACCATCGGTCTCATCAGCGGTCTGCGCAAGGGCAGCTTCTTCGACGCGAGCGCGCTGGTCGTCAGCCTCCTGCTCGTGTCGGTGCCGATCTTCGTGCTCTGCTTCATCGCGCAGTCCTTCTTCGCGATCCAGCTGGGATGGTTCCCTCCGACCGTCGGAGCCGACGCGTCGTTCCAGAGGCTGCTGCTGCCCGCGATCGTGCTCGCCCTCTTCGTGGTCGCCTCGGCCATCCGCCTCACGCGCGGCTCGGTCATCGAGACGGCCGGCTCGGACTTCGTCCGCACCGCGTACAGCAAGGGGCTCTCGCGACGCCGCGTCATCCCCGTGCACGTCCTGCGCAACTCGCTCATCCCGGTCACGACGCAGTTCGGAGCCGACTTCGGCCTCCTGATCGTCGGCGCGACCGTGACCGAGGGCATCTTCAACGTTCCCGGAGTCGGGAACACGCTCTATCAGGCGATCATCCGAGGTGAGCGGCCGACCGTCGTCTCCTTCGTCACGGTCATGGTGCTGTTCTACCTCGTGGTGAACATCCTCGTCGACCTGCTCTACGCCGTACTCGACCCGAGGATCCGCTATGCCAAATGAGTCCACCGGCGGCGCGCAGAAGGCCCGCCGCATCGACCACTTCGTGGCCCCGCTCGAGGAGACGCCGATCGCGTCGGTCGACGCCGTCAGCCTCGACGAGAAGCCCAGCAACCTCTGGACCGACGCGTGGCGCGACCTGCGCAAGCGGCCCATGTTCTGGATCTCGGGCGTCCTGATCCTCGTCATCATCGCCGTCGCGCTGTTCCCGGGCCTGTTCACCTCGGTGGACCCCCGCCAGTGCGCGCTCTCGTTCAGCAACCAGGGCCCCGGCGACGGCAGCCTGCTCGGCTACACCAAGCAGGGGTGCGACGTCTTCTCGCGGATCATCCACGGCACGTCCACGTCGCTGACCGTCGGCCTCATCGTGATCGTGATCACGACGGTCTCCGGCGTCATCGGCGGCGCTCTGGCCGGCTTCTTCGGCGGCTGGGTCGACACCGTGATCATGCGCCTCGGCGACATCTTCTTCTCGATCCCCTACATCCTCGCCGCGGTCGTCATCATGTCCGTCTTCTCGGCCTACCGGAACGTGTTCGTCATCGCCCTGGCGATCGGCGCGTTCGCCTGGCCGACGACGGCGCGCGTCCTGCGCTCCGAGGTCCTCCGCGTGAAGCAGGCCGACTTCGTCGGCGCCGCCACCGCGACCGGCCTCTCCCGCATGGCGATCCTGTTCCGGCACGTGCTGCCGAACTCGATCGCTCCCGTCATCGTCGTCACGACGATCTCGCTCGGCGCGGCCATCACCGCGGAGGCGACGCTGTCGTTCCTCGGCGTCGGCCTTCCCGGCTCGGTCATGTCGTGGGGCAACGACATCAGCCAGGCCCAGCGCGATCTGCGCACCAACCCGCAGACGCTGATCTACCCGTCGATCGCCCTGACGGTCACGGTGCTGAGCTTCATCCTCCTCGGCGAATCGCTCCGCGACGCGCTCGACCCGAAGGCGAGGGCCCTCCGATGACCGCCACGACACCGAACGCACCGCACGGCCCGCTGCTCGAGGTCACCGACCTCGAGGTCGGCTTCCAGACCGGCAGCGGACTGGTCCCCGCCCTCCGCGGCGTGAGCCTCACGATCGAGCACGGCCAGACCGTCGCGATCGTGGGGGAGTCGGGCTCCGGCAAGTCGACGACCGCCGCCGCGATCATCGGCCTGCTCCCCGGCACCGGCCAGGTCACCGCCGGCTCCGTGCTGTTCGACGGCAAGGACCTCGCGAAGGCGACGAGGACCGAGCTCGAGGACATCCGCGGCCGCCGGATCGGCTACGTCCCGCAGGACCCGATGTCGAACCTGAACCCCGTGTGGTCGGTCGGCTTCCAGGTCGAGGAGACCATCAAGGCCAACGGCCTCGCGACCGGTCGCAAGGAGGTGCGCGCCAAGGCGATCGAGGTCCTGCAGAACGCGGGCCTCGCCGACGCGGAGAAGCGCCTCAAGCAGTTCCCGCACCAGTTCTCGGGCGGCATGCGCCAGCGCGTGCTGATCGGCATCGGCCTGGCCGCGGCTCCCCAGCTGCTGATCGCCGACGAGCCCACCTCGGCGCTCGATGTCACGGTCCAGCGCCGGATCCTCGACCACCTCGAGACGCTGACGAAGACCGACGGCACCGCGCTGCTCTTCATCACGCACGACCTGGGCCTCGCCGCCGAGCGCGCCGAGAAGCTCATCGTCATGTACAAGGGCCGCATCGTCGAGTCCGGCGCCTCGGTGGAGGTGCTGCAGAACCCGCAGCACCCCTACACGCAGCGCCTGATCGCGGCGGCGCCCAGCCTCGCGTCGCGCCGCATCCAGTCGACGGCCGGCCGTGCCGTGGAGTCGGTCCCCGGCGAGTCGGAGGCCGTCCGCGAGGTCGACCTGGTCGGCGCGGGCGCCGCGCACCACGCCGGCGCGGTCGCCTCGGGCGCCCCGATGATCGAGGTCGACGGCCTCACCAAGGTCTTCAAGATCCGCCGCGGCGGCCTGAAGGCCGAGGACTTCACCGCCGTCGACAACGTGTCGTTCTCGATCCCGAAGGGCACCACCACGGCGCTCGTGGGCGAGTCCGGATCGGGCAAGTCGACGATCGCCCGCCTGGTGCTGGGCCTCGAGACGGCGACGTCCGGAGCGATCTCGATCGCCGGCCGACGGACCGAGAAGCTCAAGGGCCGCGACATGCTGGCGCTCCGGCGCTCCATGCAGCCGGTGTTCCAGGACCCGTACGGCTCGCTCGACCCGCTGCACAACATCGGCAACACCATCTCGGAGCCGCTGCGGGTGCACAAGGTCGGCGACCGGACGTCGCAGCGCGAGCGCGTCCTCGAGCTGCTCGACCAGGTGTCCCTCCCGCGCGTGATCGCGAGCCGGTACCCGAACGAGCTCTCCGGCGGCCAGCGCCAGCGCGTGGCGATCGCCCGCGCGCTCGCGCTGAAGCCGGAGATCGTGGTGCTCGACGAGGCCGTGTCGGCTCTGGACGTCCTCGTCCAGGCGCAGATCCTCCGCCTCCTCGCCGACCTGCAGGCCGAGCTCGGGCTGACCTACCTGTTCATCACGCACGACCTGGCGGTGGTCCGCGTGATCGCCGACGACGTCTGCGTGATGCAGAAGGGCAGGATCGTCGAGCACGCCCCGACGGACACCGTGTTCGACTCGCCGCAGCAGGAGTACACCCGCGAGCTGCTCGACGCCATCCCCGGCGCCGGCATCGAATTCGCGGTCTGACCGACCGTCACCAGGGCCCCGGCCCCGCCTGGAGCGCTCCTCGGAGCCCTCCGGAGCGGGGATCCGGGGCCCTTCGCCGTGCGGACGCCTCGCTGCGGTACGATGGATGGTCCCCCTTTTGCACGAGAACACGAGACGAGTCCGTATCCATGGCAAGTGCCACCCGCTCCGACCTGCGCAACGTCGCGATCGTCGCCCACGTCGACCATGGCAAGACCACGCTGGTCGACGCCATGCTCAAGCAGACGAACTCCTTCGACGCGCACGCCCACGTGGACGAGCGCGCGATGGACTCCAACGAGCTCGAGCGCGAGAAGGGCATCACGATCCTCGCGAAGAACACCGCTGTCTCGTACAGCGGCAAGCACGCGAGCGACGGTCCCATCACCATCAACGTCATCGACACCCCGGGCCACGCCGACTTCGGCGGCGAGGTCGAGCGCGGCCTGTCGATGGTCGACGGCGTCTGCCTCCTCGTCGACGCGTCCGAGGGCCCGCTGCCCCAGACCCGCTTCGTGCTGCGCAAGGCGCTCGAGGCGAAGCTCCCCGTCATCCTCCTGGTCAACAAGACCGACCGCCCCGACGCGCGCATCGACGAGGTCGTCGCCGAGAGCCAGGACCTGCTCCTCGGCCTCGCCTCCGACATGGCCGACGACGTGCCGGACCTCGACCTCGACGCGATCCTCGACGTCCCCGTGGTCTACGCCTCCGGCAAGGCCGGCCGCGCCTCGGCGAACAAGCCCGAGGACGGCACGCTGCCGGACGCCGAGGACCTGGAGCCGCTGTTCGAGGCGATCCTCAAGCACATCCCCGCGCCGACCTACGACGACGACGCGCCCCTCCAGGCCCACGTCACCAACCTCGACGCGTCGCCGTTCCTCGGCCGCCTCGCCCTCCTCCGCGTCTTCAACGGCACGATCAAGAAGGGGCAGACGGTCGCCTGGGTCCACCACGACGGCACCCACACCAACGCGCGCATCACCGAGCTGCTGATCACCAAGGCGCTCGACCGCTACCCGGCCGAGTCCGCGGGCCCCGGCGACATCGTCGCGATCGCGGGCTTCCCCGAGATCACCATCGGCGAGACCATCGCCGACCCCGAGGACATCCGCCCGCTGCCGGCCATCACGGTCGACGACCCGGCGATCTCGATGACGATCGGCACCAACACCTCGCCGCTCGTCGGCAAGGTCAAGGGCCACAAGCTCACGGCGCGCATGGTCAAGGACCGCCTCGACCGCGAGCTCATCGGAAACGTGTCGCTCAAGATCGTCGACATCGGACGTCCCGACTCGTGGGAGGTCCAAGGCCGCGGCGAGCTCGCGCTGGCCATCCTCGTCGAGCAGATGCGCCGCGAGGGCTACGAGCTGACCGTCGGCAAGCCCCAGGTGGTCACCCGCCAGGTCGACGGCAAGACGCACGAGCCCTTCGAGCACCTGACGATCGACGCTCCGGAGGAGTACCTCGGCGCGATCACGCAGCTCCTCGCCGCCCGCAAGGGCCGCATGGACGGCATGTCGAACCACGGCACCGGCTGGGTCCGCATGGAGTTCATCGTCCCGTCGCGCGGCCTGATCGGCTTCCGCACCGAGTTCCTCACCACCACCCGCGGCACCGGCATCGCGAACGCGATCCTGCACGGCTACGAGCCGTGGGCCGGCGCGATCGTCACCCGCAACAACGGGTCGATCGTCGCGGACCGCAACGGCGTCGTGACCCCGTTCGCCATCATCGCGCTCCAGGAGCGGATGACCTTCTTCGTGAACCCCACCGAGGAGGTCTACGAGGGCATGGTGATCGGCGAGAACTCGCGCAACGACGACATGGACGTCAACATCACCAAGGAGAAGAAGCTGACCAACATGCGTCAGTCCACCTCCGACACCTTCGAGTCGATGACGCCGTCGCGTCAGCTGACGCTCGAGGAGTGCCTCGAGTTCGCCCGCGAGGACGAGTGCGTCGAGGTCACCCCCGAGGTCGTCCGCATCCGCAAGGTGGAGCTCGATGCGAACGCCCGCGCGCGCATGACGAGCCGCCTCAAGAAGCAGGGCTGAGCCCCGGGCGCCTCGGCGCCCGCCCACGACGAGACCGGCCGGAGCGATGCTCCGGCCGGTCTCGTCGTCTCCGCCCGGTGCTGCAGTGTGCAGCGCCGATCCCGTCCCTCGCGGTCCGGATCAGCCCGCCGGACTCGGAGAGGGAGAGGGGGTCGAGGACTCCGCCTCGAGCGTCGAGGTGACGAAGGAGACGAACGCCGCCGCGTCGTCCGGCTTCCCCGTGTACTGCTCGCCGTTCACCAGCACGGTGGGCGTCGACTCGAGCTTCGGCAGCGAGGAGTTAGCGAGGGGGAGCGAGGTGGCCCGCTCGGTCGCGGCCTTCACCCAGGGCCGGAACTCGCCCCCGGTCATGCAGGCGAGGACGTCGTCGTCGGTGACGCCCGCTCCGGTCACCAGCGCCCGCAGAGCGTCGTCGTCGAGGCCCGTCGTCCCCTCCGCCGGCTGCTGCGCGAAGAGCGCCGCGTTCACGGCGAGGAAGCGGTCCGGATCCTCGTCGGCGACGCACGCCGCGGCGTTCGCGGCCCGGCTGGAGTACTCGGAGCCGGCCGAGGAGGAGTCGAGGATCGCCACCGGATGGATCTCGAGCGTGATCGCCCCCTTCGTCAGCCACGACTGCAGCTGCTCGGCGTTCGCCTTCTCGAACTGCCCGCAGTACGGGCAGAGGTAGTCGACGTAGAGGTCGACGGCGACGACTCCGCCTGCTTGTGTGGCGCTCTCGTCGGTCGGGACGGGGGAGGCTCCCGGAGCGAGTGCCGCGGTCGTCGTCGCCGACACGGCCGAGCCGTCGCCCGCGAGGACGATGCCGTCGCTGAGCATGTTCGCCGGGCCGGCGCTCGCGACCTCCTGCTGCGACCAGACGTTCCAGCAGACCAGGGCCACGACCGCGAGGAGCCCGACGACCGCTCCGCCCTGCCCGAGCAGCCGGTTCCGGCGCCGCCGGCGCCTCTCCGCTTCGCGGCGCTCCCGCGCCTGCGCTCGGGCGAGCTCCTGGCGCTCGCGCTTGGTCAGGCCGCTTCTCGCACTGTTCCCGGACATCGCCGACGACGCTACGGGCGCAGGCTTCGGCGCGCAGTGGAGTGCGCCCGCCGGATCCTGGGACGGAGTGCGGGTCCTCTCAGGGATCAGGCGAAGAGGCCGGAGCCGAGGAAGTCGGTCTCGTCGCGGGCACCGGGCGGCACCGCGAACACGGCCGAGCCGACGTGCTTCACGTACTCGTTCAGCGCGTCCGTCGCGAGGTTCCGCTGCACGGTGACGAACTGCTCCGGGGAGCGCTGGAACGAGAGGAAGAACAGCCCCGCGTTCAGGCGTCCGAGCTCGTCGTTTCCGTCGACGAAGTTGTAGCCGCGCCGCAGGAGCCGCACTCCGTTGTTCACGCTCGGATGCGCGAGGCGCACGTGCGACTCCTGATCGATCAGCGGGGCACCGGTGGCGCCGGCCGCTGCGAAGTCCGGCTCGGTGGACTCCGTGCCGCCCGAGAGCGGCGCTCCGGACCCCTTGCTGCGGCCGATGACCCGCTCCTGCTCGCCCAGCTGGCTGCGGTCCCACGTCTCGATGATCATCCGGATCTTCCGCGCGACCAGGTAGCTGCCGCCGACCATCCACGCGGGGCCGTCGGAGGAGGGGACCCAGACGTGCTCCTGGACGGCGTCGGCCTCCTCGGACTTCACGTTCGCCGTGCCGTCCTTGAAGCCGAAGAGGTTGCGCGGAGTCGCCTGGGCGGTGGACGTCGAGGAGGTGCGGCCGAAGCCGAGCTGAGACCAGCGGAGCGAGGCCCGGCCGAACGCGATCCGGCTCAGGTTGCGGATGGCGTGCACGGCGACCTGCGGATCGTCGGCGCAGGCCTGGATGCACAGGTCGCCGCCGCCGGCCGAGGGGACGAGCGCGTCGCCGCGGAAGCGGGGCAGGGCCTGCAGCTCAGGAGGCCGGCGGTCGGCGAGGCCGAAGCGGTCGGCGCCGGACTCGTCCGTGAAGAGGGTGGGTCCGAAGCCGACCGTGACGGTGAGCGACGCGGCGTCGAGCCCGAGCGCCTCCCCGGTGTCCTCCGGAGGAGCCGTGTCCGGCCCGTCCACCGCGCCGTTCTCGCCGACCTCGAAGCCCTGGGTCATCCGGGAGGCGGCGAGCGTCCAGTCCTTCAGGAGCTCGACGAGGTCCTCGCGCGTGGTGCCCGCGGCGAGGTCGAACGCGGCGAAGTGCAGCCGGTCCTGCGCGGCGGTGGTGATGCCCGCCTGGTTCGCGCCGAAGAACGGCACGGTGCGCGGGGCGGAGGAGGCCGTCGCGCTCGCGGACGATGTGACGGCCACCGTGCCGCCCACTCCGGCGGCCAGCCCGGCCGTCCCCGCCGAGACGAGGCCGAGCAGCCCGCGCCGCGAGAGGCGGCGGGGTTCGTCGGCGTGCTGCTCGGACTCCGTCGGCCGGGCTCCCTCGTGCTGCTCGGCGTCCACTATGCGGTCGGCTCCTCGACGCCCAGCACCGTGTGGGTCAGCTGCGAGAGCGGCTCGGAGAGAGCGTTGACCGCGTCCGAGAGCTCCTTCTTCTGCTCCGCGGTGACGGTGGAGTACGCGGCGAAGCCGGAGTCGATCGAGCCGTACTGCGCGAGCAGAGCGTCGAGCTCGGAGAACCGCTGCGTGATCCGTCCGGTGAGGTCGGCGCCCTCGTCGCCGCTGGCGGTCGCGATCGGCTCGACGTTGCCGAACGCCACCTCCGCGCCCTGGACGTTCGCGGCGAAGTCGGTGAGGTCGGTGCTCGACCACCAGTCCTCCTCGCCCGTGATCTTGCCGGCCGCGACCTCGTCGAGCAGGCCGATGGCGCCGTTGGAGATGTCGCCCACCGAGACGGTGAAGCCGGGTGCGTTCACGAGGTCGGCCAGGCTCTGCACGTCGTCGACGAGGCCCTGGCCGAACTGCGCGCGCTGCTCGGGGGTGGAGGGCGCCCAGTCGAGGAGCGCGCTCGTGCCGTCGGAGTTGAGCGCACCCTCCGCGGGGGCCCACAGGTCCTTCTCGATGCGGTGGAAGCCGGTCCAGTCCAGGCCCTCGGCGACGGCGTCGACCTCGCGGTAGTCGATGCGCGGGTCGAGGTCGCCGAACGCCTCCGCGGTCGGCTCGATCCGCTCGTAGAAGACGCGGGTCGACGCGAAGAGGCCGCGCGCCTTCTCGTCGTCGCCGGCCTCGTAGGCCTGCGCGAACTCGGCGACCGCGGGGAGCAGCTCGCCCACCTGCGACTTCACGTACGCCACGTAGTTGGTGACCGCCGCCTCCGTCGCCGCCTTCTCGTCCGCCGACTGCGCGGTGGCCTCACCGGTCACGGTGAACTCGCTCAGCCCCACCGGGGCGCCGACCTGCTGGAACTTGCAGGCGGTGTAGTAGGTGCCCGGCTCGAGCTGAGCGACGTAGGAGACGCTCTGGCCCGGGGTCACGTTCTCCTTCTCGCCCACGATCCGCAGCTTGTCCTCGGCCAGGATCTCGAACTCGTTGACGTCCGAGCCGCCGTTGGTCAGTGAGAACGTCACCGCTCCCGCCTCGGCGGTCGCCGTCGACACCTCGCAGGCGTCGTCCCTGATCGCGACGTCGAGCGCGACGGAGGAGGAGGACGCGGGGGTGTTCGGCACGCAGCCCGTGAGGATCAGCGCCAGGGCGCCGGCGCCGGCGAGGCCGAGGGTGACGCGGGGGAGGGTGGGACGAGCGCGCGAGGACATGCTTCTCCTGGATCGGGGCGAGTGCGCCGGCGGTGCCGGAGCGGGTCAGACGGAGGTGGGAGCGGGAGCGGCGACCGGGGCCGCGCTGCCTCGTCGCGGGCCGCGCAGGCGGACCTGGCGGACGAACAGGGCGCCGACGACGACGAGGTAGAGCAGCCAGGCGGCGAACTGCAGAGCGGTCGGCTCGGGCGTGTAGTTGAAGAGGCCGCCGACCACCGCGGTCACGGGCGGCGGGAGGATCGGGCCGAGCGAGAACAGCGGGGTGCCCCAGCCGGGCAGGAGCGACGCCTCCTGCAGGTCGCCGACGCCGTAGGAGAGGACGCCGGCCGCGACGAGGATGAGGAAGCCGCCCGTCCAGGTGAAGAAGCGCCCGAGGTCGATCCGGACGAAGCCCCGGAAGATCAGGTACGCGATGACGACCGAGCTGAGGATGCCCAGCAGCGCGCCGACCGTGCCGACCCACGCGCTGGATCCGGACCCCGCACTGCTCGAGGACACGCTCGCCCAGACGAAGAGCGCCGTCTCGATGCCCTCGCGGCCGACGCTGATGAAGCCGAGGACCACGATGCCGAGGGCCGAACCCGCGACGGCGCCGTCGAGCCGGGACTCGAGGTCGCCCTTGAGGCTGCGGGCGTTCGCGCCCATCCAGAAGATCATCCAGGTGACCAGGCCGACCGCGAGGATCGAGAGGCCGCCGCCGATGAGCTCCTGGGCCTGGAACGACAGGGTCGAGGGGCCCCAGGTGAGGATCGCACCGGTGACGAGCGAGATCGCGATCGCCGCGGCGATGCCGGTCCAGAGCCGCGGCAGCACGTCGCGCCGGCCGAGCTTGGTCAGGTAGGCCACGAGGATCCCGACCACGAGGCCGGCTTCGAGGCCTTCGCGGAGGCCGATGAGGTAGTTTGCGAGCACGCGTGTTCTCTTGGTCGATGGTGGACGAGGAGGGGGCGACTCCCGCCCCGAGTCGATCCGGTCGGCGGGCCTCCGTTGTTCGGTAAGCCTTGCCTAACCCGGGTCGACTGTAGTCCGCTGCTCGGTCGCTGTCCAGAAGCGCCCGCAGCGGAGGCCGCGCAGGACGAGAGGCGGAGAGTGGACGCGGGCCGGGACGCAGCAGCGGAGCGGGTGGTGGCGGTGCACGCCCACCCCGACGACGAGACGATCACCATGGGCGGGACCCTGGCGCGGCTGGTGGCGCAGGGCGCCTCCGTCACCGTCGTCACCGCCACGCGGGGGGAGTGCGGCGAGGTCATCCCCGAGGACCTCGCTCCGCTCGAGGGCTCGGCCGAGCTGGCCGCGCACCGGACGACCGAGCTCGTCGTCGCCCTGACGGCCCTCGGCGTCGCCGACCACCGCTTCCTCGGCGAGGCGGGTGCCCGCGCACCCGGCCTCGCTCCGCGGGTCTACCGGGACTCCGGCATGCAGTGGGGCCCCGGCCGCGTCCCGGTGCCGCTCGAGCCGGTGCATCCCGCGTCCTTCACCGCCGCGCCCGAGGACGAGGAGGTGGCTGATCTCGTCGCCGTCCTCCGGCAGGTCGACGCGGGCGTCGTGCTGTCCTACGACGCGGGCGGCGGCTACGGCCACCCGGACCACGTCCGCACCGCCCGGGTCGCCGAGCGCGCCGCCGAGCTGCTGGGCCTGCGCTTCCTCGCCGTCCTCCCCGACGCGGCCCCGCCCCTCCCCGGGGACGTCGTGATCGAGCTGTCCGCCGAGGACCACGCCCGCAAGCGCGCGGCCCTCGAGGCGCACGCGACGCAGCTGGTGGTCGAGGGCGACGATGCCCGCCTCTCGAGCGGTCCGCCGTTCCCCATCGGCCGCATCGAGCGCTTCCGCCCGGTCGCGCAGGCGGGGCGTCCGGCGCCGCTGCCGGAGGAGCGTCCGACGCTGGGATCGCGCGTGCTCTCGGGCGTCGCCGGAGTCCTGGTCGGCGCGGTGGTCGGAGCGATCACGACCGTCGCCCATCAGAGCACCGTGTCGGTCGGCGGTGTCGTCCTCCCGGTCGGCCTCGCCGCCTCCCTCGCCGGCGTGCTGCTGCTCCTGCTCGGGCTGCGCCTCGTGCTCATCGACCGGTTCGTCGCGTTCTGCACCGCGATGGGCCTGCTCGGGATGATCGGGCTGCTCGCCCTGCGCAGCACCGGCGGATCCGTCCTCGTCCCGGCGAACGGCCTCGGCGTGGCCTGGACCTTCCTCCCCGCCCTCATCGCCCTCGTCGTGATCGCCTGGCCGCGGCTGCGGGCGGCCGCTCCCGCCGCCGCCCCGCGGCCAGCGGACGCCGACGCCCCGTCGGCCCCCGTACGATAGAGACACTGTTCGAAGGGACCTGGAGCACCGTGACCTACGTGATCGCACTTCCGTGCGTCGATGTCAAAGACCGCGCCTGCATCGACGAGTGCCCGGTCGACTGCATCTACGAAGGCGAGCGCTCGCTCTACATCCACCCGGACGAGTGCGTGGACTGCGGTGCCTGCGAGCCGGTCTGCCCCGTCGAGGCGATCTACTACGAGGACGACCTCCCCGAGGAGTGGTCCGACTACTACAAGGCCAACGTCGAGTTCTTCGACGAGATCGGCTCCCCGGGCGGAGCCGCCAAGGTCGGCGTGATCGCCAAGGACCACCCGGTCATCGCGGCGCTGCCTCCGCAGAGCCACTGAGGCCGCTCCCGTGGCCCTCTGCGCGCTGCCCGACTACCCCTGGGACCTGATGGCGCCCTTCGCCCGCACGGCGGCGGAGCACCCCGGCGGGATCGTCGACCTGTCGATCGGCTCGCCGGTGGACCCGACGCCCGCCCCGATCCGCGACGCGCTCGCCCGCGCGACGGACTCGCACGCGTACCCCACGACCGTGGGCACCCCCGCTCTGCGCGAGGCGATCGCCGCCTGGTACGCGCGGCGGCGCGGAGTCGAGGGCCTCGGGATCGACGAGGTCCTGCCGACGATCGGCTCCAAGGAGCTCGTCGCCTGGCTGCCCTTCCTCCTCGGACTCGGGGAGGGGGACGTGGTCGTGCATCCGCGCGCCGCCTACCCGACGTACGCGATGGGCGCGGCGATCGCCGGCGCCGAGGCGCTCGCCTCCGACGACCCCGCCGAGTGGCCCGCGACGACACGCCTGGTCTGGCTCAACTCTCCCGGCAACCCCGACGGCGCCGTGCTCGACGTGCCCGCCCTGCGGCGCGCCGTCGCGCGTGCCCGTGAGCTGGGCGCCGTGATCGCGGGGGACGAGTGCTACGCCGAGCTCGGCTGGGACGGCCGCTGGGCCGACGAGCCGATCCCGAGCGTCCTCGACCCGCGCGTGGTGGGGGAGGACCGCACCGGGGTCCTCGGCGTCTACTCGCTGAGCAAGCAGTCGAACCTCGCCGGGTACCGCGCCGCCTTCGTCGCCGGGGACGCGGCCCTGATCGCGCGCCTGGTGACCGTCCGCAAGCACGCGGGCATGATCGTGCCCGGTCCGCTGCAGGAGGCG
Organism: Rathayibacter sp. AY1C2; assembly: GCF_002931195.1. Taxonomy (NCBI): domain Bacteria; kingdom Bacillati; phylum Actinomycetota; class Actinomycetes; order Micrococcales; family Microbacteriaceae; genus Rathayibacter; species Rathayibacter sp. AY1C2. The sequence goes on along the minus strand of NZ_PSWG01000002.1, from coordinate 83,791 downwards.
ATGATCGTCGCCCTCGCCGACGACGAGCACGTCGCCGCGCAGAAGGAGCGCTACCGCTCCCGCCGCGACCGCCTCCGGCCCGCCCTCGAGTCCGCGGGCTTCCGGATCGACCGCAGCGAGGCCGGCCTCTACCTGTGGGCGACCGAGGGCCGCCCGGCCTGGGAGTCCATCGACCGGCTCGCCCGCCTCGGCGTCCTCGCGGGCCCCGGCGTCTTCTACGGGGACGGCTTCCCCGAGCACGTGCGCCTCTCGCTGACGGCCTCCGACGAGCGGATCGACGCGGCCGTCGAGCGCCTGTCCGGCGGCCTCTGAGGCGCTCGACCCGGCCGATCCTGGCGGGTTCCGACAAGGCCCCGGCCCCAGCGCTGGGCGATGTCACAGTGCCCCCGCTTTGCCCATAGGCTGTATGTGGTTCGGTCGACGGCGCCTCGCGAGGCCCCGGCTGCACCACGATCCAGACCCGGCGCCGCCCGCTCCGCGCGAGCGCTTCCGGGGTGCGACCGCGACGACCTGGGAGGCGTTGTGACCGAATCCGGCACGCAGAGCGACGGAACCGCGACGGTGGGCTCCACGGAGCCCGCGACCGGGAGCGCCACGACGCCGCCTCCCGCGCCGGCGGAGCAGGAGCTCCCCGAGAAGGTCACGCTCACCTTCGGCGACCGCACCGCGGACTTCCCGGTCCTGCGCAGCGTCGACGGCTCCTCGAGCATCGACTTCTCGACCCTGTCGAAGCAGACCGGCTTCATGTCGCTCGACTACGGCTTCGTGAACACGGCGGCGACCAAGTCGCAGATCACCTACATCGACGGCGACCAGGGGATCCTCCGCTACCGCGGCTACCCGATCGAGGAGGTGGCCACCAACGCGACCTACCTCGAGGTGGCCTGGCTCCTCATCTACGGCGAGCTGCCGACGGCCGACGAGCTCGCGGGCTTCGACGAGCGCATCCGCCGCCACACGCTCCTCCACGAGGACCTCAAGCGCTTCTTCGACGCGCTCCCGCACAGCGCGCACCCCATGTCGGTGCTCTCGGCCGGGGTCTCGGCCCTGTCGACGTACTACGAGGACAGCTCCAACCCGAAGGATCCGGAGGCGGTGGAGCTCACCACGATCCGCCTCCTGGCGAAGCTGCCCGTGATGGCGGCGTACGCCCACAAGAAGGCGATCGGCCAGGCGTTCCTCTACCCGGACAACTCGCTGAGCTTCGTCGACAACTTCCTCCGCCTCAACTTCGGAACGATGGCCGAGCAGTACCAGGTCGACCCGGTGCTCTCGAAGGCGCTCGACCGCCTCCTGATCCTCCACGAGGACCACGAGCAGAACGCGTCGACGTCGACCGTCCGCCTCGTCGGCTCGACCGAGGCGAACCTCTACGCCTCCGTCTCGGCAGGCATCAACGCCCTGTTCGGCCCCCTGCACGGCGGAGCGAACGAGGCGGTGCTCACCATGCTCGGCCGGATCCGCGAGTCGGGCGAGAGCGTGTCGACGTTCGTCGAGCGGGTGAAGAACAAGGAGGAGGGCGTGCGCCTGATGGGCTTCGGCCACCGGGTGTACAAGAACTACGACCCGCGCGCGAAGCTGGTCAAGGAGAGCGCCTCCGAGGTCCTGCAGGCCCTCGGCGTGAAGGACCCGCTGCTCGACATAGCGATGGAGCTCGAGGCCCTCGCTCTCGAGGACGACTACTTCAAGGAGCGGCGCCTCTACCCGAACGTCGACTTCTACACGGGCGTCATCTACAAGGCGATGGGCTTCCCGACCCGGATGTTCACCGTGCTCTTCGCGATCGGCCGCCTGCCCGGCTGGATCGCCCACTGGCGCGAGATGAACACCGACAAGCAGACCAAGATCGGCCGCCCGCAGCAGCTCTACATGGGCTCGCCCGAGCGCCACTGGCCGACCGACCGCTGACCGGTCCCCGAGAGCCCGTCCCCGCCGGGGAGGCGGGCTCTCGCCGTGCGGCGCACCCGCCTCTCGTCGGCCGTCCGAGGCTCGAACCTCTCCTTCGAGGCGGGACGCAGAGCGGCGTGGTCGCCGCGGACTCGATCAGCACGGTTCGTCCCAGGGTGCCGCCTGCTGGGCCCGGCGGCGCCGGACGCCCGCCCTCAGGCGTGCAGGGCGGCGTTCAGCTCGATGCCGGCGCCGGTGCGGGGGAGGACCTCGACGGCACCGGTGAGGGAGTTGCGGCGGAAGAGCAGGTTCGGCACGCCCGAGAGCTGCACGGCCTTCACGGTCTGCGGGGCGCCGTCGGCGCGCGGCGCTCCGCCGACCACGACGACCTTGGTGCCGGCGGTCACGTAGAGGCCGGCCTCGACGACGGTGTCGTCGCCGAGGGAGATGCCGATGCCCGAGTTCGCACCCAGCAGCGCCCGCGCGCCGATCGAGACGCGCTGCACTCCTCCGCCCGAGAGGGTGCCCATGATGGACGCGCCGCCGCCGATGTCCGAGCCGTCGCCGACCACGACGCCCTGCGAGATGCGCCCCTCGACCATCGAGCTGCCGAGGGTCCCGGCGTTGAAGTTGACGAAGCCCTCGTGCATCACCGTCGTGCCGGGTGCCAGATGCGCCCCGAGGCGGACGCGCGAGGTGTCCGCGATGCGCACCTTCGCCGGGGTGACGTAGTCGGTCAGCCGCGGGAACTTGTCGATGCCGGTGGCCTGGATGCCGTGGCGCCGGAGCGAGGGGCGCAGGCGAGTGAACGACTCCGGCGAGACCGGACCGGCGTTCGTCCACACCACGTTCGGCAGGTGGGCGAAGACGCCGTCGAGGTTCACCTCGTTCGGGCGGACCAGGAGGTGCGAGAGCAGGTGCAGCCGCAGGTAGGCGTCGGACGTGGAGGCGGGCGGCGCCTGCACGTCGATCTGCAGCGTGACCACGTCGATGCGGACCTCGCGGCGCGGATCCTCGCCGGCCTGCTCCTCGAACTCCGCCGGCACGATCCAGGGGTCGCGGCCGGCCGGGATGGTGCCGAGGCGGGGCTCCGGGAACCAGGTGTCGAGGACGGTGCCGTCGGCGGCCACGGTGGCGAGCCCGTAGCCCCAGGCGGAGGCGGGCGCGGAGGAGTCTGCGGAGTGCTCGAGGGTCATGCCGATCAGGGTAGCGCGGAGCGTCCGGCCGCTACCCTGGGGCGCATGGCCGATCCGACCACCGCCCCTCCGCTCGATCTGCGCACCGATCCGGTCGCCCTGACGCGGATCCTCTGCGACATCCCGTCCGTCTCGGGCGACGAGCTCGAGATCGCGGACGCGGTGCAGTGGGCGCTCGAGCAGTACGACCACCTCGAGGTCATCCGCGACGGCCACACGGTCGTGGCGCGGACGAACCTCGGCCTCGCCCAGCGCGTCGTGATCGCCGGGCACCTCGACACGGTGCCGGTCAACGGCAACCTGCCCGTCGTCGCCGAGACGATCGACGGCGTCGAGCACCTCATCGGCCGCGGGACCGTCGACATGAAGGCCGGAGTGGCGGTGCAGCTCGTCCTCGCCGCCGAGCTCTCCGATCCGGCCGTCGACATCACCTGGATGTGGTACGACAACGAGGAGGTCGCAGCGGACCTCAACGGCCTCGGCCGTCTCTCCCGGCACCGCCCCGACCTCTTCTCCGCCGACTTCGCCGTGCTCGGCGAGCCGACCAGCGGAGCAGTGGAGGGCGGCTGCAACGGGACGCTCCGGGTCGACGTGGTCACCCGCGGCGTCCGCGCCCACTCCGCCCGCAGCTGGGTCGGCGAGAACGCGATCCACGCGGCGGCGCCGATCCTCGACCGCCTCGCCGCCTACGTGCCGCGCGAGGTCGAGGTCGAGGGCCTCGTGTACCGCGAGGGCGTCAACGCCGTGCGCGTCACCGGCGGGGTCGCGGGCAACGTGATCCCGGACCTCTGCACTGTGCAGGTCAACTACCGCTTCGCCCCCGACCGGTCCGGGGAGGAGGCGCTCGCCCACCTCGAGGAGCTCTTCGAGGGGTTCGAGGTGACGGTGGACGATCTGGCCGAGGGCGCCCGCCCGGGGCTGGACGCACCTCTGGCCCAGGCCTTCCTCTCGGCCGTCGGAGCCGAGGCGAAGCCCAAGTACGGCTGGACCGACGTCGCGCGGTTCTCCGCCATGGGCATCCCGGCTGTCAACTACGGACCGGGCGACCCGCTCCGGGCCCACGCCGACGACGAGCGCGTGGCGGTGCACGAGATCACCGAGTGCACCGAGGGCCTCCGCCGCTGGCTGACCGCGTCCTCGTGAGCGCGAGCGCCACGGCCGTCCCCGTCCGCCTCCGCCTGCGCCTCGTCCCGTGGTGGGCGCGGGTCCTCCTGGTGTACATCGCGACCCGCGTGGTCACGACGGTGATCCTGCTGCAGTTCGCCGCGCACCAGCTCGCGAACCCGTGGACCGGACCCTCCCCGTCCTACTCGGCCTTCGCGTCGATGTGGGACGGCCGCTGGTACGAGATCATCGCGGCCACCGGGTACCCCGGCTTCCTGCCGATCACGCAGGACGGCCACGTGGGGGAGAACGCCTGGGCCTTCATGCCGCTCTACCCGGGCGTCGTGAAGGCGCTGATGGCGCTCACCGGCTTCACCTGGGCTCCGGCCGCCGTGACCGTCTCCGTCCTGTGCGGAGCCGGAGCCTGCCTCGTCCTGTACCGCCTCTTCCGGCACTCCCTCGGCGAGTCGCAGTCGCTGACGGCGGTGCTGCTGTTCTGCGTGGCGCCGACCTCGCCGCTGATGCAGCTCGCCTACGCGGAGTCGATGGCGATGCTGCTGACCGCGGTCACGCTCCTCCTCCTGGTGCGGCGGCGCTGGCTCGCGGTCGTGCCCGTCGTGCTGCTGCTGGGCCTGACGCGGCCGAGCGGGCTCGCCTTCGCCGCCGCGCTCGGCCTGTACGTCGTCTACCGGTTCGTCCGGCGCCGCACGGAGCCGTTCCCGCGGTCGGAGTGGCTGCCGGCCGTGGGCCTGACGGCGTGGGGGCTCGTGGTCGGCTTCCTCTGGCCCGCCGTGGCGTGGGCCGTCACCGGGTCGATGACCGCGTACACCGACACCGAGCTGGCGTGGCGTGCGGTCTACATCGGCTACCAGGAGCTGCTCCCGCTGACCCCGTGGTTCCAGGGCGGCGCCTGGTGGGGCTCGTGGTGGTTCGGTGCTCCGGCCGTCGGCGTCGTGCTGGTGGTGCTCCTGCTGGCGGCGTTCGTCGGGATCCTCGCCGCACCGTGGACACGGCGGCTCGATCTCTTCAGCCGGGCCTGGGTCGCCGGGTACGGCGTCTACCTGCTGGCGTTCTTCTTCCCGCAGTCGAGCACCTTCCGGCTGCTGGGCCCGATGTTCCCGCTCGTCGGAGCGCTGGCGGTGCCGCGCTCGCCGGTCTTCCGCGTCGCGCTGGTCCTGCTCGGGATCGGCGGCCAGATCGTCTGGATCTCGATCTGCTGGGCCGTCGCCGGATCGGACTGGACCCCGCCGTGATCGTGCCGAGCGCCCGCCCGGCGCGGTGCTCCTCCGGGGACTCCCGACTCCCGCACGGGTATGCTCGTCGGAATGTCTCCCCTCACGCCAGCCGGTGAGCCGCGACACGCGTCGCCCCTCCTCCGGCCGACCCGCCGGCGAGCCGCGGCGACACCCGCCCGCTCCTCGCTGACGACCCCCTCCTCGACGGACCGCGGGCTGCTCGCGTGAGCGCCACCGCGATCGCGCCGGAGACGGAGGACGCCTCTCCGTCCCGCTCCCGCTGGGGTCTGCTCCGGAGGATCCCGTGGTGGATCCAGGTGCTCCTGGTCTTCGCCGTGTCCCGGGTCGTCACGACCGTGATCATGCTCCGTGTCGGCGCCGTGCGTCAGGGCGTCGAGTGGACGGGACTCCGCGACACCTACGTCCGATTCGCGACGACGTGGGACGGCGGCTGGTACGAGCGGATCGGGATGACGGGGTACCCGTCGGTCCTGCCGCTCTCGCCGTCCGGAGCCGTGGAGCAGAACCCCTGGGCGTTCATGCCCGTCTACCCGTTCACCGTCCGCGGCCTGATGAACATCACCGGGCTCGACTGGGCGAACGCGGCGGTGCTCGTCGCCCTGGTCTGCAGTGCAGCGGCGTGCCTGGTGATCTACCGGCTGTTCCGCGTCTCGCTCAGCGAGGGCCAGGCGCTGATGGGGATCGTCTTCTTCTGCGTCGCTCCGACGTCCCCGATCCTGCAGATAGGCTACGCGGAGTCCGGCGGCATCCTCCTGACGGCCGTGCTGCTCCTCCTGCTGGTGCGTCGCAAGTGGATCTGGACGTTCCCCGTCGTGCTGGTCGTGGGGCTCCTGCGCCCGAGCGGCCTCGCCATCGCGGCGATGACGGGCCTCTACTTCCTCTACCGCGTCTGGCGCCACGTGCGCGGCTCCGAGCCGTTCGCCCGCCGGGAGTTCGCCTTCACGGTCTCCCTCACGGTCTGGTCCCTCGCGGTGGGCTTCGCCTGGCTGCTCATCGCCTGGGCCGTGACCGGCTCCTTCACCGCCTACACCGACACCGAGCTCGCCTGGCGCAGCGTCTTCATCGGCGAGGGCGAGCTCATCCCCTTCACCTCCTGGTTCGCCGGCGGGGGCTGGTGGGGAGGCCTCTGGTTCGGCTCGCCGATCACGGGCATGGGCATCACCGTCGTGGTGGTGCTCGGATTCCTGGCGATCCTGTTCTCGCGGGCCACGCGCAGCCTCGACGTCTTCTCGCGGCTCTGGGTCGGCGGCTACGCGATCTACCTCTTCGCGTTCTTCTACCCGCAATCGAGCACGTTCCGCATCCTGATGCCGATGTTCCCGCTGGCCGGGGCGCTCGCGGTGCCGCGGTCGACCCTCCTGAGGGTGTTCGTGGTGGCCGCATCGATCGTCGGGCAGATCGTCTGGGTGCTGCTGTGCTGGGTGTTCACCCCGGGCGACTGGTCCCCGCCGTGATCGGCTGACGCCCGACTTCCGGGCGCGGTTCGGAACACCCCCGCGGATGCACGATAATAGGGGGATACGTCACGAAAGGGGAACTCTATGGCGGCCATGAAGCCGAGGACCGGAGACGGACCGATGGAGGCTGTTAAGGAGGGCCGACTCATCGTCGTGCGCGTTCCGCTCGAAGGAGGCGGACGCCTCGTCGTCTCGGTCAACGATGCAGAGGCGAAAGAGCTGCACGACGCGCTCGCGTCGGTGGTGTCTCCCGCCTGATCCGCACCGTCGTGAACGCCCGTCGCACACCGTGTGGCGGGCGTTCCGTCTGTCCCCGGTCGGCCGCGCTCGTCAGGCGCGGCGCTTGTTGGCCTGCAGCAGGCCGTCGCCGATCGGCGAGAGCACGCTGACCACGGCGGGGGAGGCGCAGACCTCGGCCACCAGCGTGCGGAACGCCGTCGCGATCTCGTCGCGCTGCGCGGGGTTGGCCACGCGTCCGCGCCAGAGCGCGTGGGGGACGAGGACCGTCCCGCCCGGACGGACGAGCCGCAGCGCGTGCTCGACGTTCTCGATGACCTGCAGCGGATCGCCGTCGACGAAGACGATGTCGTAGGAGTTCTCGTTCATGCGGGGCAGCACCTCGAGGGCGCGGCCCGGGATGAGCCGGAGCCGGTTGGGCGAGATGCCCGCCTCGTGGAATTGGGCGCGCGCGTGCTGCTGGTGCACCGCCTCGGAGTCGATCGAGGTGAGCATGGCCTCGGGGGCGCCGTCGAGCAGCCACAGGCCGCTCACTCCGGTGCCGGTGCCGATCTCGATGATGGAGGTCGCGCGCGCCGCGGCGGCGACCAGCGCGGCCTGCGCGCCGATCGAGGGGGAGACGGCGTCGATGCCCAGCTCGACCGAGAGCCGGCGGGCCGAGGCGATGGCCTCCGACTCGACGACCGCGTCCTCGGCGTACTTCCAGTTGGCATCCTTGTCGGACACGGGGGCGCTCCTCTGATCGGTGCACCGGGCGGATCGCGCCCGGGCATCGTCAGGGTACGGTGGCGCGCGGGCTCCGCGAGGGAGGCGCGGCGGGTTAGTGTTGTCCTCGTGTTCGGTCTGACGTTCGACAAGCTCCTCATCATCGGGGTCATCGCCGTCTTCGTGCTGGGTCCCGACCGCCTCCCGCACTACGCCGCCCAGCTCGGGCAGCTCGTGCGCAAGGTGCGCGGATTCGCCACGCAGGCCCGGGAGCGCGTCAAGGACGAGATGGGCGACGAGTTCAACGACGTCGACTGGAAGAAGCTCGACCCGCGCCAGTACGATCCCCGCCGCATCATCCGCGACGCCCTGCTCGAGGACGATCCGGCCCCCACCGTGAAGCCGCCCACCGCTGTCGCTGCTCCGGTCGTGCCGGGCGGCACCGGCTCCGCGCAGGACAGCTACTACACGACGATGCAGCGCTCCGTCTCGTCCGGCACGCTCTCGAGCGTCGCGCCGCCGCCGATCGACTCCGAGGCCACCTGAGCCCTGCTCCGCGAGGAGCGCCGGGCGGGCGTCCCGACCGACGCCGTCCGCACCAAGCCGCGCGGAGGCGTCAGCCGACGGCGAGCGGAAGCCGACGGCCGGTCAGTCCCCGCGGCCGCGCGGCGAGCGTCGCCGCCAGGGCGTCGATCGCCCGGGCGGCAGGATCCTCCGGATCGCCGACGACGACGGGTACGCCCTCGTCGCCCCCCGCCCGCAGCGCGACGGAGATCGGCAGCGACGCGAGCAGCGGCACCTCGTCGCCCGTCGCAGTGAGCCGACGCGCGACCTCGGCCCCGCCTCCGCTGCCGAAGAGCTCCAGCACCGAGCCGTCGGGCTGCGGAAGCCCCGACATGTTCTCGACCACTCCGACGATGCGCTGACCCGACTGGCGGGCGAGCGCGCCGCTGCGCTCGGCCACGTCGGCGGCCGCCGGCTGCGGGGTGGTGACGATGAGGACCTCCGCATGCGGGAGCAGCTGCCCGATGGAGATCGCCACATCCCCCGTGCCGGGAGGCAGGTCGAGCAGGAGCACGTCGAGGTCGCCGAAGTACACGTCGGTGAGGAACTGGGAGATGGTGCGGTGCAGCATGGGTCCGCGCCAGGAGACGGCCGCCCCCCGGGTGTCGCCTTCGAGGAACATCCCGATCGAGATGACCTTCACGCCGTGCGCCACCGGCGGCAGCATCAGCTCGCCGACGCGGGTGGGCCCCGCGACGCGCCCGTCGTGCATCAGGCCGAGCAGGCCGGGGATGGAGAAGCCGTGCACGTCGGCGTCCACGAGGCCGACCGCGAGCCCCCGCTGAGCGAGGGCGACCGCGAGGTTGGCGGTGACGGTCGACTTGCCGACACCGCCCTTGCCGCTGGTGACCGCGTACACGCGGGTGAGCGAGTCCGGGCCGAAGGGCATGCTCCGGCGGCCGCCCTGGAGGCGTTCGGTGAGGGCGGTGCGCTGCGCCGGCGTCATGACTCCGACCACGACGTCGACCGCCGTGACTCCGGGAGCCGAGGCCGCGGCCTCGCGTACGTCGCGCTCGATCGCGGAGGCGGCCGGGCAGCCGACGATGGTCAGCCGGATCGCGACGCGGACCGCTCCGTCGACGGCCGCCTCGACCGACTCGAGCATGTCGAGCTCGGTGATGGGCTTCCGGATCTCCGGATCGACGACCCGGGCCAGCGCCGTCCTGACGGCGGTCTCGATGGCGGCGACGTCAGGCATCGCGCCGCTCGGGCTCCTGCGCCCGATCCTTCTCGAGCTCCTCGAGCAGGCCGCGCAGCTCCGAGCGGATGAAGTCCTTGCTCGCCATGTCGCGGATCGCCAGGCGCAGGGCCACGACCTCGCGCGCGAGGTACTCGGTGTCCGCGAGGTTGCGCTCGGCCCGCTGCCGGTCCTGCTCGATCTGCACGCGGTCGCGGTCGTCCTGTCGGTTCTGCGCGAGCAGCAGGAGCGGCGCGGCGTAGGAGGCCTGCAGCGAGAGGATCAGCGTCAGCACCGTGAAGCCGAGGGCCTGAGAGTCGAAGCGCGCGTCCGCGGGCCCGTAGGTGTTGAACATCAGCCAGAAGACGCAGAAGATCGTCATCCCGACCAGGAACCACGGCGTGCCCATGCCGCGGGCGAACGACTCGGTCAGGCGGCCGAAGCGGTCGCTGCTCGGGCGGTTCCGCCGCGAGAGGACGCGGGTGCGCAAGCCCTTGGGAGCGTCGAGGCGCCGGTCCTGCTTGGTGTCCCTAGCCACGCGCACCCCTCCGTCCCCGTCGTGTCCTGCCTGTCGCCGCGGGTGCCGGCGGCACGAGCGGGACGCCCTGCGTCGCCGTCGTCACCGGCTTCCTCGGTTCGTCGTCGTCGCCGTGGCTGCGCCAGTCGTCGGGGAGGAGGTAGTCGAGGACGTCGTCGATGGTCACGACGCCGACGAGGCGGTGGGACGCGTCGACGACGGGCACCGAGACGAGGTTGTAGCTGGCCAGTATCCGGGCGACCTCGGCCGCCGAGGTCTCGGGCGTGATCGGGTCCATGCTCTGGTCGAGCAGGGTGCCGAGGCGCTCGTGCGGCGGGTAGCGGAGCATCCGCTGGAAGTGCACCATGCCGAGGAAGCGGCCGGTCGGCGGCTCGTAGGGCGGCAGTGTGACGCAGACGGCGGCGCCGAGTGCCGGGGCGAGCTCGTGGCGGCGGATGAGGGCGAGACCCTCGGCGACGGTCGCCTCGGAGGAGACGATGATCGGCTCCGTGGTCATCAGACCGCCGGCGGACTCCGGAGCGTAGGTGAGGAGCATGCGGACGTCGTCCGCCTCCTCGGGCTCCATCAGCTCCAGGAGCGCCTCGCCGCGCTCCTCCGAGAGCTGGGCGATCAGGTCGGCCGCGTCGTCCGGCTGCATCTGGTCGAGGACGTCGGCGGCGCGGTCGTCGTCGAGCCGGCCGAGGATCTCGACCTGCTCGCTCTCGGGCATCTCCTCGAGCACGTCCGCGAGGCGGTCGTCCGAGAGCTCGCCGGCGACCTCGAGCATCCGCTGCTGCGGCAGGTCGAGGAGCGTGCTGGCGAGGTCGGCGGGCTTGAGCTCGGAGAGGCTCGCGACGTACTGCTCGGCGGACTGCGCCTCGGTCGAGACGCTCTCGCGGACCTCGCGCCAGCCGGCGAAGGCGGTCGCGCCCTTGGCGAAGGGGGAGGGGCTGGTCTTGGGCCGGCGGACGAAGAGCTGCGCGAGCTCCCACTCGCCGGGAGCGGCCTCCTCGATCGCGACGTCCTCGACGACCGCGTCACCGGAGCCGTCCACGAAGCTCACCCGGCGGCCGAGGAGCTCGGCGATGACGCGGACCTCGCCGCCCCGCTGCTCGAAGCGGCGCACGTTGATCAGCCCGGTGGTGATGATCTGGCCGCTGCCGATGCTGGTGACCCGGCCGATCGACACGAAGACGCGACGGCGCCCGGGGATCTCGACCACCAGGCCGACCACCCGCGGGGCGTCGTTCTGCCGGTAGACCAGGAGCACGTCGCGGACCTTGCCGACGCGATCGCCGGCCGGGTCGAAGACACTGCATCCGGCCAAGCGCGCGACGAAGACTCTGGCGGAACTCACGGCTACAAACCTAGTCCCGTGCAGCCGGGCGGACGCCGAGCGTTCCCGGCTCACCCTCGGCCGGTTCTCCGAATCCGTTCAGAGACCTTCAAGTGGCCTGTGCGATTCTGTCCGGGTGACTCAGCAGACGCCGTTCAGCGGCCGAGGGCCGGCCTTCCCCACGATCCCGCGCGGGGAGATCCTCGCCACGTTCGACACGTACCAGGAGGCGCAGGCCGCCGTCGACGTGCTCGCCCGCGCCGACTTCCCGGTGCGCCAGCTCGCCATCATCGGCAACGAGCTCAAGAGCGTCGAGCGGGTGACCGGCAAGCTCACCTGGGGCCGCGTCGCCCTCGCCGGAGCGGCCTCCGGCGCCTGGCTCGGTGTCTTCCTGGGCCTCCTGCTCATCATCTTCTCGCCGACGACGGAGTTCTCCTTCCTCATCGCGGCGGTCCTCCTCGGCGCCGGCTTCGGGATGCTCTTCGGGCTCGCCTCCTACGCCGTGAACCGCCGCCGTCGCGACTTCACCTCGACCATGCAGGTGATCGCGACCAGCTACTCCGTGCTCGTGGACCCCGAGGTGGTCAACCGCGCGCGCAACCTGCTCGACGGCGGCACCTCCCCGGCGGAGGCGCCGCAGACGGCCTGGGCTCCGCCGCCCGCTGCGATCGGCGACCCGCAGCCGCAGCCCGTCCGCCCCGAGGACGACCCGCGCTGACGATCCTCCACGAAGGCCCCCGGTCCGCCGGGGGCCTTCGTCGTTCCCGGGGCGGGGCGGCTCAGGCGGAGCCGACGGGCGGGAGGACGATGTCGACCGCGAGACCCCGGGGGGAGCGGTTGACCAGGGCGACCGTCCCGCCGGCCGAGAGCACGGTGGTGTGCACCAGGGCCAGTCCGAGACCGCTGCCGCCGGAGGCGAGGGTCCGGGAGTCGTCCGGGCGGGAGAAGCGGTCGAAGGCGACCGGGATGAAGGCGTCGGGCATCCCCGGTCCGTCGTCCGAGACGCTGAGCATCAGGCGCCCGTCCGACTGCGAGAGGGAGGCGACGATCATGCCGCCGCCGTTCATCGCCTGGATCGCGTTCCTCACGAGGTTGTCGATCACCCGGCCGAAGTCCTGGGACGCGACCGCGTAGAGCCGGGCCGGCTCGCGCTCGTCGATCTCGTAGTCGATCTCCACCCCCGACTCCGAGGCGAGCAGGCGGGTGCGGTCGACGGCGCCCACCAGCTCGTCGACGAGCTCGGCGAAGGGAGCGGTCGGGCGGACGGTGCGGCTCTCGATGCGCGAGATGTCGAGCAGGGCGGACGCGAGGCGCACGAGCCGGTCGACGCTCTTCTGCGCGTCGAGGATGACCCGGTCGACCGCGACCGGATCGTCGACGCGGTGGTGGGCGATCTCGAGCTGCGCGGAGAGCGCGGCGAGGGGAGTGCGGAGCTCGTGGCTCGCATCCGACACCATCTGCTTCTCCCGGGCCAGCGACGCGGTCTGCTTGGTCAGGAACGCGTTCAGCGTCACCGCGAGCTCGTCGATCTCGTCGCGCGTGCCGACGACCGGGAGCTGGTCGCCCTGCCCGGGCTCGGCGGCGATCTGATCCGCGCGCGCCCGCATCCGGCGCACCGGGGCGAGGGCCGCGCCCGTCAGGATCCACGAGGCGAGCCCGAACGTGACGACGAGGAAGATCGCGGCGTAGACGAGCACGTGGGCGAAGTCGTCGAGGACGAGCTGCGACGCGGCCTGATCGCGGGCGGAGGCGACCTGCCAGACGCCGCGATCGCTCTCGATGGCCGTGAAGCGGACCAGGTAGCTGCCGTTCGCCGTCGTCACGTCGGCGTACCGGGGCGAGGTGTCGGCCGGCTCCTCCGCCAGAGCGCTGAACACCTCGCCGCTCAGGCGCGAGGGCATGGTCGAGGTGCTGACGCTCCCGTCGGGCGCGAGGGCGAGGAACAGCTGACCCGTCGACGAGCCCTGCGTGCGCGGGACGTTGCCCGCCGAGATGTCGCGGCGGACCTCGTCCTCGATCGACATCAGGATCGTCCGCTCACTGCGGTCGACGATGCCGGTGACCACCTGGTAGAAGAGCAGCGCCGCGAGCGCGAAGAGGGCGGTCGCCACAGCGACCGTTCCCACGGTGATCCTCGCGCGGATCGAGAGCGCGCCGACCCGGCGGCGTGCCGTGCTCATCCGCGACACGGGCTACTCGACCGGGCGGAGGAAGTAGCCCTTGCCGCGGACGGTCACGATGCTGACGCCCGTGTCCTCGGTCGGGAGCTTCTTGCGCAGGTAGCTGACGTACTGGTCGACGATGTTGTTGTCGACGATCTCGCCGCCGCCCCAGATCTCGGAGAGGATCCGCTGGCGGGTCACCACGGAGCCGACGGGAGTGATGAGGAGCTTGAGGAGCTCGAGCTCCTTCGGGCTGACGTGGATGCGCGAGCCGTCGGCGGTGCGCCGGATGCTCGATCCGTCCACGGTGATGCGTCCGACGTCGATCGAGGTGGACATCAGCGACGGGCTGCGGCGCAGGAGGGCCCGGAGGCGCGCGTTGAGCTCGGTGAACGCGAACGGCTTGGTCAGGTAGTCGTCCGCTCCGGCATCGAGGCCGAAGACGCGGTCCTCGATCGCGTCCCGCGCGGTCAGCAGCATGATCGGCGTGGGCCGGCCGAGCTCGCGGATCCGGCGGCAGATCTCGAAGCCCGACATCGCCGGCAGCATGACGTCCACGATGGCGGCCGAGAACTCGGCGTTGCTGAACGCGACGAGCGCGTCGATGCCGTTCGTGGTGAGCACGGCGTCGTAGCCGGCGTCTTCGAGGCCGCCGACGAGCGCCTCACCCATGGCTGGATCGTCTTCGACGACAAGGATCTTCACGCGCTCACCCTACGGCCCGGCTCCCAGGAGGACGCACTGGGCGGGCCGTGTGTCGATCGGATGCGGGATCGACCCATCCGATCGGCGCTGGGCGACGAATGAGGAGTGACAGACCGCTCGGGGGCGTGGCGGGAGAGGCGCGATCAGTGGCGCAATTCTACTCTTCTCCCCCCGTCGGCCCGATGATACTGTTCGCGAAGTTCACCTCTACCGTCACCCGAAGGCGGCACAAACATGCTCAATATTCTTTCCATCTGGGCGCGTCTCGCGCTGTCGGTCCTCCTGTGGATCGTCCTTCTCCCCGTCATGCTCGTCCTGCTGCCGTTCCGCACGGGCAGGAGCGCCTCGCTCCCCGCCCTGCGACCGGCGCCGGTTCCCGCACAGACGGTGGCGATCGACACCCGGAGCACCAGCGGCGCGTACTAGGCCCACTTCCCGGTCGTTCCGGGCCCGACGCCCCGCTCCCATGAGCTCCGGCGTCGTCCGCCCACCGATCCCCGACACCCGAACAGCCGTGCCTCTCTCCGCCAGGAGGGGGCGCGGCTGCTCGTCGTTCCCCGGGTCGATCCCGGCTGACCGACAGATGTCGATTTCGGCTACTCTCGATCGCGAGCCGCGTCAAGCCCTTCGCAGAATCTCAGGGACTGGCAATGCAGTGCTCGCACATGGTTCACCGATCGGAAGGAACACGGATGCTTCGCGCCACGCTCGACATCGCTGGGATCCAGCTCGATTCGACCACGGGAGCCCCCGTGCGCCCCGACACCCCGGTCTCGGTGGTCGCGTCGGCGCCTCAGAGCCTGATCTCGCGGATGCTCGGATGCCGCCGCTGCGAAGCCTGCGGAGCGGCCTCGGCCCGTCGCCGCGACGGCTTCTGCTCGGCCGACTGCGCCGGCACCTTCCACCTCTACGAGTGAGCCCGACCGGCCGAGTGCCGGTGGTGAACGTCCCGAAGGCCCGTGATCGACGATCGCGGGCCTTCGTGCTGTCCGGGGAGGGTCGGAGCGCCGGGTGAGGAGCGCCACGGTCGGACTCGGTCGCCCACCGGGTGACGCCGCTCGGTCCGTGGTGGAGGGGTGCGCCTCGAGGGGCGTCGAGCACCGGAGCTGAGCGCCCATGTGCGAGGGAGGAGAGCGGAGGACCGCGGATGTGCCCCCAGTAGGATTCGAACCTACGCCCCTGCCTCCGGAGGGCAGTGCTCTATCCCCTGAGCTATGGGGGCCAGGAGTGCCTGACCACATTAGCACCCGGGCGGGGCGGGCCCCGACGCCGGGAGCCGTCCTCGCGCATGCCACGATGGAGCCATGCTGCGCACTGTCTCCGCCTCGCTGGATCTGCGTCTGAACGGCCCGACCGACCTGATCTTCCTGGTGGCGGCGACGCCCACGGGCGACTCGTTCGAGGACTCCTTCACCGTCCGGCTCGACGGGCAGGACGTGCCGGTGCGGGAGTTCCCGGCGCGGCACGGCGCCCGCGTGCACCGCGTCGCGGGGAACGAGGGCGACCTGCGGGTCGAGTACCGGGCGCGGGTCGCCGGCCACGGCGCTCCGGACGAGCCGAGCGAGCTCGAGCTCGTCGAGTACCTGCGGCCGAGCCGGTACGCCGAGGCGGACGTGCTCGGAGGGATCGCCCGGCGCGAGTTCGGGCGGGCCCGGGGCTTCGAGGCGCTGACGGCCGTCGAGGAATGGGTGCACGGCCACCTGTCGTACGTCTACGGCTCGACGGTCGGCACCGGGGGAGCGGCGCAGGTCATCGAGAGCGGCCAGGGCGTGTGCCGGGACTTCGCGCACACGGTCGCCGGGCTCCTCCGTGCTCTCGACATCCCCGCTCGGGTGACAGCGGTCTACGCGCCGGGCCTCGAGCCGCGGGACTTCCACGCGGTCACGGAGGCCTGGGTCGGCGGCGCCTGGCACGTCGTGGACGCGACCCGGCTGGCTCCGCGCGGGTCGATGCTGCGCATCTCGTCCGGCCGGGACACGGCCGACACCGCGTTCCTCAGCAGCTACCTGACGGACCTGCGCCTGACCGGGATGAGCGTGGAGGCCGACTGCGACGCGGCGCTCGTCGACGACCACGTCTCGCCGGTGCGCCTGGGCTGACGCCGGGGCTCAGTCGGCGAGGACGCCGATCGCCGACCGCACGAGCGGCTCGGGGTCGCCCGGCTCGACGAAGGAGGCGCTGGACGCCTCGATCCAGTACTCGCCGACGAAGGCGTCCGCGACGCCCCGCCCCTCGGCCACCTGGTAGTAGCCCTCGATCTCCGGCGGCTTGCCGTAGGTGGGGACGGCCTTGCTGTTGGTGAAGAACTCGTTCTTGAGCGCCTCGATCACCGCGGGGTCGAGGTGGGCCACGGCCAGCTGCAGCTCCGCGCCCGAATCGTCGGACCATCCGCAGACCACGCCGTCGTACTGGGCGATCTCCTCGGAGACGGCGGTGGTCCCGATGCCGTCGTCCGGGGAGAATCCGCCCCACAGGCCCGCGAGCGCCGAGGCCGGGACCAGCTGCTCGCAGGCGAGGGGGATCGGCGTGCCGCTGACGGCGCCGCTCGCGCTCGGCTCCGGGTCGGCCGCGGGGGAGCAGCCGGAGGGGCCCGCCGCGGCGAGGGCGACGAGGAGGAGGGCGGCGGGACGGCGCATGCGTCGCACCCTAGCAACGCCGCCCTGCCGAGCGGCCCCACGGTGCAGGAGGGACGGGGGGCGCGGGCGCGGCGGCCGGTAGAATCGCTCCCCGTGACTCCCGAACAGCTCGCCGCCTCCCTGCACGCCCTCGTCCTCGACGCCGTGCAGCGACGGGGGAGCGATGCGGGTGTCGAGCTCTCGGACGTCGTGCTGGAGCGCCCGAAGAACCGCGACCACGGGGACTGGGCCTCGAACATCGCGATGAAGCTCGCGAAGCGGGTCGGCGCGAACCCGCGCGAGCTCGCCGCCGAGCTGGCCGAGGGGCTGGGCGCGGTCGAGGGCGTCGCCACGGTCGAGGTCGCCGGTCCCGGCTTCCTCAACGTCCGGCTCGAGGCCGCGGCCGCGGGTGCCCTGGCCGGCGCGATCGTCGAGGCGGGCGAGGCCTACGGCACCGGGTCCGCCTACGCCGGCGTCCGGATGAACCTCGAGTTCGTCTCCGCCAACCCCACCGGCCCCATCCACATCGGCGGGACGCGCTGGGCGGCGGTCGGCGACAGCCTGGCACGGATGCTCCTCTCGCAGGGCGCCGAGGTGACCCGCGAGTACTACTTCAACGACCACGGCGCGCAGATCGACCGCTTCACGCGGAGCCTCCTCGCCGCCCACCGCGGCGAGCCGACCCCGGAGGACGGCTACGGCGGCGCCTACATCGGCGACATCGCCGAGCGCGTCGCCGCCGCCTACCCGGGCGACCTCGCCGTCCTGCCCGAGGAGGAGCTCGCCGAGACCTTCCGCTCCATCGGCGTCGAGCTGATGTTCGGCGAGATCAAGCAGAGCCTGCACGAGTTCGGCGTCGACTTCGACGTGTACTTCCACGAGAACTCCCTGCACGAGTCGCGTGCCGTCGACCGCGCGATCGAGCGCCTCCGCGAGCTCGGGCACATCTTCGAGGCGGACGGCGCCACCTGGCTGCGGACCACCTCGTTCGGCGACGACCGCGACCGCGTCATCATCAAGAGCGACGGGGAGGCGGCCTACATCGCGGGCGACCTCGCCTACTACCTCGACAAGCGCGAGCGCGGCTTCGATCGGGCGATCATCATGCTCGGCGCCGACCACCACGGCTACATCGGCCGGATGATGGCGATGTGCGCGGCGTTCGGCGACACCCCGGGCGTGAACCTCGAGATCCTGATCGGCCAGCTGGTCAACCTGCTCCGCGACGGCGAGGCGGTCCGGATGTCCAAGCGGGCGGGGACCGTCGTCACGATGGAGGACCTCACGGAGGCCGTCGGCGTGGACGCCGCGCGCTACTCGCTGGTGCGCTCCTCGGCCGACTCGACCCTCGACATCGACCTCGACCTGCTGACCAAGCGGAGCAACGACAACCCCGTCTACTACGTGCAGTACGCCCACGCGCGCACCCGCCAGGTCGCGGCGAAGGCCGCGGCGTCGGGCGTCCCCGTCGAGCCGTTCGCGCCCGAGACGCTGGTGCATCCGACCGAGTCGGCGCTGCTCGGCGGCCTGCAGGAGTTCCCGCGCATCGTGGCGCACGCCGCGGAGCTGCGCGAGCCGCACCGCGTCGCGCGGTACCTCGAGGAGGTCGCCGGCCTCTACCACCGCTGGTACGACAACTGCCGGGTCGTGCCGCAGGGCGAGGACCCGGTCGAGGCCGTGCACTCGACCCGGCTGCGCCTGAACGAGGCGACCGGGCAGGTGCTCCGCAACGGGCTCTCCCTGCTGGGCGTCACGGCCCCGGACCGGATGTGAGCGCGTCGGGGGCGGCGCCGCGGCGGCGGCGCGGGGGACGCGCGGCCGTGGTGGTCGTCGTCGTGCTGGTGCTGCTCGTGGTCGCGGCGGTGGTGGGCGACTCGCTCGCCCGCCGCGCCGTCGCGGACCGCGCCGCCGCGAGCCTCCGCGAGGCGCTCGCACTGCCCGCGGACCGGGCGGTGGACGTCGACGTCGCCGGCTGGGCCGTTCTCCCGCAGCTCGTCTCGGGGCGGCTGGACCGGCTCGACCTGCGCAGCTCGGACGTGACGTTCGGCGAGCTCGACGGCGACGTCGCCGCGACCCTGATCGGGGTGCCGGTGAGCGGCGTCGGAGCGGTCGAGTCCGGCAGCACGACGGTCGCGATCGACGCGGCCTCGGTCTCGCGGCTCGTCACCGAGCGCAGCACCGTTCCTGTCGACGAGGTGACGCTGGACGCTCCGCTCGTGCGCGTGACCGCCTCCGTCGAGGTGCTGGGCCTCCGGCTCGGCGCGGGCGTGGGGATGGAGCTCGCCGCCGTGGACGGCGCCATCCGGCTGACCCCGGCCGAGATCTCCGCCGCCGGTGCGACCTTCTCGGCGACCGACTTCCGCGACCGCTTCGGCGCCGTCTCCGGCGACCTGCTCGCTCCGTCGTCCGTGTGCATCGCGGACTCGGTGCCGCGCGGACTGACGCTGACCGGGGTCGAGGTCGCCGACGAGTCGCTGAACGCGAGCTTCGCGCTCTCTCCGACGTTCCTCAGCGACCCCGCGGAGCAGGAACCGGGCACCTGCGCCTGAGCCCGCGCGGCGCCGCCGCCCCGGACCGGTAGGATCGGAGCCCTGTGCCGGCGTCTTCCGCGGGCCGAACACTGACATCGCTGGCTTCAGGGGTCAATCCGGACCCGCTCGCCCCGCAGTGACGCTCCCACTCTCTCCTGTGAGGTCTCACCCGTGGACACCGTCGACGCCCGCGCCCGCGCCCCCCGGCATCCGCTCGCGCCTGAGTGGCTGCACACGCCCGCCGACCCGAACGCCCTGGCCGACGGCGTGTGGCCGGACAGCGCCGAGCGCGGCGAGGACGGCGGGATCCGGATCGCCGGAGTGCCCGTCGCCGAGCTGGTGCGCGAGCACGGCACTCCTCTCTACGTGGTGGACGAGGCCGACGCCCGCCGCCGGGCCGTCGAGATGCGCGAGGTCTTCGCCCGCGAGCTCGGCCGCATCGGCACCGGCGTCACGGTCTACTACGCGGGCAAGGCGTTCCTCTCGACCGAGGTCGCCCGCTGGATGCGCGACGAGGGCCTGAACCTCGACCTCTCCAGCGGCGGCGAGATGGCAGTGGCCCTCGCCGCAGGGATCGAGCCCGAGCGCTTCGGCCTCCACGGCAACAACAAGTCGCTCCGCGAGATCGACAGGGCCGTCGAGGTGGGCGCGGGCACGATCGTGCTCGACAGCCTCGTCGAGATCGAGCGCGTCGCAGCCGCGGCCGAGCGGCACGGCCGCGTGCAGGCGGTGCGCCTCCGGGTCAACAGCGGAGTGCACGCGCACACCCACGAGTTCCTCGCCACGGCGCACGAGGACCAGAAGTTCGGCCTCGCACTCGCCGACTGCCCGGCCGCGGTCGCCGGCGTACGCTCCTTCTCCTCCCTGCGGTTCCTCGGGCTGCACTGCCACATCGGATCCCAGATCTTCGGCTCCGCCGGGTTCGCGGAGTCGGCGTCGCGCCTGCTCGACGTCCACGCGGCACTGCTCGCGGACGGCCCCGTGCCGGAGCTCAACCTCGGGGGCGGCTTCGGCATCGCGTACACCAGCGCCGACGACCCGACCCCGATCGCCGAGATAGCGGCCGCCGTCGCCGACGCGGTCGCCGAGCAGTGCGCCGCCCGCGGCATCCCGGTGCCTCACATCGCGATCGAGCCCGGCCGCTCGCTGATCGGGCCCGCCGGCGTCACCCTCTACGAGGTGGGCACCGTGAAGGACGTGACGGTCGGCTCCGAGAGCTCGACCGCGGTCCGCCGCTACGTCAGCGTCGACGGCGGCATGAGCGACAACGCCCGTCCGGCGCTCTACGGCGCCGACTACACGGCGCGGATCGCCGACCGCTCCTCCTCGGCCGAGCCCGCCCTCGTGCGGGTGGCCGGGAAGCACTGCGAGTCGGGCGACATCGTCGTCCACGACGACTTCCTGCCCGCGGACGTGCGGCCGGGCGACCTGCTCGCCGTCGCCGCGACCGGCGCCTACTGCTGGTCGCTCGCCAGCAACTACAACTACCTCGGGCGCCCCCCGGTGGTCGCCGTCCGCGACGGGCGCTCGCGCGTCCTCGTGCGCGGCGAGACCGAGGAGGACCTCCTCCGCCGCGACGCCGGCATCGAACGAAAGGCCACCTCCCGATGATCGAGTACCGCAGCCTCCGCGTCGCCCTGCTGGGTGCCGGGTCCGTCGGTGCCCAGGTGGCGCGCCTCCTGCTCGACCACGGCGACGAGCTCGCCCAGCGCGTGGGGGCGCCGCTGGAGCTCGTGGGCGTGGCCGTCAGGGACGTGGACGCGCCCCGCACCGCCGACATCCCGAAGCACCTCCTGACCACCGACGCCGAGTCGCTGATCCTGGGCGCCGACATCGTGGTCGAGCTGATCGGCGGGCTCGAGCCCGCCCGCAGCCACATCCTCACGGCGATCTCGTCGGGCGCGGACGTGATCACGGCCAACAAGGCGCTGCTCGCCGCCCACGGCAACGAGCTCTTCGAGGCCGCCGACCAGGTGGGCGCCCAGCTCAACTACGAGGCGGCCGTCGCCGGCGCGATCCCGATCATCCGGCCGCTGCGCGACAGCCTCGCCGGCGACCGGGTCCACCGCATCCTCGGCATCGTCAACGGCACGACCAACTACATCCTCGACCGGATGGACACCGAGCACGCGAGCCTCGAGGACGCGCTCGCCCGCGCGACCGAGCTCGGCTACGCCGAGTCCGACCCGACCGCCGACATCGAGGGCTACGACGCGGCGCAGAAGGCGGCGATCCTCGCCCGCCTCGCGTTCCACACCGACGTCCCGGTCGCCCTGGTGCACCGCGAGGGCATCACCGGCATCACGAAGGCGCAGGTCGACCAGGCCCGCGACTCCGGCTACGTGATCAAGCTGCTCGCGATCTGCGAGCGGCTGACCGACGCCAAGACCGGCGTGGAGGGCGTGTCCGCGCGGGTCTACCCCGCGCTCGTGCACCGCTCCCACCCGCTCGCGGCCGTGCACGGGGCCAACAACGCGGTCTTCGTCGAGGCGGAGGCGGCCGGCGACCTGATGTTCTACGGCGCCGGCGCCGGCGGGATCGAGACGGCCTCCGCCGTCCTCGGCGACGTCGTCTCGGCCGCCCGCCGCCACGTCGTCGGCGGCCCCGGCCTGGTGACCAGCGCGAGCTCCGGGCTCGCGGTCCTCCCGATCGGCCACGTCACGACCCGGTACCAGGTCACCCTCGAGGTGCTCGACCGCCCCGGCGTGCTCGCGCAGATCGCGGGCGTCTTCGCCGATCACGGCGTCTCGGTCGAGACCCTGGTGCAGACCCCGCCCGGCGCCGACCCGCTGGAGGAGCAGGGCGGTGCGGAGGGGCGCGAGCCGACCGCTACCCTGGTCATCGGCACGCACGCCGCGGCGGAATCCGATCTGGCGGCCACCGTCACCGCCCTCCATTCGCATGGTTTCGTCGGCGCCGTGACGTCCGTTCTACGAGTTGAAGGAGCCTGAGATGGCCAAGCAGTGGCGCGGAGTCCTGCACGAGTACGCGGACCGCCTCGATGTCACCGAGGCGACCCCGGTCATCACTCTCGGCGAGGGCGGCACGCCGCTCATCCCCGCGGCGGCCCTCTCGGCACGCACGGGCGCGAAGGTGTGGGTCAAGTACGAGGGCATGAACCCGACCGGCTCCTTCAAGGACCGCGGCATGACCATGGCGATCTCGAAGGCCGTCGAGCACGGCGCGAAGGCCGTCATCTGCGCTTCGACCGGCAACACCTCCGCGTCGGCCGCCGCCTACGCGACGCACGCCGGCATCACCGCGGCCGTCCTGGTGCCGGAGGGCAAGATCGCCCTGGGCAAGCTCAGCCAGGCAATCGCGCACAACGCGCAGCTGCTGCAGGTGCAGGGCAACTTCGACGACTGCCTCGACATCGCCCGCGACCTCGCGAAGAACTACCCGGTCCACCTGGTCAACTCGGTGAACCCGGACCGCATCGCCGGCCAGAAGACCGCGGCCTTCGAGGTCGTCGAGGTGCTGGGCGATGCTCCGGACTTCCACATCGTCCCGGTCGGCAACGCGGGCAACTACACCGCCTACTTCCGCGGCTACTCGGAGGAGCTGGAGCGCGGCGAGTCGACCCGCCTCCCGCGCATGTTCGGCTTCCAGGCCGAGGGCTCCGCTCCGATCGTGCACGGCGCCCCGGTCCGCCACCCCGAGACGATCGCCAGCGCGATCCGGATCGGCAACCCGGCCTCGTGGGAGCTCGCCCTCAACGCGCGCACCGTCAGCGACGGCTACTTCGGCGCGATCAGCGACGAGAAGATCCTCGAGGCGTACCGCATCCTC
Source organism: Rathayibacter sp. AY1C2 (assembly GCF_002931195.1). Lineage (NCBI taxonomy): Bacteria > Bacillati > Actinomycetota > Actinomycetes > Micrococcales > Microbacteriaceae > Rathayibacter > Rathayibacter sp. AY1C2. The sequence continues at coordinate 60,553 of NZ_PSWG01000002.1, read as the reverse complement.
GCGGGCGAGGTCGGCGTCTTCGTCGAGCCGGCGTCGGCGATCAGCGTCGCGGGGCTCCTCGAGCGCGCCGAGGCCGGAGCGATCCCGAAGGACGCGACCGTCGTCCTGACGGTCACCGGCCACGGGCTCAAGGACCCGCAGTGGGCGCTCCGCACGGCCGACGGCGCGGACATCACGCCGACCGTCGTCCCGGTCGACACCGCCGCGATCGCGGACGTGCTGGGGCTGGCCGGCGCATGACCTCGGCGGTTCCCGTCGGCCGCACCGTCCACGTCAAGGTCCCCGCCACCTCGGCGAACCTGGGCCCCGGCTTCGACACGCTCGGCCTGGCGCTCTCGTTCTACGACGAGCTCGACGTGACGGCCGTCGCGGCCACGGGTGCGCGGGTCACCGTGCACGGGGTCGGCGAGGGCGAGGTGGCGACCGACGAGACGAACCTCGTCGTGCAGGCCATCGCGTACACGTTCGCCGACCAGCGGCAGGAGATGCCCGGCATCGAGGTGATCGCGCGCAACATCATCCCGCACGGCCGCGGGATGGGCTCGTCCGGCGCCGCGATCGTCTCCGGCATCATGGCCGCGAAGGGCCTGCTCGAGGGCGTCGTCGAGCTCGACTCGGACGACCTCCTCCGCATCGCCACCGAGATGGAGGGGCACCCCGACAACGTGGCGCCCGCACTGTTCGGCGGCCTCACCATCGCCTGGGTCGAGCCGCACGCCTCCGGCGCCGACGACTCGCCGCTGCGCCCGCGCTCCAAGAAGCTCATGGTCCACCGCGGCGTGTCCCCGGTCGTCTTCGTGCCCGAGCACACCATGTCGACGCGGCTGGCCCGCTCGCTGCAGCCGCAGAGCGTGCCGCACGAGGACGCGGTGTTCAACGTCTCGCGCTCCTCGCTCCTGATCGCCGCCCTCATCCAGAGCCCGGAGCTGCTGTTCGCGGCGACCGAGGACAAGCTGCACCAGAACTACCGCGCGGCTGCCATGCCCGAGACCTCAGCGCTGATCGCGCTGCTGCGCTCGAACGGCTACGCCGCCGTCGTCTCGGGTGCCGGACCGAGCGTCCTGGTGCTCTGCAGCGACCCCGCGCAGCGCCTCGCCGCCGCGGATCTGGTGGAGCGGGAGGCCCCCACGCCGTGGCGCGCGCACATGCTGGCCGTCGACTTCAAGGGTGCTACAGTGGGGACCGCATCCCGAGGAACCGCGTAACGAGCGGAATCTGTCCGACGGATCGTCCCGACAACCACGGCCATCACATCGTGTGAAGGGCGCCCCTGCTCCTCTTGCAGACCGGCGCCTGGTCTCCGGGCCCTCTCCTCGCTCTCTGCGGCAGTCGGTCCCGGCGGCCGAGAGCATCGCGTGGATCAGAACACGCGATGGCACCGCACGGTCGATGAGCTCTCCCGGTGAGCACTCGTTCCCGGGGGGAAGGAACCCTCTCCAGTGACAGACGTCAACACCTACGGCTCGACCGTGGACCTCACCGCCGACCTCTCCGGTCTGCGCGTCGCCGAGCTCCAGGCTCTCGCGACGCGGCTCGGCCTCGGCGGCGCCTCCAAGCTCCGCAAGGGCGAGCTGGTCCAGGCCATCTCGGACCTGCGCGCCGCCTCCGCCGAGGACGCGCCCGCCGCGATCGCCGACGCGGTCGCTCCGGACGACGCAGCGGTCGCCCCGGACGTCGACGCCACCGGCGTCGAGGCCGAGCCGGCCGATGTGGCCGAGCAGTCCGCTCCGCAGCCCGAGGCGCCGGCGGAGCTGCCGACGCCCGTCGAGAGCACCGAGGCCGACACGGCCGACGTCCTCGAGCAGGCCGCGCCCACCGTCGACGAGCCCTCCGCGACGGCCGCCGAGTCGGCCCCCGTCGAGCTCGAGCTCCCCGCGGCGGCCGAGCCGGTCGCCGAGCCCGCCGAGCGCGCGCCCCGCCGACGCAGCTCGCGCCGCGCCTCCAGCGGCACCGTCGCCGCCGGCGAGCACCTCAACATCCCCGGCGGGACCGGCGTCGAGTCGCTGATCCCCGACCTCCCCGTCATCGAGCAGGACCGCGACGCCGACCAGGCCGCGAAGCCCGTCATCGACATCGAGCTGCCCAACGGGCCGGAGTCGGACGACTCCTCCCGCGAGGGCGGCCAGCGCGAGCGCCGCGGACGCCGCCGCAGCCGCGGGGGCGCCTCCGAGCAGAGCGAGCAGGCCGAGCAGGCGCCCGCCGAGAACGACGCCGACTCCTCCGACTCCGGCGACCAGCAGGAGCAGCAGGGCGGAGACCAGCAGCAGAACGGCGACCAGCAGGGCACCGGCCGCGGCCGCAACCGACGCAACCGGAACCGCAACCGCGGGGACGACCGCCAGAACGACGCTCAGCAGAGCCCCGCCGCGCAGTCCCAGCCGCAGAACGGCCAAGGCGCGCGCGGCGCCGCGCAGTCCGAGGGCCAGCAGGCTCCTCAGCAGAACGGCTCCGGACAGCCCCAGAACGGCCAGCAGGCCGAGGGCGAGGACGGCCGCCGCAGCCGCTACCGCGACCGCAAGCGCCGCGGCGGAGCGATCGGCGACGACTTCGAGCCCGAGATCGGCGAGGACGACGTCCTCATCCCGGTCGCCGGCATCCTCGACGTCCTCGACAACTACGCCTTCGTGCGCACCACCGGGTACCTGCCCGGCGTCAGCGACGTCTACGTCTCCCTCGGCCAGGTCAAGAAGTACAACCTGCGCAAGGGCGACGCGGTCGTCGGCGCCATCCGCCAGCCCCGCGAGGGCGAGGGCGGCGGCCGCCAGAAGTACAACGCGATCGTCCGCGTCGACTCGATCAACGGCCAGACCGTCGAGGAGGCCGCTGCGCGCGTCGAGTTCCAGAAGCTCACGCCGCTCTACCCGACCGAGCGCCTGCGCCTCGAGACCGAGCCCGGCAAGCTGACCCAGCGGATCATCGACCTGGTCGCCCCGATCGGCAAGGGACAGCGCGGCCTGATCGTCGCGCCGCCCAAGGCCGGCAAGACCATCGTCCTGCAGCAGATCGCCAACGCGATCGTGCAGAACAACCCCGAGGTCCACCTGATGGTCGTCCTGGTCGACGAGCGTCCGGAGGAGGTCACCGACATGCAGCGCACCGTGCGCGGCGAGGTCGTCGCCTCCACCTTCGACCGCCCGGCCGAGGACCACACGACCGTCGCCGAGCTCGCGATCGAGCGCGCCAAGCGCCTGGTCGAGCTGGGCCACGACGTGGTCGTGCTGCTCGACTCCATCACCCGTCTCGGCCGCGCCTACAACGTGACCGCTCCTCCCTCGGGCCGCGTGCTCTCGGGCGGTGTGGACGCCTCGGCGCTGTACCCGCCGAAGAAGTTCTTCGGCGCGGCGCGCAACATCGAGAACGGCGGCTCGCTCACCATCCTCGCGACGGCGCTCATCGAGACCGGCTCGAAGATGGACGAGGTGATCTTCGAGGAGTTCAAGGGCACCGGCAACATGGAGCTCCGCCTCTCCCGCCACCTCGCCGACAAGCGGATCTTCCCCGCCGTCGACGTGAACGCCTCCGGCACGCGCCGCGAGGAGATGCTGCTCAGCGCCGACGAGGTCAAGATCACCTGGAAGCTGCGCCGCGCCCTCGCCGGGCTCGACCAGCAGCAGGCGCTGGAGATCATCCTGTCGCGCCTGAAGGAGACCTCGTCCAACGTCGAGTTCCTCATGCAGGTCTCGAAGTCGGCCGTCGGCCCGGCCACCGCAGGCCACGGCAACGGCCACCACTAGCGCCCCGACGTCCGCGGTCGCCCCTGTCACGGGGGGCGGCCGCGGACGTTTTCGCGTCCCCGGGCGATGAGCCCGACCCCGACCACCTCCGGAAGCCAGGACCCCATGTTCGAATCCGTCAGCGTCCTCCTCGCCGAGCACGAGGACCTGCAGACGCAGCTCTCCGACCCGGCCCTCCACGCCGATGCCGCCCGCGCGAAGAAGGTCAACCGGCGCTACGCGGAGCTGAGCCAGATCAAGGCGGCCCACTCCGCCTGGATCCAGGCCGGCGAGGACCTCGAGGCCGCGCGCGAGCTCGCCCGCGAGGACGAGGCCTTCGCGGAGGAGGTCCCCGAGCTGGAGGAGTCGCTGCGGGTGGCGCAGGAGAAGCTGCGGCGCCTGCTCATCCCGCGCGACCCCGACGACGGCCGCGACGTCATCATGGAGATCAAGGGCGGCGAGGGCGGAGCCGAGAGCGCGCTGTTCGCGGCCGACCTCCTCCGGATGTACCTGCACTACGCCGAGGCGAAGGGCTGGAAGACGGAGATCCTCGACCGCGACGAGTCCGACCTCGGCGGCTACAAGAACGTGCAGGTCGCGATCAAGAGCAACGCCACCGATCCCTCGCAGGGCGTGTGGGCGCACCTCAAGTACGAGGGCGGCGTGCACCGGGTGCAGCGCGTCCCCGTGACCGAGTCGCAGGGGCGGATCCACACCTCGACCACGGGCGTGCTCGTGTTCCCCGAGGTGGACGCGCCCGAGGAGGTCGCGATCAATCAGAACGACCTGAAGATCGACGTCTACCGCTCCTCCGGTCCCGGCGGGCAGTCCGTCAACACGACCGACTCCGCCGTGCGGATCACCCACCTCCCTACCGGCATCGTCGTGTCGATGCAGAACGAGAAGAGCCAGCTGCAGAACCGTGAAGCGGGCATGCGCGTGCTGCGCGCTCGCATCCTGGCCCGCCAGCAGGAGGAGATCGCCGCGGCGGCCTCGGACGCGCGCAAGACGCAGATCCGCACGATGGACCGCTCCGAGCGCATCCGGACCTACAACTTCCCCGAGAACCGCATCGCCGACCACCGCACCGGCTACAAGGCGTACAACCTCGACGGCGTGATGAACGGCGCGCTCGACCCGGTGGTGGAGAGCGCCATCCAGGCCGACGAGGAGGCCCGCCTGGCCGACATCGGCTCCGAGGAGGCGTGACCCTCGTGACCACCGGCGTCGACGCGCGCACCCTCCTCGCGGACGCGGTCGCCCGCCTCGCCGCCGCCCGCGTCCCCACGCCGGACGTCGATGCGGAGCTGCTTCTCGGGCACCTGCTCGGGCTCGGCCGCGGCCGGCTGCAGGCGCGCCTCATCACGGGGCTGACTGTCGACGACGAGCACGCCGCGGCGTTCGCGAGCGCGATCGAGCGCCGGTCGGCTCGCGAGCCGCTGCAGCACATCACCGGGATCGCGCCGTTCCGCTCGCTCGAGCTCGCGGTCGGACCCGGCGTGTTCGTCCCGCGACCCGAGACCGAGGGCGTCGCGCAGATCGCGATCGACGCGCTCCGTGCGGTCGTCGACCCGGAGCCGATCGCCGTCGACCTCGGCACGGGCAGCGGAGCCCTGGCGCTCGCGCTCGCGCATGAGGTGCCGCACGCGCGAGTGATCGGCGTGGAGAACGCTCCCGAGGCGTTCATCTGGGCCCGCGGCAACCGCGAGCGGCTCGGGCTCGAGAACGCCCGCATCGTCTTCGACGACCTCGCCCGGGCGCTTCCCGAGCTGGACGGCACCGTCTCCGTCGTCGTCTCCAACCCGCCCTACATCCCGGCCGCCGCCGTCCCGCGCGACCCGGAGGTGCGCCTGTTCGACCCGCCCTCGGCTCTCTACGGAGGCGAGGACGGCCTGGACGTCGTCCGCTCGCTCTCGGCGACCGCCCTCCGCCTGCTCCGCTCCGGGGGAGTGCTGGTGATGGAGCACGGCGAGCTGCAGGGCGCCGAGATCCGCGCCCTGCTCACCGCCGACGGCTGGCGCGGAGCGACCACGCAGCGCGACCTCACCGGCCGCGACCGCGCGACGGTGGCGGTGCGCTGAGGCGTCGCGGAGCTCCGGCCTGGCCGCCCGAGCCGTCCGATCTCAGTCGTCGAAGGTGATGTCGAGGTAGGGGGTGGTGGTGGATTCGCGGGTCTCGATTCGGACGACGCTGCCTGCTGTTCCCGGGGGGAGGTGGGCTTGGTCGATGCCGAGGGAGAGGGTGGGGGTGGAGGCTGCGGCTTTGGCGGCGAGGGCGTCGGTGAGGTCGGTGGTGCGGGTGGTCTTGGTGGTGTCGACGAGGGTGCTGCCGAGGATGGGGCCGAGGGCGGGGCGGTTGGTGAAGGTGAGTCCCTTCTCGGTCCAGGTGGTGGGGGTGTCGTGGAAGTCGAGGAGGACGGGGGATCCGTTGTCGGTGATGGCGGCGGTGGTGGTGAGGGTGGCGCCGGTGACGGTGCGGCCCTGGAGGGCGCTGAGGTCGAAGCGGAGGTAGCCGACGCGGGTGTAGCTCTGGTCGGTGGTGGTGGAGGCGCTGGTCTTGACGAGCATTCCGGTGATGGCGCCGTAGTTGGTGCCCGCTGATGCTCCGCCCTGGACGTAGGAGTCGGCGGTCGGGTAGAGACGGACCTTCGTCCTGTCGACCACCGTCACCGGAACGCTCGCCGAGCGGATGACGCCGCCCGATTCGACGAGCACGCCGATCATGGCGGTCCCCGCGGTGCGCCCGGTGACCGAACCCGACCGGTCGACCGAGGCGACGGCGGGATCGGAGGAGCCCCAGGTGAGCCTCACCGAGGACGCGGGGAGCGTCCGCCCGTCCGGCCCGGTACCCGTCGCCGAGGCCGCGGCCGTTGCGCCGGCCTGCACCTCGGACGCGGAGATCGCGGCCGTCGCGAACGAGAGGCTCTTGTCCGGCACGTGCACGTGCGCGTCCTCGGTGAAACTGTAGATCCTGACCTCCCGCAGCGCCGTCCAGACGTCCTTCGTGCCGTCCCCGTGACCGACCAGGCGGACGAACCGGGAATCGGAGGGCATCGCCGCAGCGACGGAGGCCCATCCGCCGGTCCCGAGGTAGGACCCGGAGGTACGAGCGGTCCACGTCCGGCCGTCGGGGGAGCTGAGGAGATCGAACTTCGACAGTCGACTGGAGTTGGCGACCCAGGAGAGATCGAGGCGCTCGACCGCCGTGGCGCGCGCGAGCTGCCACGTGATCGAGTTGTCGCCCCACGTGGACCAGTACGTTCCCTCGGTCCCGTCGAAAGTCACCTCCGGTGACCCCGCCGTCGTCCGGGAGGCGACCGCGCTCTCGATCCGGATCGGCCCCGGTGTGAGGAGGACGCGGTAGGTGGTCGGAGTCCTGCCGGGCTCTGTGATGGTGGTCGAGGCCCAGCCGGGAACGGCGGCGGGCGAGGTCGAGGTGACGACCGATCCGGCCGCGGCCTGCGCGGCGACCACGGGCACCGGGCCGGTCGGGTCGACTGCTGCTGTGTAGGCGACGTCGTCGCCCGCGAAGGACGGGAGGGGGGTGCCGCCCACCGTCACGCCGGTGGCCCGGCTCGTCCCGACCGCATCCAGTGACCACGATGACAGGCCGACGACCGGGGCTGCCGCTGCCACGGGGGCGTCGCCGTGGAGCGGGGAGAACTGCACGGCGATCTGGACGCTGTCGGTCCCGGAGGCCGCGATGGTCAGCTTTCTGTCGGCGAGGTTCGAGCTCTGACCGGCCGGTCGCGGTGAGGTGGCCAGGGGAGCGGCGTCCATGACGGAGAACCGGAAGGAGTCGTCGGTGACGATGCGGGCCAGCATCCGTTGGCCGTCGCGGTAGAGGGTGGCGCTGCGGCCGTCGTCCGAGACGTCGATGAGGGCCTCGGTGTTCATGGACCAGAGCGCCTCGACGGGGCCGTACCGCTCGACCTCGTCCTGAACGAGGAACTGGTCGCGTCCGTCGAAGAGCTTCACGCCCCGCTGCCAGGTGGTGCCGCCCGGGAGAAGGGCGGACAGGTCGCTGACCGCCAGCGACGAGGAGGCGTTGGCGTCCGAGCGGACCATCGTCGACCGCCCGGTCGCGTAGGCGGTCGAGCTTCTGAAGGGGTCGACGAGGAGGGTGCTGTGCGCCTCCTGCCTGTTCCGGTAGTAGGTCCACCGGGACTCGCCCTCGAAGTAGCCGGCGAGGCTGTAGTCGTCCCGTCCGAGGTCGGAGGACCACCTCTCGCCCAGAGCGTCGAGGATGAAGGAGCCGGAGTCCTGGTGCTGGTGCCCGCTCGTGGGGCTGCTGGCCGAGCGGAAGCCGACGGAGGTGCCGTCCGCGTCCCAGGACGATCTCATCGTGCTCACGCCGGCGGCTGCGGAGAAGGAGTCCCTCGACGCCCCGGGGCCGGCCGCGGCGGTCGTGGCGGCTTGGTACCAGATGAGCCGCTGCGCATCGCTGCCGGTCTGCTTGCCGCCGACGGAGAGGAAGTCGGCGTTGTCGAACTTCTTCGCCAGGTACAGCTGCGACGGCGGGTTGAGCTGCGTCGAGTCGCTGTCGCCGAAGTCGTACATCTCCTTCGACGCCCCGAGCATCTGCACGGGGAAGTAGCCCGTCGTGCTGACGCCGGGCGAGGCTGCCAGGCCCCAGTCCGTCCCGGTTGCGACATCGAGTGTGCTCAACGCAGAGGCGAGATACCGCGTCGCGTACTCCCAGTACGTCGGCCCCTCGGCGTACCCGCCGTCGGGCCCGAACTGCGCGAGGCCCCGGCGGAGACTGGGGGTCGCGTAGCCGAGGATCCGATCGGAGAGGCCCGCATTGTCCTGCGCCGTCGCGACTGCACCGGCGATCATCCCTCCGTTCGCCACGATGTTCCAGTTGTTGGTGACGACGGCCCAATTGCCGCCGTGCGCATAGGGGCCGGAGGTGTTCGCCGGCGCGGAGTAGACGGGCACGGACGGCTGGAGGCCGAGCCGTTGGATGGCGGAGCTCAGTGTGCTCCGCTGGGAGGGTGTCCAGCGGGCGTAGAGCCAGTCGTAGCCGATGGCCATCCCCTGCGTCATCTCGGCGGTGTCGAGGAAGTGATCCGGATTCCAATCGGCGAACTTCGATGCCGCGTCGAGATCGAGCCAGAGCCGGTCCGCGTAGGCGGGGGACCCGGTCACCAAATAGCTGATGCCCAGAGTCCGGGCGCGCTGGACGAGGGTCTGCGACGTCTCCAGGATGCGGATGCCGTCCGGAGAGCTCCGCTTCAGAACCGGTTCAGTGAGCATCCGGTCGGCCTCCGCGCGGACGCGGTTCCATACGGCGGTGACGGCGGGATCGGACGACACCGACGCTCGCAGATCGACGACCGACTGCTGGTCGAGCTCGAGCCTCGGGTGCGCCGTCGTGACGTCGGCGGCCGTGGGGCCCGTGCCCGCTGCGGCTGCGCTGCCGGCCGGTGACACCGCGCCGAGAACGGCCAGCAGAGCGATGACCGAGGACACCGCGAACGCCTTGCCGAAGCGGAGGAACCGCCGGCGCGAGGAGGAGGACCGGTCCGGCCGTCGGTGAGAGCGGTCGTGCAGGGGAGTCGCTTCAGGGGCGTCGAGCATGATGGCGCGTCCTCCCGGGATTGCCGATGCGGTGCGCTTGCGACGGTATCCACGGTGAGGAGCGATCGGGCCGGACTGACGAAGCCTCGAGGCCGGTGACCCTCGAAAGGGTAGGAGGAGACGCGGGTCGTCCGCTCCGGGTACGGGCTCAGCGCTTCCGAGCGCGGAGCAGGAAGACGATCTGGACGATGAGGACGGTGAGCTCGGTGACGACCTCGGCGGCCAGACCTCCGGGCGCGCCGAAGGTCCGGGACAGCAGCCAGATGAGCACCGGCCCCGTCGCCGCTCCGACGAGCGCGCTGTTGCGCAGCGCCTTCAGGCGACGGAGAGCGACCAGGCCGAGACCGCCGGTAGCCCGCGACACGCAGGTGATGGCGATGACCCCTCCGCAGAGAGCGGTGATGGGGAGCGGGAGGGTGATCTCCCCGCTGAACAGGATCTGAGCCGCGAAGCCCCCGAAGAAGGCGAAGCCGGTTCCGGCGACGAGCCCGAGGACGGCGTTGGCGCCGACGGCGCGCGCGATGCGGCGGAAGCGGTCGGCATCGGATCCGGGCGCCCCGACCCATGCCTGCAGCGCGTTGGGAAAGGCGGCGAGCAGCGCCAGCACCAGGCGCTGGAGCCGCTCCGCGGCGGAGAAGACGACGAGAGCTCCCGGCGAGGCCGCTCCGACGATCGCCACCGGCAGGGCGATGTAGGCCGCGCTGGCCAGTCGTCCCTGGAGGGCGACGTTCTGCGCGCGGACAGCACGGAGGATCCGGCGCGGGCCCAGAGAGCGCAGGAACCCGAGTCGGCTCCCTGCAGCGGACCAGCCGAGGACCGGAGGCACGATCGTACCGACGGCGAGTAGCAGCGGGTAGACCGCCAGCGGCGCTCCCGCGGCACTGATCAGGAGCACGGTGAGCCCGTTGGCGGCCAGTCTGGGCAGAGCGTCGAAAAGCAGGATGTTCCGCGGCTGGCCTGCGCCGATGAAGAACCACGCCGGCGACAGCGTGCTCAGTGCGATTGCGACGGCGATCCACGCGGCCGCGACCGGATCCGCCGGCGCGAGCAGGCCGGTGACGATCACTACGGGGACGACCAGCGGCAGGAAGACGAGGACTTTCGTCGCCGTGGCCAGAGCATAGGTCTGCGATCGAGCCCGCCGCCCCATCCGGGCGATCCGCTGGGGGCCGTTCAGGCCCCAGCCGAGTTCGACGACGACCGCTGCGGCGGACCCGATGGACTGGGCGACGGCGACGGACGCCCACGCCGTCGCTCCGAAGGAGCTGGTGATGGAGGGGATGACGATCAGCGGGCTCAGGGCGCTGATCAGAGGGATCAGGACGAAACCGAGGAGGCGAAGGATCGGCTTCGAGCGCCGCGGACCGTTCGGAGCGGCTCCCCGCATCTACTTCTCCACGAGACCGTGGAGACCCACGATCATCGCGGCGACGTGGGGTCGGCGGCGGGACAGCTCCGCGACCGAGGCGGCGACTCCGCGCGGATCGCGGGCGCTGAGGGCGCCCCGCAGCATCTGCGTGGCGACGAAGTCTCCGTAGGCGCGGGAGTCCAGGGCGTCGCCGTGGCGGGCGAGCCAGGCGGCACTCGCGCGCCAGTCCGCCGTCTTCGAGATCGAGGCGGCGGAACCCTGCTGGACGTGCACGAGAGCGAGGGGGACGTAGGTCATCCGCGCGTCGGCCGCAGCCCACCGCGCGACGAGGTCCCAGTCCTGGTGCTTCTTCATCGAGGGGTCCCACGGGTGCTCGTCCAGGAGGCGCCTGCTCGCGAGCAGGGAGCTCGTCTGGATGTACCCCGTGCCGTGCTTGAGGCTCGGACGGGCGACGAGATAGGACGCGACGGACTGACCCGCCGCGAGCTCGCGCGTCGGCAGTCGGCGCACGCCGTCGCCCGACTCGTGGAAGTAGGTGGCGGTGTAGCAGAGATCGGCCGAGGACTCGGAGAGCGCCTTCACCTGGCGAGCGAGCTTCTCCGGCTCCCACCAGTCGTCGTCGTCGAGGAACGCGACGTGCGAGGTCTCGGCCGCTCGGGCTCCGGTGCTGCGGGCGTTCGCCCCGCCGGTTCTGCCCGCCGTCACCAGGAGGACCTCGTCCTCGAGAAGACTCCGTACGTGGTTCTCGCGGGAGGGGTCGTCGAGGACGACGACCGTCCGGCCTCCAGCGCCCGTCTGTCCGCGCACCGACTGCAGAGCGCGGGCGAGCGCAGGCCTGCCGAGGGTCGGGACGACGGTGGTCACGTCGCGGGTGGTGAGGCTCATCGGGTCCCCGCTCCGCGGAGCGTGTTGCGGAGGATCAGTCCGGCCAGCGCGAACGGCTCCACGAAGTACCGGGTGCAGAGGCGCCGCGGATCGTGCAGGAACCTCCACGCCCACTCCAGGCCGACCGAGCCGAGCCAGCGCGGACTCAGCTCGACAGCGCCTGCGATGTAGTCGACGGCCCCGCCCACGGTGGCGATGTACGCGTCGGGGAGGTCGTCCCAGTGCTCGTCCAGGAATCGCTCCTGCTTCGGCATCCCGAGGCCGACGATGAGGAGGGTCGGCGCGTGGCTGCGGATCGCGTCGACCACCGACTCCTCGTCCTCCCGTGCGAAGTACCCGGACATCCCGGCGACGTCGTCGACGGCACGCGCCCTGCTCCAGGCGCTGACGGCCGCGGCGTTGATCTCCTCGGTGCCGCCGAGGATGAAGACCCGGCGGCCGGGCGAGCGCGTGTCGGACCAGAGCGCGTGGATCCAATCGGTCGACCCGATGCGCTCCTCGGTCGTGACCCGGCGCTTCAGGGAGGCCAGGGCCAGGACGGGCCACCCGTCGATCACCGCGATGTCGCTGCGCTCGTAGAACCTGCGGAACCAGGCGTGCTTGAGGTGGAGGTAGCTGCTGTGCAGATTGTGGTTGAGGATCAGCGTCGGCCCGGAGGGCTCGCTCGACACGAGGTCGGCGACTCCCGCAGCGGTCATCGGAGTGACCTTCACGGAGAGAAGGGGGACCTGGACGGCTGCCGGTCGTTCATGCACGGTGGGTGCTCTTTCTGATCAGTGCCTTCTGGACAGCGGTGTCGAGAGTGTCGGCTGTTGCTTCGGGGGAGAGAAGAGTGGTGAACCTCGCCTGGAGCGCTGCTCCCAGCTGCTCCTTGTCGGCGGTTCTGATCGCTGCGAGGACGCCGACGGGATCCGACCAGTCGGTGACCGGCAGGAAGGCTCCGGCCGCGAACTCCTCGATCGGCGGGGTCGGCGTCGCCGCCACGGCAGTCCCGAACACGGCCGCGTCCACGAGCTTCGCGGGGAGCTGGTAGAGCGCTGCCGGGCTGCGGATGTCCATGGGGAGGACGAGCACGTCCACGTCCGCGTAGATCTCGGACAGCGGTGTCGTTGGAGGCCGCATGACCCACTGCGCCGCCACATCGGAGGGCGGCGTCCATGACTGGGCGAAGGTGACGATGCCGACGTCCGGATCGGCCCGCAGCAGGGCGTTCAGAGTGTCCGCGCCCTTGTAGCTGCGGACGGTCCCGATGAAGCCCAGAGTCAGACGGCCGTCGGTGGAGGGCCCGCGCGGCCGATCACGCGTCGTCGACACCCGGGTGTGGGGGATGACCGCGGACGCGTCACCGAGATCGAAGCGCTCGGCGTACACTCCGCGGAGTCCCGCGCTCGAGAAGGTGACGAGGCCGGCGTCGCGCGCGATCCTGGCCTGGCTCCGGCGGAGCCGGGACGGAGCCTTCCGGCGCAGCGGATTCGCCTTCGCCCGGTTGAGGAGGGACTCGGATCGGAAGGCCTCCATGATCGAGACGTCGTCGTCGTCGAAATCCGCGACCACGACTGTGTTCGGGATGCGGGAGAGGCGCCGAGCCAGACGCGGCAGGGGGTCCGTCCCCTTCGAGAACCAGACGATGGTCCTCCGCTCCGACGCTGACGCGCGGACGTCCCGCTCGATGCGCGCCAGATCCCTCCGACCGAAAGGAACGACCTCCGCAGGGAACTGTCTCGCTCCGGCCCAGAGCTCCCCGTCCTCGAAGGCGAGAACCCGCACGCGTCCGAGCTCAGCCGCGGTGAGCGCCATGCTCAGCGCACGGCCCAGGGAGTTCGTCTTCGTCGAATCGCCGATGACGAAGGTCTCGGTGTCGATGATCTCAGGCATGTGAGCTCCGATCGGCTGGTCTGGTGCGGTCTGGTCGGGCAAGGGGGAGCGTGCTGTCACCGCGAGGAGCGGGGGAAGGTCCTCACGCGGGTGCGGTCCCCTCCGCGCTGAGGACTCGGCGTCCCCCGCCGCGTCGGAGGCGGTTCCGCTTCGCGGGGCGGAGCCGGGCGGGCGAGCGCGATCAGGTCCGGCGGCAGCGTCAGCGAGATCACGAAGACGCTCACTGAGACGACCCACGTCATCAGGTCGAAGGAGAAGGCCATCGCGAGCATCACGGCGACCTGGGCCCGGCCGAGGCGGTCGGAGCCGATCCACGCGCCCCCCATCGCCAGCACCATGAGGGCGAGCCCGATGCCACCGCTGATCGCGAGCGTCCAGATGAAGTGGTTGTCGATGACCAGGAAGCCGTCCTGCTGCAGCAGGCCCTGCGCGAAGATGCTCAGCTCCGAGAAGAAGCCGCTGCCGATCGCTCCGGTGGGAGAGCCGCGGTGCAGGAGCTGATCCGCGCTCGCCCATCCTTCGAGGCGGTGGCCGAAGGAGTCCGAGGTGGCCGCCTGAGTCGCGACGGCCGAGAGCCCGAAGTCGCCGAGGAAGATCGCGACTCCCGCCCCGATGACGATCAGGACGTTCTTCACCCGCGTCCGGGTGTTGGGAGCGAAGAAGAGGTAGACGACGAAGCCGATGGCCGCTGCGACGAACGCACTGCGCGTCCCCGAGAGGACGAGGCCGGCGACCGCAGCAGCGAGCGAGACGAGCCGGACCGTTCGGGACAGCTTCGACCCGAGAGCGAGGATCAGGAAGAAGCCGAACATCACGATGAGCGAGAAGATGATCGGGTGGCCGGTCGTGCCCTGGATCCGGATCAGGCCGGGGAGGAACGGGTTGTACCGGATGACGGGAAGACCCGCCGTGGTGAGGTTGCGGTAGCCCCAGACCGGCTCGGGCAGGACGGTGAGCTCGGCGATGCCGACGGCGACCTGCACGAGGACGGTGAGCGCCGTCCAGCGCAGCAGCGGCACCAGGTCCTGCTCGCCGAGGCGGGACACGACGGGGAACAGCAGCAGCGGCACCGCGATGAGGGCGAGGACGGTCGCCGGGGAGCTCGAGGAGATCAGGAGGCTCACCCCGGTCGTCCAGACGAACCAGGCGAGCAGGAGGAGCCGCGTGCGCTTCCTCGGCCGCGTCCGCTCGCCGAACGCCCAGGCCAGGATCAGGAACACCGCAGCGACGCCCGTCGAGGCGTAGCGGACGGCGTCCGGAGCGGAGGTGCTCGCGCCGATGCCGAGGACGAAGATCGAGAGGCCGACGGCGTAGCCGCGGAGGCCGACGGCGCGCCGCGGGAAGGTGACGACCAGGAACAGCAGAGCGAGGGCGGCGGCGACGATCAGCATGCGGCACGCCCCGTCCCCCGGAGTCCGGCGGCGCGCGGATTCCGGTGACGGAGGCAGGGCGATCCGGCCGAGGCCACTGGTCCCCGGTTCCGCGCAGCGGCCGACCTCGAGTACGGTCCGGTCACGCTGTCCGCACCGCGTACTTCTCCTCGGTGGCGGCCTTTGCGGGGCGCCACCAGTCCTCGTTGGCGCGGTACCAGTCGATGGTGGCGGCGAGTCCGGCGTCGAAGTCGGTGTAGCGGGGGCGCCAGTCGAGTTCGGTGCGCAGGCGGGTGGAGTCGATGGCGTAGCGGAGGTCGTGTCCGGCGCGGTCGGTGACGTGGTCGAAGGCGTCCTCGGGTTGTCCGAAGGCGGTGAGGATGCGGGTGACGACGTCGAGGTTGCTCTTCTCGCCGTCGGCGCCGATGAGGTAGGTCTCGCCGATCTCGCCGCGGTCGATGATGGCCCAGACGCCGGTGTTGTGGTCGTCGACGTGGATCCAGTCGCGGACGTTGGCGCCGGTGCCGTAGAGCTTGGGGCGGATGCCATCGATGGCGTTGGTGATCTGGCGGGGGATGAACTTCTCGACGTGCTGGTAGGGGCCGTAGTTGTTGGAGCAGTTGGAGATCGTGGCGCGCACGCCGAAGGAGCGCACCCAGGCGCGCACGAGGAGGTCGCTGGCGGCTTTGGTCGAGGAGTAGGGGCTGGAGGGGTTGTAGGGGGTGTGCTCGGTGAAGCGCGCGAGGTCCTCGAGCTCGAGGTCGCCGTACACCTCGTCCGTCGAGATGTGGTGGTACCGCACGTCGTGCCGGCGCACCGCCTCGAGCAGGGCGGCGGTCCCGAGGATGTTCGTCGCCAGAAACGGCGCCGGATCCTCCAGGGAGTTGTCGTTGTGCGACTCCGCGGCGAAATGCACCACCAGATCCGACTCCCGGACCAGCCGGTCGACGAGCGGGGCGTCGGCGACGTCGCCCTCGACGAAGGTGATCCGGTCCGACACCGGCGCTACCGAGCGGAGGTCGCCGGCGTAGGTGAGCTTGTCGAGCACGGTGATCCGGACGTCGGGGCGCTCGCGCAGGGTGAGGTGGACGAAGTTGCTGCCGATGAAGCCGGCACCGCCGGTGACGAGGATCCGCACGAGTGCTCCTACTGGTTCGAGGAAGGGACGAAAGGCGTCGGACGCCCGGGTCGCGATCGACGACACGGGCGGACTCCGGTGGGCGCTCAGACGGAGGATGATCCCCGCGCGAGAGCGGGCAGCTGCTGGAGGTAGGCGCCGTATCCGCTCTTGACCAGCGGTGCGGCGAGCTCGGCGAGGCGGGTGTCGTCGATCCAGGAGTTGCGCCAGGCGATCTCCTCGATGCAGCCGATCTTGAATCCCTGCCTCTGCTCGATCACGCGCACGAACTCCGTCGCCTCGATCATGGAATCGAAGGTCCCGGTGTCGAGCCAGGCCGTTCCCCGATCGAGCACCTGGACAGTGAGAGCACCGGCCTCGAGATACCGCTCGTTGACCGTCGATATCTCCAGTTCGCCGCGCGCGGACGGCTTGATGCTCTTGGCTATCCCGATCACGGAGTTGTCGTAGAAGTAGAGGCCGGGAACAGCGAAGGTGCTCTTCGGAGAAGAGGGCTTCTCCTCGATGGAGACGGCTCGGAAGTGCTCGTCGAACTCGACGACTCCGTAGGCGCGCGGGTCGGCGACCTGGTAGGCGAAGATGACGGCGCCCTCGATCGTGGTGTTCGCCGCGAGGGCGGTGCCCAGGGCGGTGCCGTGGAAGATGTTGTCGCCCAGGACCAGGGCGACGGACTCGTCGCCGATGAACTCCTCGCCGATCAGGAACGCCTGCGCGAGCCCGTCGGGGGAGGGCTGCACGGCGTACTCGATCCGCATGCCCAGGCTCGACCCGTCGCCCAGCAGGGCGCGGAACTGGTCGTTGTACTCGGGGGTCGTGATCACGAGGACCTCGTCGATCCCGGCCATCATCAGCGTCGACAGCGGGTAGTAGATCATCGGCTTGTCGTAGATCGGCATCAGCTGCTTCGAGATGCCCTTGGTGATCGGCCACAACCGCGACCCCGAACCACCCGCGAGGATGATGCCCCTCACAGATGAAGCCCTCTCGACACAGGAGCGGCGGAGGCACGGAGCGGTTCCTGAGCGGAGCAGGTCCCGCCGGCGGCGGCTGCCGGAGGAGAGGAGATGAGCACGGGCGTAACCGTAGCAAGGTCACGTTTCGCCGAAATCACAGGAGGCCCCGTCAGGCCCTGTTTCGGCCTCTGGAGCGTCCCCCGGAGAGGGTAGCTGGAGAAGGAGAATGAGTCACCGACGGTTGCTCTGCCTCTCCGCGTCTCATTCCTGCTTCTGTGGGGAGTGCTTCTCCTCTCTCATTCCTGAGCGGAGTACTTCTCCTCGGTGGCGGCCTTCGCGGGGCGCCACCAGTCCTCGTTGGCGCGGTACCAGTCGATGGTGGCGGCGAGTCCGGCGTCGAAGTCGGTGTAGCGGGGGCGCCAGTCGAGTTCGGTGCGCAGGCGGGTGGAGTCGATGGCGTAGCGGAGGTCGTGTCCGGCGCGGTCGGTGACGTGGTCGAAGGCGTCCTCGGGTTGTCCGAAGGCGGTGAGGATGCGGGTGACGACGTCGAGGTTGCTCTTCTCGCCGTCGGCGCCGATGAGGTAGGTCTCGCCGATCTCGCCGCGGTCGATGATGGCCCAGACGCCGGTGTTGTGGTCGTCGACGTGGATCCAGTCGCGGACGTTGGCGCCAGTGCCGTAGAGCTTGGGGCGGATGCCGTCGATGGCGTTGGTGATCTGGCGGGGGATGAACTTCTCGACGTGCTGGTAGGGGCCGTAGTTGTTGGAGCAGTTGGAGATCGTGGCGCGCACGCCGAAGGAGCGCACCCAGGCGCGCACGAGGAGGTCGCTGGCGGCTTTGGTCGAGGAGTAGGGGCTGGAGGGGTTGTAGGGGGTGTGCTCGGTGAAGCGCGCGGGGTCCTCGAGCTCGAGGTCGCCGTACACCTCGTCCGTCGAGATGTGGTGGTACCGCACGTCGTGCGCGCGCACCGCCTGCAGGAGCGCGAAGGTGCCGATGACGTTCGTCGCGAGGAAGGGCGTCGGGTCGTGCAGGGAGTTGTCGTTGTGCGACTCCGCGGCGAAATGAACCACCAGATCCGCGTCGGCGACCAGCCGGTCCACCAGCTCGGCGTCGGCGACGTCGCCCTCGACCAGCCGCACTCGGTCGGCGACGGGGGCGAGGGAGTCGCGGCTGCCCGCGTAGGTGAGCTTGTCGAGCACGGTGATCCGCGCGTCGGGACGCTCGCGCAGGGTGAGGTGGACGAAGTTGCTGCCGATGAAGCCGGCACCGCCGGTGACGAGGATCCGCACGGGTTCTCCTGGAGGTCGGGAAGGTCGGGGGAGGCCGGGCTCAGCGGCCCGCGTTCACGCCTTCGAGGCTGAGCAGGCGGTGGAGGTAGGCGCCGTATCCGCTCTTGACCAGCGGTGCGGCGAGCTCGGCGAGGCGGGTGTCGTCGATCCAGGAGTTGCGCCAGGCGATCTCCTCGATGCAGCCGATCTTGAACCCCTGCCTCTGCTCGATCACGCGCACGAACTCGGTCGCCTCGATCATGGAATCGAAGGTCCCGGTGTCGAGCCAGGCCGTTCCCCGGTCGAGGACCTGGACGTTCAGCCGCCCCGCCTCGAGGTAGCGCTCGTTGATCGTCGAGATCTCGAGCTCGCCGCGGGCCGAGGGCGTGATCGTCTTCGCGATCGCCACGACGTCGTTGTCGTAGAAGTAGAGGCCGGGAACGGCGTAGTTGCTCCGCGGCTGCTCGGGCTTCTCCTCGATGGAGACGGCTCGGAAGTGCTCGTCGAACTCGACGACCCCGTAGGCGCGCGGGTCGGCGACCTGGTAGGCGAAGATGACGGCGCCCTCGATCGTGGTGTTCGCCGCGAGGGCGGTGCCCAGGGCGGTGCCGTGGAAGATGTTGTCGCCCAGGACCAGGGCGACGGACTCGTCGCCGATGAACTCCTCGCCGATCAGGAACGCCTGCGCGAGCCCGTCGGGGGAGGGCTGCACGGCGTACTCGATCCGCATGCCCAGGCTCGACCCGTCGCCCAGCAGGGCGCGGAACTGGTCGTTGTACTCGGGGGTCGTGATCACGAGGACCTCGTCGATCCCGGCCATCATCAGCGTCGACAGCGGGTAGTAGATCATCGGCTTGTCGTAGATCGGCATCAGCTGCTTCGAGATGCCCTTGGTGATCGGCCACAACCGCGACCCCGAACCACCCGCGAGGACGATGCCCCTCATCGGAGCAGCCCCGGGTGAGGAGCGGCGGCGGGGGTCCGCTGCACCGCCGAGGGGAGCGTGAAGATCTGCGGGGAGAGGGTCACGGAGCCGACTCTATCGGCGGCGCCTCGGTGCCTCCGCATGCCGGTGCAGCGGGCGCGGAACCCGTGGCGGGGACTGACGGTCGAGCGACCGCTGCCGACGCGATCCGACTCCGTGAGCGGCGCGCACGCCGCCTCCGCGTCCGTATCGCGCCTCCCACTCGGAGGCCGCCGGGCACGGGGATAACTTCTCCGACGTCCGCGGCTCCGCCTGCCGCGACGGAGAGAGGTACCGCCCTGTGCACGAGGTCATAGACCAGCGGGACTCCGCGCTCCTTACGTCTCCCGGTCCCTGCCGCCGATTCCCCCTGACGGGGGGAGTCCGCCCGTGCTGACCATCGGGATCGTCGCCCTTGATGCCTGGCACGCGGCTCCGCTCGAGCGCGCCTGGCGCCGCCAGGGACACCGCGTGGTCGTGGTGACCGGTGACCCGGAGGGGTTCAGCGGGGCGGAGCTCCGCACCAGCGTGCTCGCCCGCTTCCTCGAGCCCGCCGGCCGGAGGGGCGCCGGGTCCGTCGGGCTCGCCGTCGTCACGCGCAGGGCCCGCCGACTGCTCGCCGCGGAGCGGCCCGACCTCGTGGTGGCTCTCCCGGGGACGGCCGTGGAGCTCGCCGGGCTCGCTCCGACGACCGTCCTCCTGGCCGACGACCTCCCGGCGCTCCCGCGCCTCCGGTTCGAGGAGGAGCGCCGCGGTGCTGTCGTCGTCACCCCGACGGAGCGGCTCGCGTCCGCCCTCGCGGGAACGGTCGTGCCCCTGGGCCTGCCGGACGCGTCGTTCCCGACACCGTCCGCCCCCGACGGGCCCCTCCGCTTCGCCGCCGTGGGAGCCTCCGGTCTCGACCGGGGCGCCGAGCGGCTCGATCTCCTCGCCCGGCTGGACGGCACCGAGTACGTCACCGTGATCGACGACGGCGGCGGCATCGCCGACGACCTCGCGTCGGGGCTGCGCTCCGTCGGCGAGCAGGACCGCGACGGCGTCGTCGAGGTGCTCCGCCACTCCCACGTGTACGCCCACCTGACGCCGTCGACGACCGGCGCGGCCGCCGGACTCGACGCGCTGGCGAGCGGGCTGCCGGTCCTCGCGATCGAGTCGAGCGTCCTGGCCGATCTCTGCGCGGCGGGGGCGGGCGTGGTCCTCTCCGACGACGCGACGCGCGAGGAGTACGAGGACGCCCTCCATCGGCTCCGGCGCGAGTGGACGGCTCTCTCCCGGGGAGCCGCCGAGCTCGCGCGGGAGCGCCCGTGGTCCGTCGCGGCCGAGGAGATCCTCGCCCTCGCGGAGGGACGCGTCCGTGTCGCCTGAACCGGTCCCGGCTGTCGGCGCCTCCGCCGACGCGATGCTGCCGAACGCCGTCGCCCTGCGCCTGGCCGCCGTGCTGGTGCAGTACACCCTGCGGACGCACGGCGTCCGCAGCCTCGTGGTGAAGGGCGAGGGTCTGCACCGCCAGGGGATCCGCGCGCCGATGACGTCGGCCGACGTCGACCTCTGGGTCGACCCCGAGCGCTTCGACGAGGCTCTCGGGCTGCTCGCCTCGATGGGCTGGCGCCGCCGCGCCGAGGCTCTCAGCTGGACGCTCTTCGTCGACCACTCGATCACGCTCGTCCACCCCTCGTGGCCGTGCGACGTCGACGTCCACCGCTCCTTCCCGGGTGCCTTCGAGGAGGAGCGGATCGTCTTCGACCGCCTCTGGGCGGCCGCCGAGGATCTGCCGCTGAGCGACGAGACCCTGCGGATCCCCGGACGCGCGCACCACCTCGTGCTGCACGCCCTGCACCAGCTGCGCAGCGCGCGCTCCGCTTCGGCGACCACGGCGCTGGCGGTTCTGAAGGCGCACGGCGCCGGCCTTCCGAGCGAGGAGCGCGAGGCGATCCGCGACGCGGCCGTCGAGCTCGGCGCGCAGACGCCGATGACGGAGCTCCTCACCTCCTGGGGAGTCCCCTCCGCGCCCGAGGAGCGCTACCGGCACGCCCAGACTCTCTGGGACGTGCGCCGCAGCTCCGACCGGCACACCTTCAACTGGCTGCACGCCGTGGCGTCCGCTCCCTGGCGCCTGAAGGGAGGCCTGCTGCTGAGAGCCGCCTTCCCCACCCGCGCGGATCTCGAGGCGAGCCATCCCGAGGCGACGACGGTCCGGCGTCGGCTCCGGCTCCGGGGGGAGCGGACCCTGCGGGCGCTCCGAGGCCTCCCCTCCGCCCTCACCGGTTTCGCCCGGGTGGCGCTGAGCGGCCGCAGCGAGGAGCAGGGCCCGGCGTCCTCGTTCGAGGCGATCGCGGTGGCCACGGCGCCGGTGAGCGACCTCCCGGCCTCGTCCGACCCCGCGGCGAGCGCCGTGCATCCGGTGGAGGCCTCCGCCGAGGCGCAGGGTGGCAGCGCGCCGCCGGCGCAGCGCTTCGCCGTCGAGCGCACGGACCGTCAGGTCTACGTGCTCGACCTGTCCCGCCCGTCGGTGCCCCCGATCGTGCTCTCGCTGAGCGCCGCCTCGGTCTTCGAGGCCGCGATCCGGCAGCGCCGGCCCCGGGACGAGGTCGTCGACCTCCTCGCCGATCACTACGACGTCGACCCCGGGACGATGGGCCGCGACGTCGACGCCGTCCTGGCCGAACTCGACGTCCGCTTCCCGGGCGCGGTTCCCGACGGGGCACTCTCATGAGGGCCGCCCGTTCCCGATCCCTGCGGATCCTGCACGTCCTCGACTCCTTCGAGGACGGGGGCGCGCAGCGTGTGGCCCTCTCCCTGGGTGCGTGGAGCCGCGAGCACGGCTGCGAGACCGCCTACTGGGGGCGTCCCGGGCCGCTCAGCGACCGCGCCGCGCAGGAGTCGCCCGTCTTCGTGGTGCCGAGACCCGGACAGGGCTTCGCGGCCGATCTGCGCGAGATCGCACTCGCCGTCCGCCGGTTCCGCCCGCACGTCCTGCACGCCCACCAGCGCCGCGAGGCTCTGCTGGCCCTCCTCGTCGGCGCCGCGCTCGGTGTCCCCGTGGTCGAGCACGCGCACACCGAGCTGCCCGGGATCGACCGTCGAGCGCTCTCCTTCCGCTCCCGGCGGGTGTTCGCCGTCTCCGCCTCCGTGGGGCGGATGGTCGTCGAGGGCTACGGCCGCCCGCAGGAGCGCGTCGTGGTCACCGGCAACGCCCCGGCGAACGTCACCGCGGAGCCCGCGCTCGCGCCGGAACTCGCCGAGCCGGTCGTCCGCGTCCTCGGCATCGGGCGGCTCGCGGAGCAGAAGGACCCGATCCGCTTCCTCGCGGCAGTCGAGGCCCTCGCCCGGGTCCGGCCCGTCACCGGCACCTGGCTCGGCGACGGTCCGATGCTGCCGGTGCTGCGCGAGCGAGCCCGGGGGGCCGGAGTGGTCGACTTCGCCGGTCCGTCGGCGGACGTGACCGGAGCGCTGGACGCGGCGCACCTCCTCCTGTCGACCTCGCGGTGGGAGGGGACTCCGCTCGTGATGCTGGAAGCGATGGCACGCCGTCGCCCGGTCGTGGCGACCGACGTCGGCGGTGTGGGTGAGTTGCTCGCCGACGGTCGGGGCCTCCTGCTCCCCGCCGACGCCGACGGGGAGCGGATCGCCGAGCTCGTCGCCGCCGCTCTGGAGCGACCCGAGGGGCTCCTGATGCAGGCCGACCGCGCGAAGGCGTGGGTGGACGAGGCCGCCTCGCCCGACGCCGTCTTCGGACCCGTCGTCGCCGCCTACCGCGAGCTCGGGGGCCGACGGTGAGCGGGGGCGTGCACTCGGTGACCGTCGTGGCTCCCTGCTACAACGCGATCGCCCGGCTCGACGGCTTCCTCGCGCGGCTCGCACTCACTCTCGGACCGGGGACGCGGGTCGTCCTCGTCGACGACGCGTCCTCGGACGGCACGGCGGAGGTGCTCGAGAAGTGGGCCGAGGGACGCGAGGACGCCCGGGTCCTGCTCCTCGAGCAGAACGGCGGCGTCGCTGCCGCCCGGAACCGCGCCCTCGACGGCATCGACTCCGAGTTCGTCTGGTTCGTGGACGTCGACGACGAGTGGGACACGGAGATCCTCCGGACCCTCACCGCCGAGGCCGAGCGGACGGCGGCCGACGTCGTCGTCTGCCGGGCGCTCTACCGCACCCGGCAGTCGACCTCCGGACGCGTGATCGACGGTCTCGACCGACGCGAACTGGTCTCGTCCGAACTCGCTCTCGAGCGGATGGCGTCCGGGCGCCTGCACGGCTTCCTCTGGAACAAGCTCTTCCGCCGCGCCGTCCTGCAGGAGGAGCTCTTCCCGCGCTTGAGCTCCCAGTCCGACTTCGTCGGCGTGCTGCGGGCGGTCCAGGCGTCGGAACGGGTGCTCTTCGTGCCGGAGATCCTCTACTCCTACGTCTACACGGCGTCCTCGATCACCCGTCGGCGCGACCCGGACCTCCGGAACCTCCTGGTCTGCGCCGAGGAGATGCGCGCGGCGCTCGCCCGAACGTTCGAGGATGTGCCGCGCCCGCTGTCGGACTGGTTCACGACCTGGTTCTACGCCGTCCCCGTCGCGCTCACCCCGATCCGCCAGAACTCCGACGCGGCGCTCGTCGAGACCGGCGTCCGGCTCGGGTCCGAGGCGCTGCGCGACGTCCGCGTGCTCCGCTCCGCGCGGTCGCCGCGGCTGCTCGTCCTGGGGCTGGTGCTCAAGCACGTCCCCGCCGCCTTCACGGCGCTCAGCCGGATCCTCTACGCCGTGCACGACACCCGCCGCCGGCTCTCCGATCGGAGGAGCACCCGGTGGACGACGTGACCGTCCCCGTGCAGGCGGCCGCGACCGGCCCCTTCCGCACACCAGCTCCGTTCCCTCCCTCCCGCACCGACCCCCGAGGAGCACCGGCATGACCTCCTACATCACCGGCCGCATCGAGCGGATGCCGGCCAGCATCACCACGCTCGACGAGGCGGCGGAGGCCGTGCTCGAGCTGTCCCGGAGCGGCCGCGACGAGCTGGTCGTCACGCCGAACACCGACCACTTCGTGCGCTGGAAGCACTCCGGCGAGTTCCGGCGGTACTACGGCCGGGCGTCCCTCGTGGTGCTCGACGGGGCGCCTCTGGTCTGGCTGGCCCGCTCGTACGGCCACCGCACGGCGAGCCGCGTGACGGGCATCGACCTCTTCACCGAGGTCTGCCGCCGCGCGGCGCTCGAGGGTGCGCCGGTCGCTCTCATCGGCGGACGCCCCGGAGTCGGCGATCGCGCAGCCGCCGAGCTGCAGCAGCGCTTCGCCGGGCTCCAGGTTCCGGTCGTCGTCTCGCCGGAGCCGGCCGAGCTCGCGGACGACGCCTACCTCGCCCGCCTCTCCTCGACTCTGCGCACGGCCAACGTCCGCATCGTCGCGCTCTGCCTCGGCTCCCCCAAGCAGGAGGAGGTTCGCGAGCGCCTGCTCGTCGTCGGCGGCACGGGAGCGGTGTGCCTCGGCGTCGGCGCCGCCGTGGACTTCCTCGCCGGCGAGATCCCGCGGGCGCCGCTCGTGGTGCAGCGCCTCGGCCTCGAGTGGGCGCACCGGCTCAGCCGGGAGCCCGGCAGGCTCTGGCGGCGCTATCTGGGCGACGCCGTGCGGGTGCTGCCGAGCGTGGTCGCGGCCCTCCGCTACCGGGTGCGCCGTGCCGTCCGCTGAGCACGCGGGCGGCGTCGCCGGCGAGAGGCCGCTGGTCCTGGTCTGGAAGCGCGCGTGGCTGCAGGACTCCGAGACGTTCGTCCGCAATCAGATGCACGGACTCGAGCGCTGGCGCGCCCTCGGAGTGGGCCTCGAGCGCACCGGCTCGGGCGTCCTCCACGACCGCACGGACATCGTCCTGCACGATCCGATCACCCCTCGCGGGCGGCGGTCCCTCCTCCTGCGATGGCTCGGAGTGTCACGACGGCTCGACGCGATCGTCGATGAGCACCGGCCCGCCCTCATCCATGCACACTTCCTCATCGACGCCGTCTCCATCGCCCGGTACGCACGGAGGAGGCGCCTTCCGCTCGTCGTGACGGGGCACGGCTACGACGTGACCAGCTGGCCGCTCGCGACCGGAGCTCCGCGCCTGCTCCGACCCCTCGCCCGAGCTCACCGCGCCCTCGAGGCCCGCACCGTCTTCCGTACCGCGCACGCGGTGATCGGCGTGTCCCGCTTCATCACCGACGGGCTCCTGCGCCTGGGGGCGGACCCGCGGCGCACCGGAGTGGGCTACATCGGCGTCCCGACCTCCCGCCCCGAGGCCGCACCGGCTGCGGAGCGCGCGGGAATCGTCTTCGTCGGACGCCTCACCGACAAGAAGGGCGTTCCGGATCTGCTCGAGGCGTTCGCCGCCCTCCCCGGACCGATCCGGGACGTCCCCCTGACCGTCGTCGGCGACGGCCACCTGCGGGAGGCGCTCGTCGAGCAGGCGGCGCGGCTGGGCCTGCAGGTGACCTTCACCGGCTCCCTGCCCCCCGCCGAGGTCGCCCGCATCCTCGCCGGCGCCGCGGTCTTCTGCGCACCGTCGCGGACCGCGGCGACAGGCGACTCCGAGGGCTTCGGCATGGTCTTCCTCGAGGCCGCGCTCGCAGGCGTCCCCGTCGTCTCGTACCGCCACGGCGGCGTCCCGGAGGCGGTCCAGGACGGCGTCACCGGGCTGCTCGTCCCGGAGGGGGACGTGCCCGGCCTGACCGGGGCGCTCGCCGCCCTGCTCCGGGACCCGGACCGCGCGACGCGGATGGGCGCGGCCGGGCGGGAGCGCGTGCTCGCCTCGTTCGACCTCGCCGAGCGGATCCGCGACCTAGAGGACCTCTACGACCGGACGGCCGGGCGGTCAGCGTCGACGACGGACGGAGATCGCGGATGAGCCGCGCCGAGCACCGCGCCGACGATCCGCGACCTGGCCTCCGTCCGGCCTCCGCCGGGCGGGAAAGGTGAGCCTGCGCCGGAGCACCGTCGACGCGACCGCCTGGACGGCGGTCTCGTTCGCCGTCGCGCTCGTCGTGCAGCTCGGGCAGTTCGCGCTCCTGGCGAGACTGCTGGACCCCTCCGAGATGGGGATCATCGCGATCGTCGCCCTGCTCAACGCGTTCGTCGACATCTTCCTCGGCATGGGGGTCGCCCAGGCGATCATCCAGCGCCGGCGGGCGACCAGCTTCGAGCTCTCGTCGGTCTTCTGGCTCAACCTCTCCGTCGGGCTCCTGGTCACCGTCGCCGTCCTCCTGGGTGCCGCACCGATCGCCTCCCTGCTCGGGTCCGCCGCCGCGGCGCCGGTCCTCACCGTCGCCTCGCTCGTGTTCGTGGGCAGCGCAGCCGGGCAGGTGCCGAGAGCGGTGCTCGAGAAGGGGATCCGGTTCCGAGCGGTCGCCGTGTCCGAGACGATCGCTCTCGTCGGCGGCTTCGCCGTGACGGTCTGCCTCGCGGTCTCGGGCGCGGGGGCGCTCTCCTACGCGTGGGGGCTCGTCGCGACCGCGGCTCTGCGCTCCGTGCTCGCCCTCGTGCAGGCCCGCCGCTGGTTCCGGCTGCGGTTCCGGTTCCGGATCCGCGAGACCGCCCGCTTCCTCTCCTTCGGCGTCTTCCAGACCCTCGACGGCATCGTCAACTACCTGGGCTCGAACGCCGGCTCGCTCGCGATCGGCCGCCTGCTCGGACCGGCCCAGCTGGGCGGGTACACCCTGGGATACAACCTCGCCGTGAACCTCCCCGCGAGGGTCAACCCGATCGTGACGCGGGTGATGTTCCCGGTGTTCTCCTCGATCCAGCACGACCGCGAGCGCGTCGCGCGGAACCACCTCCGCGTCACCGCGGTGCTCAGCATGGCGAGCATCCCGCCGCTGATGCTGGTGGCGCTGCGCTCCGAGGAGATCGTGCGGCTGTTCTACGGACCCGGCTGGGGCTGGATCGCGGGCATGACGAGCGCGCTGACGGTGGTGGGCGCGGTGCGGGCCATCGGCAACCCGGTCGGCTTCATCCTGATGGCGATGGACCGGGTGCGGTTCGGGCTGGTCGTGAACATCGCGAAGACCGCGATCACGATCCCGATGATCGTCGGCGGGGGAGTGCTGTTCGGACTCGACGGCTTGATCGGCGGGCTGCTGCTCTCGAGCGCTCTCGGCTTCGCCGTCACCTGCGCCGTGCTGCGGGTGGTGCTCGGAGTGCGCCTCGGCGCGTTCCTGCGCGCGTGCGCCGCGGGGCCGCTGCTCGCCGCACCGATGGCGATCGTGCTGCTCCTGCTCCGCCTGCTCCCCGAGGGCGCGCCCCTGCGGTTGCTCCCGGTGGAGCTGGCGCTCGCGGGCCTCGTGCTGGGAGCGACCGCCCTCCTGGCGCCGGGGCGCGACATCGCCGAGGCGCGATCGCTCGTCCTGTCGCGACTGCCCGCCCGGCTCCGGCTCGGCTCCGCCGCCCCGGTCGAGGTCGCCGTGGTGCTGGCCGCCGAGGAGCGCTTCGACGGCAGCGGGGGAGCCGTGGCGACCTGGGTCCGCGAGACGGTGTCCCGGTCCTCGCTCCGGATCGCCGTGCACGCGCCGTGGTCGTCGGCGTCACCGGGCGTGGACGTCCGGCCGCACCGCCTGTACCGGCGGATCTACGCGGTCCAGCGGCGCGCGGCACTCCTCCTGGCGCGTCGGCGCGACAGCGACCCGGGCGCCGAGCTGCGTCGGCTGTCCTTCGGTGGCCGCTTCTGGCTGCTGGTGCTCGCTCCGTCGCTGCGCCGTGTCCCGACGGTCTGGATCCACAACCGCCCCCGCTACGCCGTGCGCCTGCGCCGCCTGGGTTACCGGGGGCGGATCGTCGCACACCTGCACAACGACCTGCTCGATCACCTGCCGCCCGATCCCGCCGCGGCCCGGCGCTACCTCGACGCGGTCGACGAGTGGATCTTCTGCAGCGAGTTCCTGCGCGCCCGAGCGGTCGACCGGTACGGCCTGATCGCCACAGCCGTCCTGTACAACGGGGTCGTCCCTCCGCCCGAGGTCCCGCCGGCGCCGCTCGGCGGTACTGCGGAGGCGGTCTTCGCCGGGAGGCTGGTGGCCGAGAAGGGAGCCCGCGAGGCCGTCGAGATCGTGAGGCGGATGCGGAGCGAGCACGGCGCCGATCTGCGGCTGGTCATCGCCGGCGCATCGGGCCTCGGGGACGACGCGACGCCCACCCCGTACGTCCGAGCGCTCGACGAGGCAGTCGCCACCCTGCCCGGCGTCGTGCGCCGGCTCCCGTTCCTCCGGCACGAGGACCTGCTGGAGCTGTTCGGCTCCTCGGCGCTCCTGCTCTACCCCTGCCGCTGGGACGAGCCGTTCGGGATGGTGGTGGTGGAGGCGCTCTCGCGGGGGATCCCCGTCGTGACGGTCGAGCGCGGAGGCCTCCCCGAGATCCTGCGCACCTCCGACGGAGTGGTCGACGGATCCGTCCTCGTCCCGCCGGGCACGGAGGAGGAGGTCGCGGACGCCGTCCTCGCGGAGCTCCCCGCCCTCATCGCCTCGCTGCGCGATCCCCGGCGACGCGCGGAGGTCGCTGCGGCGTCGCGGCGCCGAGCGGCGGACTTCGGCTGGCCGGGCATCGCCCGCCGCGCGGACGAGCTGCTGGCACACCCCCGCGACTGAGGCGGGGCCGCCGCGCGCACGCGGATCGACGTTCCGCGCCAAGCCCGTCGAGGCTCGTGCCGCGCGATTAGTGTCGGCGCGACATGCCACCTGCATCCCCTCTCCCGCCCGCGTCCGCCGACGCCACCGCCTCTCCCGTGCTGCTCGATCCGCCTCCCGCCCCGGACCGGCGCCCGCGGACGACCCTCCCGCCGCGAGAGGTCGGCCCGTCGTCCCGGAATCGGCGCGCCGCTCCTCCGCTCCGCCAGACGGAGGCCGCCACCGGCACCTCCGCGGAACGGCTCTGACATGGGCCGCCACGCCGACGACGCCCTCCTCCGCCGCCCGACCGCCTCTCGTCCCTCCGTCATCGCCGCGACCCGCGTCACCGACGCTCCGGAGACCCGCGGGCGGCCGTCGCGCGCGCCGGCGGATCCCGCTCAGCGGCGGCACGAGCGGATCGTCCTCGTCTTCCTCGCGGTGCTCCTGGCGCTGAGCGTCGTGCAGCTCTACACCCTGGGCCCCGTCACCGCTCCGGTCGCCTGGAGCCTGCTCTTCCTCCCGTACTCCGTGGCTCGGCTGCGCGGCGGGCGGATCGACCGGTTCGTGGTCGTGGTCCTCCTCGTGATCGCCGGCACCCTCTTCGCGCTCACCTACTCCGGAGCACGCGCGGCCGCGCTGCGCGACGTGGTCTCCGTCGTCTCCTTCCTCACTCCGTACCTGGCCGTCCGCGGGCTCGGCGACGGCGCCTGGCGTGTCGTCGGCCGCGCCCTCAACTGGGCGGCGCCCGTGTTCCTCCTCCAGGTGACGCTCACGATCCTCTTCCAGCTCGATCCCGTGCAGGAGACCGCCTACCTCCGGTGGCCGGACGCGGTGCTGTTCTCCGACATCTACGTGCGGGACATCTTCACGACGTCCTTCAACAACGTCCTGCAGGAGAAGTCGGGAGGGTTCTTCCTCAACGGCAACATCGCCTCGATGTACATGGCCACGACCGGCGCGCTGGCCTTCGCCGTCTGGAGACGGCAGCGGGGGAGGCTCCTCCTGCTCGTCGCCGTCGCCGGGCTGGTCGGCGCCCTCTTCACGCTGTCCAAGACCGCGATCGTCCTCGCGATCGTCCTGCCCCTGCTGGTCGCCGCGATCCGCGGACTCAAGGGACGCAGCCTCGGTCCGGTCGCTTGGATGATCACCATCCCCTCCGGGATCACGGCCGTGTACGCCGTCGCCGTGTCCTTCCCTCAGCTGGCGGAGGCGGGCCTGCTCACGCTCGGGGCCCGCGGCGACTTCCTGCGCCTGGCTGCGAGTGCGTTCCCCGACAACTGGCTGCTGGGGCTGGGGTACGGCGGATGGCAGGAGCTGTGGCTGGCGCGCGGGTCGCAGTTCACCCAGCACAGCGAGCCGCGCCCGCCTCACAACCTCCTCGTCACCGCGTGGACCAACGGCGGGCTCCTGATCGCGCTCCCCGTCCTCGCGTTCCTCCTCCTCGCCGCCGTCGCCGTCGTGCGCCTGCTCCTCCGGGTCGCCCGGAACGAGGCCGTCGCCGTCGGGGCGCTCGCCGTCGCCGTCCTCTGGACGTTCCTGCACGGGATGGCCGACAACACCACCTGGTTCGGCGATCAGCACTCGCTCGCGACGCTCGCCGTCTCCGTGGCGCTCGTGGGCGTCCTGTCGGCGGAGGCGCCCGCCACGCCGGGCCGAGTGCCTCACGGAAGCGCTCCGGCGGCCTCGGCCGGCGCGGGTCGGGCGCCGCTGCGACGGCCGCCGAGCCCCGGCCTCGGGCGGCGCTGACGCGACCGCCGCGCCGCAGCCGGTCCGGACACGGACCGCGCCGGTATCATCGACCCGTTATGGCACGCATCTACGACTGCTCCGTCGACACGGACCTCCTGACCGGCACCCGTCTCGCGCGGACGGCCATCGGCCGCGGCGAGCTCGTGGTGATCCCCACCGACACCGTCTACGGCGTCGCGGCCAACGCGTTCGACGCCGCCGCGGTCCAGCGCCTGCTCGACGCGAAGGGACGGACGAGGCAGTCGCCGCCGCCCGTCCTGATCGGGGACGTGGCCGCCCTCGACGCCCTCGCCGAGAACGTGCCGGAGGCGGTGCGCGACCTCGCGCGCGAGTTCTGGCCCGGCGGGCTCACCGTCGTCCTGCACGCCCAGCCCTCACTCGTCTGGGACCTGGGCGAGACGCGCGGGACCGTGGCGCTGCGCATGCCGGACAACCCGGTGACGATCGAGCTCCTCGCCGAGACCGGCCCGCTGGCGGTCTCCTCCGCCAATCGCACGGGGCAGCCCTCGGCCACGACCGCACAGGAGGCGTTCGACCAGCTCGGCGACTCCGTCGACGTCTATCTCGACGCCGGCGCCGCCGGATCGCGCTACAGCGACCGCCCCGCGGGCGCCAGCGAGTCCTCGACGATCGTCGACGCGACAGCGCTGAGCTTCGAGGGCGGCACCCTGCGCATCCTGCGCCAGGGCGTCGTGTCGGCCGAGCGGATCCGCGAGGTCGTCGGAGACCTGCTGCCGGATCCGGACGCGCCTCGTGCCGAGACGTCGGAGCCCGACGCCTCCACGGCCGGCGCGGCGCAGGCCGGGTACCAGCAGGAGCCCGCCGAGACCGCGACCGGCAGCGACCCGTACGCCTTCGAGCGGACCCCGACCGCGCGCCCCGACTGGGCCTCCGGCGCCCGCCTGCAGGACGACTCCGCTCCCGGCGATTCTGCGCCCGTCGATTCCGCCGATGCGACGGACCCTGGCTCGTCGAGCACGAACGCGCCGACGACCGGCACCGGCGCCGCCCGCACCGACTCCGCTCCGGGTGAGTAACCGGTGATCACCTTCGCCCTCGTCTCGCTCGC
This sequence comes from Rathayibacter sp. AY1C2, assembly GCF_002931195.1. Taxonomy (NCBI): domain Bacteria; kingdom Bacillati; phylum Actinomycetota; class Actinomycetes; order Micrococcales; family Microbacteriaceae; genus Rathayibacter; species Rathayibacter sp. AY1C2. Next base: position 29,007 of record NZ_PSWG01000002.1, on the reverse strand, counting down.
GGTCGCGCTCGTGACCGGAGCGCTGTCGTGGGTCATCTGGAAGCTGAGCCTGAAGTACCGGCTCTACCCGAAGATCCGCGTCAGGGACATGCACACGCGGCCGACCCCCCGCCTGGGCGGCATCGCGATGTTCCTCGGGATCCTCGTCGGCTTCGGCATCGCCTCCCAGCTGCCCTACTTCCGGCTCGTGTTCGCCAATCCCGAGCCGATCCTCGCGATCCTCGGCGCGAGCCTGCTCATCGTCCTCATCGGCGTCGCCGACGACATCTGGGACCTGGACTGGACCACGAAGCTGGCCGGTCAGCTGATCGCCGCCGGCCTGATCGCCTGGAAGGGCGTGCAGATCGTCTCCCTGCCGATCGGCGGCCTGACCGTCGGCTCGCCGTGGATGTCGCTGATCATCACCGTGCTCGCGATCGTCCTGGTCACCAACGCTCTCAACTTCATCGACGGCCTCGACGGCCTCGTGGCGGGCGTCGCCCTGATCGCCAACGGGGTCTTCTTCCTCTACAGCTACCTGCTGGTGCAGCAGACCTCGCCCACCGACTACTTCAACCTGGCCTCGCTCATCGCGGTCCTGCTCGTCGGCGCCTGCGCCGGATTCCTCCCCATCAACTGGCGTCCGGCGCGGATGTTCATGGGCGACAGCGGCGCACTGCTGATCGGGATGCTGATGGCCACCTCCGCGATCGCGGTCACCGGCCAGATCGACCCGGCCCAGCTCGCGGCGAAGGAGCTCCTGCCCGCGTTCATCCCGATCATCCTGCCGTTCGCGATCCTCGTGGTGCCGCTGATGGACTTCGGCCTCGCTGTGATCAGGCGCCTGCGCGCGGGAAAGTCGCCGTTCAGCGCCGACCGGAAGCACCTGCACCACCGCCTGCTCGACATGGGGCACTCCCACCTGCACGCCGTGCTGATCTTCTACGCGTGGACCGCCGTCGTCGCCGTCAGCTGCCTGCTGATGTTCGTGGTCGACGTGCTGTGGGTCCCGCTCGTCTTCCTCGGAGTCGGTCTGCTGGTCTGCACCGTCGTCACGCTCGCCCCGCTCAGCCGCCGCAAGCGGCTCGAGGCGGCGGCGCAGTCCGCGGAGGCCTCACCCGTCCTCGACCCCCTCGACCGCGCGTCCTCGACGGAGCTGCTCCGTCCGCCGGCCGGACTCCCGATCGACCGGGACACGACAGCGCCGACCACGGCGCGGAAGGAAGCATCATGACCGGAGCCTCCCCGGCCACCCCCCGTCCGCAGCCCGCGTCCGTCCCAGTCCTGCGCCGCGCGCTGGTCGTGGGCGGCCTCTTCGTGCTCGCCCTGGCCGTTCTCGGCACCGTCGTCGGCGGGATCGCCGCCGGGGGAGAGGGCGCGATCGGAGCCCTCCTCGGCGCGATCGTCGGCGGCGTGATGGTGCTCCTCACCGCCGCGAGCATCCTCGTCGCCAACCGCCTCGACATCGGCGGGTTCTTCGCCGTCGTCCTCGGCACGTGGCTCGCCAAGTTCGTGCTGTTCGTGATCGCCGCCCTGGTCCTGCGCGATCAGCCGTGGCTGAACAGCACCGCGATGTTCGTCACGATCATCGTCGCCGTCCTGGGGTCCCTGGTGATCGACGTCCTGGTCGTCTCGCGCTCGCGCATGCCGAACGTCAGCGACATCGCTCGATGAGGACAAGCCGAACGGTTCCTGAGAGGACCACGATTCGGCTCTCAGGCCGTTCTGTTGCTACAGTAGGGACGAATCCCGCAGGCGAACGTGTCCTCAGATCGTCTCATCGTTGATGGCGGTCGTCGAGCACGATCGCCGTCCGAGCGGAAAACCCCACCTTTCGTCGTCGCGAGAGCGTTGCGTCCGAATGATTCGATTCGGTCGGCTGCAACGTGCCACGCCCCGAATTCCAGGAGCTAGCGCTGTTTGCTAACGCTGTGACCCTGTTGGTCTCGTCCTCGACCGGTGAGAGTGACTTCCACACCCCGTCGATCTCCGAGTTCTTCCCGCCCGGTTTCCTCTTCGAGGGAACCCCTTTCGAGATCAACCGCGTCATGCTGGTCCGCTTCATCGCGGTCATCGCACTGATGCTGTTCTTCTGGCTCGGGACGCGCAAGCTGCGCCTCGTCCCCGGCCGCTTCCAGAACGTCGTCGAGCTCGCGTTCGACTTCGTCCGCGTCACCATCGCCAAGGACATCCTCGGCGAGAAGGACGCGCGCCGGTTCCTCCCGATCCTCGTGACGATTTTCTTCGCGATCATCTCGATGAACCTGACCGGCATCGTCCCGTTCCTGAACATCGCGGGGACCTCCGTGGTGGGCATGCCGCTCTTCCTCGGCCTGGTCGCCTACGTGACGTTCATCTACGCGGGCATCAAGGACCGGGGGATGGGCTTCTTCAAGAACGCCCTGTTCCCGCCCGGAGCGCCGTTCCTGATCTACTTCATCCTCACGCCGATCGAGCTGCTGCAGACGTTCATCATCCGTCCGCTCTCGCTCGCACTGCGGCTCGTGATGAACATGATCGTCGGCCACCTCCTGCTGGTGCTGTGCTTCTCGGCCACGCAGTTCTTCCTCTTCAGCTCCCAGATCGACCCGGGCTTCAAGCTCTTCGGCGTCGTGACCTTCGCCTTCGGCGGTGCGTTCACGCTCTTCGAGCTCCTCGTCGCCGTGCTGCAGGCCTACATCTTCACCCTCCTCGCTGCGGTCTACATCCAGTTGGCCGTCGCCGAGGAGCACTGACCCCACTACTCACGGGCTCCCGCCCGTTCTCACGATCACCCCACTGAAAGGACCCACTCGTGGACTCAGTCACCGTTCTCGCCGAACTCACCGGCAACATCGCGACGGTCGGTTACGGCCTCGCAGCGATCGGCCCCGGCATCGGTGTCGGCATCGTCGCGGGCAAGACCGTCGAGGCCATGGCGCGCCAGCCCGAGATGGCCGGCCGCCTCCAGACCACGATGTTCCTCGGCATCGCGTTCACCGAGGTGCTCGCGCTCATCGGCCTCGCCACCTACTTCATCTTCGCGGCGTAGTCGTGTTCAGCACCGCTGTGAACATCGCTGCGGAAGAAGGTGACGTCCCCGCGGTCATTCTGATCCCGGAGTTCTACGACTTCTTCTGGTCGGGGGTGATCTTCCTCATCCTGCTGTTCTTCTTCTGGAGGCTGGTCCTGCCGCGCCTGCAGAAGATGCTCGACGCGCGCTCCGCCGCGATCGAGGGGAACATCGCGAAGGCCGACGAGGCCCAGCGACAGGCTGAGGCCGCCCTCGAGAAGTACACCGCCCAGCTGGCCGAGGCCCGCGCCGAGGCCGGAGTGATCCGCGAGAAGGCGAACGCCGACGGCAACGCGATCGTGGCGGCGAAGAAGGAGCAGGCGCAGGTCGAGGCCGAGCGCATCCTCCACAACGCGCACGCCCAGATCGAGGCGGACCGTCAGGCCGCCGTGGTCTCGCTCCGCTCCGAAGTCGGAACCCTCGCCATCGACCTCGCCTCCGGCGTGATCGGCGAGAGCCTCAACGACGACGCGAAGGCGTCCGCGATCGTGGACCGCTTCCTCGCCGACCTCGAGGCCTCGGAGAAGGCGAACAACTGATGGGCAGCGCGTCCAGGCAGGCACTCGCATCGGCGAAGGCGGAGCTCTCCGCCCTCGCCGGTCAGGCGTCCCTCGACACGGCCCAGCAGCTCTTCGAGGCCGCACGGGTCATCGACGGCCAGGCGCAGCTGCGCGCGGCCCTGGCCGACCCGAGCGCCGACTCGAGCAGCAAGCAGGCTCTCGTCGCCCGCGTGTTCGGTCCCTTCGGCGAGCCGGCCAAGCGCCTGCTCACCGTGATCGTCGGCCACCGCTGGTCGAGCCCGAGCGACATGGTCGCCGGGGTCGAGGAGGTCGGGGTCCGCGCGATCGCGTCGTCCGCTCCGGAGGGCGTCAACCTCGAGAAGGAGCTCCACTCCTTCGGCGAGGTCGTCGCCTCCGACGCCCAGCTCGAGCTCGCGCTCGGCAGCAAGCTCGCCGCCGCCGACTCGAAGGTCGCGCTCGTGCAGCGCCTCCTCGAGGGCAAGGCCGCGGCCGAGACGCTGGCGATCCTCCGACAGCTGATCGCGCACCCGCGCGGTCGACGCATCCCGGAGCTCGTCCGCTTCGCAGCCGGCGTGGTCGCCGACCAGGGCGGGTTCATCCTCGCCACGGTCTCGGTCGCCGCACCGATCGCCCCCGAGCAGCTCGACCGGCTCCGCTCGGCGCTCACGCGCCAGTACAGCCGACCGGTCTCCGTCAACGTCGTGGTCGATCCCTCCCTCCTGGGCGGGATGCGCCTGCACGTCGGCGACGAGGTCATCGACGGAACCGTCTCCGCACGGCTGTCCGACCTGAAGCTCCAGCTCGCGTCCTGACGGGCGCACGTATCCTCAGAGGGCACTGCCCTCGACCCCCGCACCATCCAGGTCAGGCCCCGACGACCTCTTCGGCTCGCACGGACCCAACGAATAGGAATTCCCATGGCAGATATCACCATCAGCCCGGATGAGATCCGCGACGCGCTGAAGGACTTCGTCTCGTCGTACGAGCCGGGCAAGGCCTCCACCACCGAGGTCGGCTACGTCATCGACGCCGCCGACGGCATCGCCCACGTCGAGGGCCTCCCCGGCGTCATGGCCAACGAGCTCATCCGCTTCTCCAACGGCGTCCTGGGCCTGGCCCAGAACCTCGACGAGAACGAGATCGGCGTCGTCGTCCTCGGCGAGTTCTCTGGCATCGAGGAGGGCATGGAGGTCACCCGCACCGGCGAGGTCCTCTCGGTCCCCGTCGGCGACGGCTACCTCGGCCGCGTCGTCGACCCGCTCGGCAACCCGATCGACGGACTCGGCGAGATCGCCTCCGAGGGCCGCCGCGCCCTCGAGCTCCAGGCTCCCGGCGTCATGTCGCGCAAGTCGGTCCACGAGCCGCTGCAGACCGGCATCAAGGCCATCGACGCGATGATCCCGGTCGGCCGTGGCCAGCGCCAGCTCATCATCGGGGACCGCCAGACCGGCAAGACGGCCATCGCGATCGACACGATCATCAACCAGAAGGCCAACTGGGAGTCGGGCGACACGAACAAGCAGGTCCGTTGCATCTACGTCGCCATCGGCCAGAAGGGCTCGACCATCGCCTCGGTGAAGGGCGCGCTCGAGGACGCCGGAGCGATGGAGTACACGACCATCGTCGCGTCCCCCGCCTCCGACCCCGCCGGCTTCAAGTACCTCGCCCCCTACACCGGCTCGGCCATCGGCCAGCACTGGATGTACGGCGGCAAGCACGTCCTGATCATCTTCGACGACCTGTCGAAGCAGGCCGAGGCCTACCGCGCCGTGTCGCTCCTCCTGCGCCGCCCGCCGGGACGCGAGGCGTACCCGGGTGACGTCTTCTACCTGCACTCCCGTCTGCTGGAGCGCTGCGCGAAGCTGTCCGACGAGCTCGGCGCCGGCTCGATGACCGGTCTCCCGATCATCGAGACCAAGGCGAACGACGTCTCGGCCTACATCCCGACCAACGTGATCTCGATCACCGACGGCCAGATCTTCCTCCAGTCCGACCTCTTCAACGCCAACCAGCGTCCCGCGGTCGACGTGGGCATCTCGGTCTCGCGGGTCGGCGGCGACGCGCAGGTCAAGTCGATCAAGAAGGTCTCCGGCACGCTGAAGCTCGAGCTGGCGCAGTACCGCTCGCTCGAGGCCTTCGCGATGTTCGCCTCCGACCTCGACGCCGCCTCGCGCCGTCAGCTCGCCCGCGGCGCCCGCCTGACCGAGCTGCTCAAGCAGCCGCAGTACTCGCCGTACCCCGTCGAGGAGCAGGTCGTCTCGATCTGGGCCGGAACGAACGGCAAGCTCGACGAGGTCCCGGTCTCCGACGTGCTGCGCTTCGAGCGCGAGCTCCTGGACTACCTGGGCCGCAACACCCAGGTGCTGAACACCCTCCGCGACACCAACGTGCTCTCCGACGACACCGTCGCCGAGCTCAACCGTGCCGTCGACGGCTTCAAGCTGGAGTTCCAGACCGGTGAGGGCAAGCCGCTCGCCTCGGTCGGGCGCGAGGAGCACCAGGCCATCGCGGCCGACGAGGTCGGCCAGGAGAAGATCGTCAAGGGCCGTCGCTGACCAGCGGCACCCCGACGATTCGCCACTTTTAGAACAACAGGAGACACATGGGAGCGCAACTCCGGGTCTACCGGTCGAAGATCCGCTCGGCCCAGACGACCAAGAAGATCACTCGGGCCATGGAGCTGATCTCGGCCTCGCGCATCCAGAAGGCGCAGAACCGCGTCGCTGCCGCGGCGCCGTACTCGAACGCGATCACGCGCGCCGTGTCCGCTGTCGCGACCTACTCGAACGTGGAGCACCCGCTCACGACCGAGCGCGAGAAGCTGGACACGGCCGCGATCGTGATCTTCACCTCCGACCGCGGCCTCGCCGGCGCGTTCTCCTCGAGCGTGCTCAAGGAGGCCGAGGATCTGGCCGCGCTGCTGCGCAGCGAGGGCAAGGAGGTCGTCTTCTACCTGGTCGGCCGCAAGGCGAACGCGTACTTCTCGTTCCGGAAGCGGGCCAGCGTCCGCGTCTGGACGGGCGGCACCGACCAGCCCGTGTTCGAGACGGCGAAGGAGATCGCGGACGCGGTCGTCGAGTCGTACAACCTCGATGACGAGGAGGGCGGCGTGGACGAGATCCACCTCGTCTACAACCGCTTCGTCAGCATGGTCACCCAGCAGCCGACCGTCGTCCGGCTGCTGCCGCTCGAGGTCGTCGAGGGCGCCGAGGAGCAGAACAGCGAGCTGTACCCGCTCTACGAGTTCGAGCCCGACCCCGAGACGGTCCTCGACCGCCTCCTGCCCGTGTACGTCGAGAGCCGCATCTTCAACGCGATGCTGCAGTCGGCGGCCTCGGAGCACGCGGCACGCCAGAAGGCCATGAAGTCGGCGAGCGACAACGCGGACACGCTGATCAAGACCTACACGCGTCTCGCCAACAACGCCCGCCAGACCGAGATCACGCAGCAGATCGCCGAGATCGTCGGCGGCGCCGACGCCCTGTCCTCCTCCAAGTAAGAGGGCTCCGCTCCACACAGTTTCGACTCCGCCCTCCGGGAGCGGTGAGACCACAGAAGGAAGTAGCAATGACACTGACCGCACCTGAGGCGGCGACCGGGACGTCGGGCGGGGCCATCGGCCGCATCGCCCGCGTCACCGGCCCCGTCGTTGACATCGAGTTCCCCCACGACGCGATCCCCGAGGTCTACAACGCGCTCTACACGCACGTCGAGGTCGAGGGCGTCTCGAGCAAGCTGACCTTCGAGGTCGCGCAGCACCTGGGCGACGACCTCGTCCGGGCCATCTCCCTGAACCCCACCGACGGACTCGTCCGCGGCCAGGAGGTCCACGACACCGGCCTGCCGATCTCGGTCCCGGTCGGCGACGTGACCAAGGGCAAGGTCTTCAACGTGATCGGCGAGGTGCTCAACGCCGACGCCGACGGGAAGATCAACGGCGAGTCGTTCGAGATCACCGAGCGCTGGCCCATCCACCGCAAGCCCCCGCAGTTCGATCAGCTCGAGTCCAAGACCGAGCTGTTCGAGACCGGCATCAAGGTCATCGACCTGCTCACTCCGTACGTGCAGGGCGGCAAGATCGGCCTGTTCGGCGGCGCGGGCGTCGGCAAGACCGTCCTCATCCAGGAGATGATCCAGCGCGTCGCGCAGGACCACGGTGGAGTGTCCGTGTTCGCCGGCGTCGGCGAGCGCACCCGTGAGGGCAACGACCTCATCGCCGAGATGGAGGAGGCGGGCGTCTTCGACAAGACCGCGCTCGTCTTCGGCCAGATGGACGAGCCGCCGGGAACGCGTCTGCGCGTCGCCCTGTCGGCACTGACCATGGCGGAGTACTTCCGCGATGTGCAGAAGCAGGACGTGCTGCTCTTCATCGACAACATCTTCCGCTTCACGCAGGCCGGCTCGGAGGTGTCGACCCTCCTGGGCCGCATGCCCTCCGCGGTGGGCTACCAGCCGAACCTCGCCGACGAGATGGGTGTGCTCCAGGAGCGCATCACCTCGACGCGCGGACACTCGATCACCTCGCTGCAGGCGATCTACGTCCCCGCCGACGACTACACGGACCCGGCGCCGGCGACCACCTTCGCTCACCTCGACGCGACCACAGAGCTCTCCCGCGAGATCGCGTCGAAGGGCCTCTACCCGGCAGTCGACCCGCTCACGTCCACCTCGCGCATCCTCGACCCCCGCTACCTGGGCGCCGACCACTACCGCGTGGCGACGAACGTGAAGCAGATCCTGCAGAAGAACAAGGAGCTGCAGGAGATCATCGCGATCCTCGGTGTCGACGAGCTGTCGGAGGAGGACAAGATCACGGTGTCGCGTGCGCGCCGGATCCAGCAGTTCCTCTCGCAGAACACCTACATGGCGAAGAAGTTCACGGGTGTCGAGGGCTCGACCGTCCCGCTGAAGGACACGATCGAGTCGTTCGACGCGATCACCAAGGGCGAGTTCGACCACGTGGCCGAGCAGGCGTTCTTCAACGTCGGCTCGATCTCGGACGTCGAGGAGAAGTGGACCCAGATCCAGAAGGAGAACGGCTGATCATGGCCGGGACCCTGAAGGTCAGCGTCGTGTCCGCGAACGCCGAGGTGTGGTCCGGAGAGGCGAAGCAGCTCACGGCTCGCACCGTCGAGGGCGAGATCGGCATCCTCGCCGGCCACGAGCCGATGCTCGCGATCCTCGCCACCGGCGAGGTGCGCGTCACGGCCCTGGACGGAACGCGTCTCACCGCGCAGGCCGACGACGGCTTCCTGTCCGTCGAGAACGACGTGGTAACCGTGGTCGCCCGTCAGGCATCGCTGGTCTAGTACACCGCCGCTCACCGCGGCACGGAGGGGCCGGACGATCATCGCGATCGTCCGGCCCCTTCGTCGTGCCGCCCGTCCCTCTTCTCCGAAGGAGTCCTGTGCACGTCCTGCTGCCACCGTCCGAGACGAAGCGCGACGGCGGCGACGAGCCGTTCGTGCTCGAGTCGCTCGCCTTCCCCGAGCTCCACCCGAAGCGGCGCGAGCTGGCGGAGGCGCTGATCGCGCTGGCCGGGGACCGCGAGCTCTCGGCCCGGGCGCTGAAGCTCGGTCCGCGTCAGCTCGGCGAGATCGATCGCAACGCGGCGCTCGCGACCGCGGCAGGCCTCCCCGCGGTCGACCGCTTCGACGGGGTGCTCTTCGATGCGCTCGACGCGCGCAGCCTCGATCCCGGTGCACGGGAGGTGCTCGGTCGGACGGCGATCGTGCAGTCCGCGCTCTGGGGGCCGATCCGCGCCCTCGACCTGATCCCTGCCTACCGTCTGTCCCACGACTCCCGTGTCCCGGGGAGGCCGCTCAAGCGCTGGTGGGCAGCGGAGGCCGGGCGGGTGCTGAGCGCGCTCGACGGGCTCGTCCTCGATCTGCGGAGCGAGGCGTACGCGGCGCTCGGACCGGTTCCCGCGGGCGAGGGGCGGTTCTTCGTCCGCGTCCGCTCGCGCGGGGCCGACGGCGCCCTCCGGTCGCTGAACCACTTCAACAAGCAGGGCAAGGGGCGCTTCGTCAGGGCGCTGGCGGAGGACCGGGTGGCGACGGAGTCACTCGGCGAGCTCTCGGCGTGGGCGGCCGGGCGCGGGTTCCTGCTCGCCGAGAACCGGCACACGGGAGAGCTCGACCTCGTCGTGCCGGAGTCGTAGGCGTCAGCGTCGGCGCCAGCAGCCGGTGAGGTGATCGTCGACGACTCCGGCCGACTGCATCAGCGCGTACGCGGTGGTCGGTCCGACGAAGCGGAGCCCCGCGGCCTTCAGCGCTCGCGCGAGCGCCGTCGACCCGGGCGTCGTCGCAGGGACGTCGGCGGCTCGGACCACCCGGTCCTCGACGTCCGGATCGTGGAAGGACCACACGAGCTCGTCGAGCGCGCCCTCGCCTCTCTGCTCGAGGAGCGCGAGCACGGCCCGGGCGTTGTCCCGGGTGGCGATGATCTTCGCGCGGTTCCGGATGATGCCGCTGTCCTCCATCAGCCGCTCGACATCGGTGTCGTCGTACCGGGCGACCCGGGCCGGATCGAAGCCGTCGAAGGCCTCGCGGAACCTCGGCCGCTTGCGGAGGATCGTGATCCAGGAGAGGCCGGACTGGAACGCCTCGAGGGAGATCTTCTCGAACAGCAGGCGATCTCCGTGCAGCGGGGTGCCCCATTCCTCGTCGTGATAGCGGCGGTACTCCGGATCCGCGCCGCTCCAGGCGCAGCGGACCAGGCCGTCCTCTCCCTCGACGAGTCCGTCGGCCGTGCTCATCGGTGGGGGATCCCCTCGTGATCGAGAAGCCAGGCTTTCGTGGCGACGCCCTCGCCCGCGCTGAAGCCGGTGATCCGTCCGTCGCTCGCGAGGACGCGGTGGCAGCCCACGATGATCGGCACCGGGTTCGCACCTACCGCTCCGCCGATCGGCCGGCCCGCCCGGGGGCGACCGGCGGCCGTGCCCAGTGCGCCGTAGGAGGTGATCTCCCCGAAGCCCAGAGCCTGGAGCCGCTGCCAGATCTCGAGCTGGAAGGGCGTGCCGCGCAGAGCGACCGGCAGATCGAAAGAGCGGCGGGTCCCGTCGAAGTACTCGTCCAGCTGCTCGACGGCCCGCAGGAGCACCGGGAGGTCCGACTCCGGGAGGTGCTCGTGCGGGAGCAGACCGGCCTGCTCGATGGCGAGCGAGACGATCGCATCGCCGTCGCTGCCCACCTCGATGCGGCCGAGGGGGCTCGTCGTCCGTCGGACGTGAAGGGGAGTCGTTCTCATGCGTCGAGAGTATCCGCGGGACTCCCCACCGACCGGCGGGAATCGGACACCGGTGCAGAACTCGGCCGATCGGTTCCTGTGGAGGGATTCCTGGGGGCCGGAGGGCGCCATCCGTGCGCCGGCGATTCGGTGTCGATGGGACCTCTCCCTCCACAGGCGGCGATCTCGAGATCCTTCCGATGATCCCGAGGGCCGTCGCTCCCGGCGGGTGCGAGGGTCGGCAGGATCGCAGCATGACCTCCTCAGCGCTCCTCCTCCACCCCGCTCCCGCCTCGCGTGTCCCGGCCTCACCCGACGACGCCGCCCTGTTCCACGCCGCTCACGGGTCCCGGCGGGGTGCGGCCGAGGCGAGCCTCGTGCTCGTCCCGTTCCGGGCCGGCGCGCCGAGCGGCTCGCTCCGCTTCGAGCTATCGGGGGCGGATCCGTCCCTGATCGCGCGGGCCAGCCTCGGTGCGCTCGGCCGGTTCGGGCGGGTGCAGCGAGCACTCGCGCTGGTGCATCCCGGCGAGGCGGGTCCGGAGTCGTGCGAGGGACTCGTCGCCGCCCTCGAGGAGCGTGCGCGCCGGCTCCCCGGCCTCGCCCTCCGCGTCGCCGTGCTCCCGTCGTCCGGCCGCGACGACGGGCTCGAGGCCGGCGACCGGGACGACCCGCGAGCGGTGGCCGCCGCGGTCGACCGTCTCCTCGACCGCCACCCGCGGGCCGAACTGCCCGACGTGCTGTTGCACGGCGTCGACGACCTCGTCCGGCGAGCTCTCACCGGTCCCGATCCCGAGGTCCGGCCTGCGGGCCTGGCTGCGCTCGTCGTGGCCGTGCAGCGCAGCCGCGGTGCGGACCGCGTGCTGCGGTCGGCGCGGAGCGGTGACCCCGGCGCGGCGGGAGCGCTCGCCCCGCTGCTCCGCCGTGCCGCCGTCGTCGCACCCGCGAGCGAGCGAGCCGGAGTGCTCGTCCTCCTCGCGCGGATCCTGGCCGGTGAGGGCCGTGCCGACGAGGCCGGACGGCGCGCCGACGAGGCCGTCGCTCTCGATCCGCACCACGCAGGTGCGCGCCGGGTCGCGGCCGCACTCGCCGCCGATCGGCGGGAGCGCGCCGCGTGAGGGCGCTAGAGCCGCGACCAGGCCTCGGTGAGCACGCTCCGGAGGATCTGCTCGATCTCGTCGAACTCGCGCGGGCCGATGGTGAGCGGCGGCGCGAGCTGGACGACGGGATCGCCGCGGTCGTCCGCCCGGCAGTACAGCCCCGCGTCGAAGAGCCCCTTCGAGAGGAATCCGCGCAGCAGCCGCTCCGACTCGTCCTCGTCGAACGTCTCCTTCGTCGCCTTGTCCTTCACCAGCTCGATGCCGAAGAAGTAGCCGTCGCCCCGGACGTCGCCGACGATCGGCAGGTCGAGCAGCTTCTCGAGCGTGGACCGGAAGACGGGCGAGTTCTCTCGCACGCGCTCGTTCAAGCCCTCCTCCTCGAAGATGTCGAGGTTCTCGAGCGCGACCGCGGCCGAGACGGGGTGGCCGCCGAAGGTGTAGCCGTGCGGGAAGACGACCTGACCGTGGCGGAAGGGCTCGTAGATCCGATCGCTGACGATCGTCGCGCCGATGGGGGAGTAGCCGCTGGTCATCCCCTTCGCGCAGGTGATCATGTCCGGCACGTAGCCGTACTCGTCGCAGGCGAACATGTGCCCGATGCGGCCGAACGCGCAGATCACCTCATCGGACACCAGCAGCACGTCGTGCTTGTCGCAGATCTCGCGGACCCTCTGGAAGTACCCGGGAGGGGGCGGGAAGCAGCCGCCCGAGTTCTGCACGGGCTCCAGGAACACGGCGGCCACCGTGTCCGGCCCCTCGAACTCGATCATCTCCTCGATGCGGTTCGCCGCCCACAGGCCGAACGCCTCCAGGTCGTCGCCGTGCTCGGGAGCCCGGTAGAAGTTGGTGTTGGGGACACGGAAGCCGCCCGGCACCAGCGGTTCGAACATCGACTTCATCCCGGGGATGCCCGTGATCGCGAGCGCTCCCTGGGGAGTGCCGTGATACGCGACCGAGCGCGAGACGACCTTGTGCTTGCCCGGCTTGCCCTGCAGCTTCCAGTAGTGCTTGGCGAGCTTGAAAGCCGTCTCCACAGCCTCGCCGCCGCCGGTCGAGAAGAAGACCCGGTTCAGGTCGCCCGGCGCGTGGTCGGCGAGCCGGTCGGCCAGCTCGATCGCCGAGGGGGTCGCGTAGGACCAGAGCGGGAAGAAGGAGAGCTCGGACGCCTGCTTCGCCGCGGCCTCCGCCAGTCGGCGCCGCCCGTGTCCCGCATTGACGACGAAGAGGCCGGACAGGCCGTCGAAGTACTTGCGCCCGGTGCTGTCCCAGATGTGGTGTCCCTCGCCGCGAGTGATGATCGGCACGCCCGCGCCCGAGTCCATCGTCGACTGACGGGTGAAGTGCATCCAGAGGTGGTCCTTCGCCTTCTTCTGCAGGGAGGCGTCGTCGATCCCCCCTGGCGCGTCGGTCCCGCGGACGGGATCGCCCGACTCGAGGCCGGAGGTCGAGAAGGCTGTCTCGGTGGTCATCTTTTACCGCGTTCCCCAGTTGTAGAACTGCTTGTGGAGCTTCAGATAGACGAAGGTCTCGGTCGAGAGCACGCCGGGAAGCGACCGGATCTCCTGGTTGAGCAGGGCGATCAGATCGTCGTCGTTCTCGCACACGACCTCGGCGAGGATGTCGAAGGAGCCGGCTGTCAGCACGACGTAGTCGACGGCGGGGATGGAGGCGAGCCGGTCCGCGACGTCGCGGGTGTCGCCGGTGACGCGCACACCGATCATCGCCTGGCGGTAGAAGCCGAGCTGCATCGGATCCGTCACCGCGACGATCTGCATGACGCCCGACTCCGTGAGCTTCTGCACCCGCTGCCGGACGGCCGCCTCGCTCAGGCCCACGGCCTTGCCGATCTCGGCGTACGAGCGCCGACCGTCCGCCTGCAGCTGCTCGATGATCGCCTTCGACACCTCGTCGAGCTGGACAGGACGCTGAGAGGGTGGGCGAGACGGGGCCATGCGGCGATTCTGGCAGTCCACGGGGGCCCGGGCAAGTGGATCCGCACGTCGGAGCTCGCTCCGGCATCGGATCCGGTGGTCTAAGCGTGGTCCCGTCTGCGCGACGGACATCGGGCGACAGCGATGGCGGCCGGCTCGGCGGAGGGCCGTCAGCGACTACCATCGGGAGGCGGCCGGGCACCCCTGGAGCCGGCGGTCACGGGCCGTCGGACCGGACGGGCGCGGGCCACGGGGATGCGAGGAGCAGCGATGACGCAGATCGGCCGCAGCCGCGCGTCCGTCACCGTCCCCGTCTCCGCCTGGAGCTCCGACGCGCCCTCGGCCGAAGTGACCCTCGGCTGGGCCGCGCGCACCGAGACCGGCCACGTGCGCAGCGCGAACGAGGACAGCTACCTCGCCAAGAGCCCGCTCTTCGCTGTCGCCGACGGGATGGGCGGGCACGCGGCAGGAGAGGTCGCCAGCGACGCGGTCGTGTCGCGCCTGTCCACCGCGGCGCTCGGCGCGACCGTCGGAGCGGAGGAGATCGACCGGGCGCTTCGGGAGGCGGTCGGGGACATCGCCCGGCAGTCGCACACGGCCGACGTCGGCACCGGGACCACGGTCACCGGGATCGCGCTCACGGTGGTCGGGGGAGAGCCCTACTGGTCCGTCTTCAACATCGGCGACTCGCGCGTGTACCTGAGCGTCGCCGGGACCCTCGTGCAGCTCACCGTGGACCACTCCATCGTCCAGGAGCTGGTCGACGCGGGCCTGATCTCCCGCGACGAGGCCGACGTGCATCCGCACAGCAACGTGATCACCCGCGCGGTCGGCTTCCACGAGGCGCCCGTCCCCGACTACCGGCTCGTGCCCGTCCTCGCCGGATCGCGTCTGCTGATCTGCTCGGACGGACTCACGAAGGAGCTGACCGATGCCGGCGTCGGCCACCTGCTCAGCGGCACCGGCTCCGCTCAGGAGGCGGCCGACGCCCTGGTCGACGCCGCGCTGGACAACGGCGGGCGCGACAACGTCACCGTGATCGTCGTCGACGTCCTCGCGGTCACCGGCGACGAGGAGGCCGGCGCACCGGTCTGACGAGCAGCGCTCCGGCATGGGACGGCCGCGGTGGCGGTGCCGCCGGACCGCCCGCACACGCCGAACGGCCGTACGACGGTCCTGCGCCTGCCGGTTCGCGTCGGGTTCGGCCGGCTCGGGGCTCCCCGCGCCGGCGCTGGGTACGATGGTGAGCGGAAGGGCGTTCTCGGTGATCTGCAGCACGTGTGGCTCCAACCTCGCTCCCGGGGCGATCCTCTGCGGCGAGTGCGGTTCGTCGGTGGCGGCGCATGCCACGACGGGTTCGTCCCGCCCCTCGTCCTCCGGCGACACGACGGTCCTCGACCCGTCCCGCCGTGCCTGGCTGCCGGGCCTGGCCCCCGGCCGGCACCGGCGTCCCGCCCCCGGCGCACCGATGGCGCCGCCCTCGCAGGGGCTCGTGCGCCTCAGCTTCGCGACCGGGCAGCACGCGATCGTGACCGGCAACGGCCTGATCGGACGCCAGCCGCTCCCGGACCCCAACGAGACGTTCCGGCACATCCTCGCTATCCCGGATCCGTCGCGATCCCTCTCCAAGACCCACCTCGAGTTCGGCTTCGACGAGGGCGGGCTCTGGGTCAGGGACCGCTGGTCGGCCAACGGGTCCGTGCTGGTCGCGCCGACCCAGGCGCCGCTCCCGCTCGAGGCCGGCCGCCGCTACCGCGCGAAGCTCGGCAGCCGGATCCTGCTCTCCTCGGTCGAGATGGCGGTCGAGCGCGTCGACGGGTCCGCCGGCGGCTCGGGACGCCCGCCCCTCACCCGCTGACGGCACGGCCTCCGGGGACCGAATCGGCGGTCGACACGGCCTCCGGGTGCGGAATTCGTGACGATCATGTTTCCGGATGAGCGTTCTCCTCCGTTCGCCGTGACAGGCGGATGAGCGCTGTGCCAGTATTTCCCCACGTTCGGCCCCCGAGGCACGAGCCCCGACGCAGTCAGGAGCCCCCGCCATGACCCGTCCCCTCCCGAGGGATCCCGTCCTCCGCCGGGCCGTCGCCGCGGCACGCTCGCACGAGCGCGAGCGCCGGGCGGTCCTCTCGCGTCGGGCGGTCCTCGGCGGGATCGGCCTCGGAGCGGGTGCCCTCGCCCTGGCCGCCTGCGCCCCGCAGACCCGTGCCGCTCCGACCGCCGCCGCCGACGGATCGGCCGGCGACCCGCGCCTGGTGTGGGACAACTGGCCCGCCTACATGGACGAGGACGACGACGGGAACCACCCCACGCTCCAGGGCTTCGAGGAGCAGACGGGCATCGCGGTGACCTACAACGTCGCCGTCGACGACAACAACTCGTACTACGGCAAGGTGAAGGACCAGCTCGCGCTCGGGCAGTACATCGGCGCCGACACGGTCTGCCTGACGGAGTGGATGGTCTCGCGCCTGGTCCGCCGCGGCTACGTGCAGGAGCTCGACCACGCGAACATCCCGAACATCGCCAACCTCACCCACTCGCTGGCGAACCCCGACTTCGATCCGGGCCGCCGGCTCTCCCTCCCGTACCAGGCGGGGTTCTCGGGCATCTGCTGGAACAGGGAGAAGCTGCCGAAGGGCCTCTCGAGCATCGAGGAGCTGTGGGATCCGTCGCTCCGCGGCCGCGTCGGCGTGCTGAGCGAGATGCGCGACACGATCGGGCTCATCATGCTCGCTCAGGGGACGGACATCGCCGGCTCCTGGGGCGACGACGAGTACATGAACGCGATCGACGTCTTCCGCGGGCAGGTCGACGCCGGACAGATCCGCAACATCAAGGGGAACGCGTACCTCAACGACCTGCAGAACGAGGACACCCTCGCGGCGATCTGCTGGTCCGGCGACATCACCCTGATCAACGCCGAGGCCGGCGACAAGTGGGAGTTCGCCTTCCCCGACTCGGGCGGCGCGCTCTGGAACGACACCTTCGTGGTCCCGATGGGCTCCGAGCGCAAGGCCAACGCCGAGGCCCTGATGAACTACTACTACGAGCCCGAGGTCGCCGCCGAGGTGGCCGCCTGGGTCAACTACATCACCCCCGTGGATGGAGCGAAGGACGTCATGGAGAGCATCGATCCGGAGCTGGCCGAGAACCAGCTGATCTTCCCCGACGAGGACACGCTCGCGCAGGCGCACGTGTTCCGGACCCTGACCGCCGCGGAGGAGAAGGAGTACCAGGCCGAGTTCCAGAAGGTGCTCCTGGGCATCTGATGGCGATCGGGACCTTCGCCGAGAGCGGCGCCGACCTCCAGCTGGTCGGGATCAGCAAGCAGTACCCGGGCTTCACGGCCATCGACTCCCTGGACCTCACCATCCCGGCGGGCTCCTTCTTCGCCCTGCTGGGCCCCTCGGGCTGCGGCAAGACGACGACGCTGCGCCTGGTCGCCGGGCTCGAGGAGCCCTCCGCCGGCCGGATCCTCATCGGCGGGCGGGACGTCACCGAGACGAAGACGTACCAGCGGCCCGTCAACACCGTGTTCCAGTCGTACGCGCTGTTCCCGCACATGTCGATCCTCGAGAACGTCGCCTTCGGCCTGAAGCGGCGGAGGATCGCCGACCCCGTCGGCAAGGCGCACGAGGCGCTCCGCCTGGTCGAGCTCGACCACCTCGCCCAGCGCCGCCCCGCGCAGCTCTCCGGTGGTCAGCAGCAGCGGGTCGCCCTCGCACGCGCCCTCGTCAACCGGCCCGCCCTGCTCCTGCTCGACGAGCCGCTCGGCGCCCTCGACCTCAAGCTCCGCCGGCAGATGCAGCTGGAGCTCAAGTCGATCCAGGAGGAGGTGGGCCTCACCTTCCTCCACGTCACGCACGACCAGGAGGAGGCCATGACGATGGCCGACACCGTCGCGGTGATGAACAAGGGCAGGATCGAGCAGATGGGCGCGCCGGAGGAGCTCTACGAGCTCCCGCGCACCGCGTTCGTCGCGAACTTCCTCGGCCAGTCCAACCTCTTCACGGGTGAGGTGGTCGGCAGCACCGACCGCGCACTCACCGTCGACGCGGGCGGGCACCGGATCGTCGTGCCCGTCGCCCGCTGCGCCCGCACGAGCGGGGAGATCACGGTCGGCGTCCGCCCCGAGAAGCTCCTGCTGCTGACGCAGGAGCCGCCGGCGGACTCCGGCCGGAACGTGCTCGGGCCCGGCCGCGTGGTCGACGTCTCCTTCAGCGGGGTCAGCACCCAGTACACGATCCGGATGCCGGGCCTGGGCCCGGTGGTCGTCTTCGCGCAGAACATGGTCTTCGGGCCGGTCGTCGGCGTGGGAGCGGAGGTGTGGGTCGGCTTCAGCACCGAGCACGGCTTCGGACTCGCGGACGAACCGGGCTCGGTCCCGCGCTTCGAGGCGGACGACTCCACCAGCGCCATCGCCGTGCAGCGCCGGGGGCTCCTGGCCGGTCGCAGCGGGGGAGCGTAGGCATGGCCTTCGCCGCCTTCGCCACGGGGCAGGCGGATCCTCAGGACGCTCCGGTCCGCCGGCGGTCGACGATCGCGCTGGTCCTGCTGCTGCCGGGCATCGCCTACATGCTGCTGTTCTTCCTGGCGCCGCTGATCTCGCTCGTGCTCACGTCCTTCCAGGCCGAGGTGCCGGACGGGGACATCGGCGAGTACGCCCCCGGCTTCGCCTGGCAGAACTACCTCGTGGTGATGGGCGACTACTGGCCACACGTGCTCCGCTCCTTCGGCTACGCGCTGATCGCGACGGTGCTCGCGCTGGTGATCAGCTACCCGCTGGCCTACTTCATCGGAGTGAAGGCGCGGCCCTGGCCGCTGCTGCAGAACCTGCTCCTCACGCTGGTGATCGCGCCCTTCTTCATCAGCTTCCTGCTCCGGACGCTGGCGTGGAAGCAGATCCTCGCGGACGAGAGCCCGCTCGTGCAGGCGCTCAAGGCCGTGGCGGTCCTGCCGAGCGACGGCCACCTCACGGGGACGCCGATCGCCGTGATCTTCGGCATCACCTACAACTTCATCCCGTTCATGACGATGCCGCTGTACACGACGCTCGAGCGCCTCGACGTGCGCTTCCTGGAGGCCGGGTCGGATCTCTACGCGCACCCCGCCTCCGTGTTCTGGAGCGTGACCGTCCCCCTGTCGATGCCGGGCATCGTCTCGGGCACGCTGCTGACGTTCATCCCCGCGGCGGGCGACTACATCAACGCGAGCCGGGACTTCCTCGGCTCGTCGCAGACCTCGATGGTGGGCAACGCGATCGAGGCGAACTTCCTCACGCTCGAGAACTACCCGGCGGCCGCCGCGCTCTCGATCGTGCTGATGGCCGTGATCCTGGTCATCGTCGGCTTCTACGTGAAGCGCAGTGGAACGGAGGACCTCCTGTGACCGCGACGGCCGACCGTCCGCTCGCGAGCGCCCAGGAGGCGCTCGGCGCGCCGCCCCCCGCCCCGATCCGGGGCCGCCGCCGCTTCCGGGGCCTCGGGCTCGGCGTCTACACGGCGCTGGCGCTGCTCTTCCTGCTCATCCCTATCGGGTACACCTTCGTCTTCTCCTTCAACGACTCGGGGAAGAGCAACCTCGCCTGGCGCGGTTTCACCCTCGACAAGTGGGTGTCGGCCTGGACCAGTGAAGAGGTGATGACCGCCTTCGGGAACAGCCTGCTGGTCGGTGTGATCGCCACCGTGCTGGCCACTGCGCTCGGCACCATGATCGCCATCGCGCTCGTGCGGTTCCGCTTCCGGTTCCGGTCGGCGATCAGCCTGCTGCTGTTCCTCCCCATGGCGACTCCGGAGGTGGTGCTCGGAGCCGGCCTCGCCGCGCAGTTCCTCAGCGTGGGCGCCGAGAAGGGACTGGTCACGATCGTGCTGGCGCACACGATGTTCTGCATCAGCTTCGTCGTGGTCACCGTGAAGGCGCGGGTGGCGAGCCTGGATCCGAAGCTGGAAGAGGCGGGACGCGACCTCTACGCGTCGCCGAACCAGGTCTTCTGGCGGATCACCTTCCCGCTGCTGCTGCCCGGCATCCTCGCCGCGGCGCTGCTCTCGTTCGCGCTGAGCTTCGACGACTTCATCATCACGAACTTCAACTCCGGATCGGTCACCACGTTCCCGAAGTACATCTACATCGCGGCGGCGCGCGGCATCCCGGCGGAGGCGAACGTCATCGCGTCGGCGGTGTTCGTCCTGGCGATCCTCGTGGTGGTGATCACGCAGGTCTCCGCGGCGGCCCGGGCGAAGCGCCTCACGCGCGAGCAGTAGCTCAGGGTGTGCCGGGAGGTGCGGTCAGACGTAGGAGGCACGGATCGCGCCGACCGGGCGCCCGCCGCCCGACACGACCGGGTTCAGCCGCACCAGCACGTCGTTCGCCGCGGTCCGGTCCACCGCGTCCGCCTCGACCAGGAGCTTCAGCGCGACCACGGTCGCGGCGCGCAGGCTCCCGTCGAGGATCTTCAGGGCGACGGTGGTGCCGTCGGGCGAGGCCATCACGAGCACGCCCTCGGCGCCGAGCTTGGCGACCAGGCCCAGGCGCTCGATCACGACGGTGTTGTCCCGGCCCGGGCCGTCGATCGCCCACGCGTTCTCGAGGATCGCGGCCGTGAGGACGCCGGCCTGGCGGTAGAGGCCGAACGGTGAGGCGGGGGAGGAGGACACGATCCGCGAGACGCCCTTCGCCAGCGCGGTCAGAGGAAGGGCGTGCACGGGAGCTCCGCAGCCGTCGATCCCCGAGGCCACGACGCGCTCGCCGGTGAGGCGCTCGATCGTGTCGACGATGTGCTGCTGCAGCGGGTGCGTCCGCTCGAGGTAGTCCTCGGTGCTCCAGCCGTTCTGCACGCAGGCCAGCAGCATCGCCGCGTGCTTGCCCGAGCAGTTCATGTAGAGCGGGTCCGGAGTCGCGCCCGCCCGCAGCAGCTGAGCGCGGGTCCCGGAGTCGCCGGGCCAGTCGGCCGGGCACTGCAGGGCGGTGTGGTCCAGGCCGGCGCGGAAGAGCAGGTTCTGCACCAGCGCCACGTGCTGGGGGATGCCGGCGTGGCTCGCGGTGGCGATGACCGCCTCCGCGCCGTTCAGCTCGACTCCGGCGGTCATCACCGCGAGGGCCTGGAACGGCTTGAGGCAGGAGCGGGGGAAGACGGGAGCCGTCGGGGTGCCGAGGCTGCGGGCGACGCGGCCCTCGGAGTCGAGGAGGACGGCGGAGCCGGCGTGGCGCGACTCGACGAACCCGGATCGCTCGACGACGGCCAGCTCGACGGACTCGGCGACGGTGAAGGTTCCTGCTGGCATCCCCCCATCCTGCCCGATGCGCCGACCGGTCCCGCGCTCCCGGAGACGCCGAAGGCCACCGGGGAGCGCCTCGGCGCCCGCGGTGGCCTTCGGAGGATCGCGCCTAGAGGGTGGCGAACGCGTCGGCGATGACCGACACGGCGTCGTCGAGCAGCTCGTCGGTGAGGGCGAGGCTCGGCAGGAAGCGGACCACGTTGCCGTAGGTGCCGGCGCTCAGCACGAGGACCCCGTGCTGGGCGGCGTAGTCGATGATCGCCTGGACCGCGACGGCGTTCGGCTCCTTCGTGGTGCCGGCGGTGCCGGGCTGCACGAGCTCCATCGCCATCATCGCGCCGATGCCGCGGACGTCGCCGATGATGTCGTAGCGCTCCTGCAGGCCTCGCAGCGCCGCGCCCAGGCGGGCGCCGATCCGGTCGGCCTCGGCGAGGAGGCCCTCGCGCTCGATGCGCTCGAAGACCGCGACGGCGGCGGCGGCGGCGACGGGGTTCCCGCCGAAGGTGCCGCCCAGTCCGCCGGCCTGCGCCGAGTCCATGATCTCGGCGCGACCCGTCACGCCCGCGAGCGGCAGGCCGCCGGCGATGCCCTTGGCCGAGAGGACGAGGTCGGGGACGAGGCCGAGGTGCTCGCTGGCGAACCAGGCGCCGGTGCGGGCCATGCCCGACTGGATCTCGTCGGCGACGAAGACGATGCCGTTGGCCGTGCACCACTCCTGCAGTGCCGGGAGGAAGCCGTCGGCGGGGACCATGAAGCCGCCCTCGCCCTGGATGGGCTCGGCGACGAGGCAGGCCAGGGCGGACGCGCCGACGGTCTTCTCGAGGTACGAGATCGCGCGCTGGGCGGCCTCGGCTCCCGACAGGCCGTCGTGGTACGGGTACGAGCTCGGCGCACGGTGGACGTCGCTGGCGAAGGGTCCGAAGCCCAGGCCGTAGGGCAGCGCCTTGAAGTTCATGGCCATCGTGAGGTTCGTGCGTCCGTGGTACGCGTGGTCGAGCACCGCGACGCCGGGGCGGCCGGTGTGCTTGCGCGCGATCTTGACGGCGTTCTCGACCGCCTCGGCACCGGAGTTGACCAGGACGGTCTTCTTGGCGAAGTCGCCGGGGGTGTGCTGGGCCAGCAGCTCCGCGACGCGGATGTAGGGCTCGTACGGAGTGACGGTGAAGAGGGTGTGCGTGAGGCGCGCGAGCTGCTCCGCGGCGGCCGCGACGACGGAGTCGTCGGTGTGCCCGATCGTCGTCACGCCGATGCCGGCGCCGAGGTCGATGAAGCTGTTGCCGTCGACGTCGACCAGGATCGCGCCGTGCGCGCGGTCGATGTAGACGGGGAGCGCGGTGCCGACGCCGGTGGGCACGACGGCGAGGCGGCGCTCGTGCAGGGCCCGGGATCGCGGCCCGGGGATCTCGGTCGCGACGCGCCGCTCCTGGGGGACTGCGGACGTGGGAACCTGGGGGGCGAGCGTGTCTGTCATGGTCCTCGGAGTCTACCCGCGGGGGTTCCGCGTCCAGAGGTCCAGACCGGCGCGACCGGCCTGATCCACCGCCGTCGAGGAGGAGCCCGATGAAGTCCGAGCACGAGTACGCGGTGTCCGTCGTCTGGGAGGGCGACCGGGGCACCGGCACGAGCGGCTACCGCGAGTACGGGCGCCAGCTGACCGTCACGGCGGAGGGCCCGGCGCCCATCCTCGCCTCGGCCGACACGCCCTTCCGGGGCGACGCCGACCGCTGGAACCCGGAGCAGCTGCTCCTCGCGGCGCTCGCGCAGTGCCACCTCCTCTCCTACCTGCACGTGGCGGTCAAGAACGGAGTCGTCGTCACCGGCTACACGGACGACGCGGTGGGCTCGATGCTGCAGGAGGGGGAGAGCGGCCGCTTCACCTCGGTGACCCTCCGGCCCCGCGTCACTGTCGCCGAGGAGTCGATGGTGGCGATCGCCCAGACGCTGCACGCCGAGGCCTCCCGGCTCTGCTTCATCGCCAACTCGGTGAACTTCCCCGTCTCCCACGAGCCGGAGGCGTCCGCGCGCTGAGGCTCAGCGGCGCTCGTGCGGGAGCGCCCGGCGGATGCGCTCGACCGTGGTCGTCGGCGGCGACTCGTTGTACGCACCGGCGAGCTCCTGCCCGGAGAGCGCGTGGACGGCCGCCATCACCTCGTCGGTGGCGTGGCGTCGGGCGCGGCCGGAGTCGGCGGAGCCGTGCCGCGAGAGGTCCAGCGGAGCCCCGAAGCGGACCGTGATCCGGTGCAGGCGCGGCACCCTCGTGCCCACCGGCTGGAGCTCCTGCGTGCCGATCATGCCGACGGGGACCACCGGCGCGCCCGTGGTGAGGGCGAGCCACGCCACTCCGGTGCGGCCCTTGTAGAGGCGCCCGTCGCGGGAGCGGGTGCCCTCGGGGTAGACGGCGAACGCCTCGTCCCGCTCGAGGATCGCCCGGCCGAGGTCCAGCGCCTCCTGAGCGGCCTGGCCGGCGCCGCGCTCGACCGCGACGGCTCCGACGCTCGTGAAGAACGCGCGCGAGAGGGCGCCCCGCACGCCGGTCCCCGTGAAGTAGTCCGACTTGGCCAGGAACTGCACCGGCCGCGGGGCGAGCAGCGTCAGCACCGGGGAGTCGATGAACGAGAGGTGGTTGGCCGCCAGGATCACGCGTCCCTCGGCCGGGACGTTGTCGCGCCCCTCCACGATCGGCCGGTAGACCAGCCGGCCGACGCCGCCGATGGACAGGCGCGCCAGACGCGCGGAGAGGCCGATCCCCGGGGGAGTCGGCCTCTCGTGGTCGTCGTCGATCCGCATTCCGACGAAGCTACCGGGGCGTCCATGCCGCTCCGGTCATGCGGCGGATCAGCCGAACTGGGCGAGCGCCTCCTCGATGACCGTCGCAGCGTCGTCGATGAGCTCCTCGCTGATGACCACGCTCGGCATGATCCGCAGCACGCTGTCCCAGCTGCCCGCGTCGAGGACGATCACGCCGTTCGTGGTGGCGTGCTTCAGGATCGCGGTGAGCGCCTCCGGGTACTGCTTCTTCGTGCCCGGGTGGACGAGCTCGACGCCCCACATGGCGCCCTTGCCGCGGACCTCGCCCACGACCGCGAAGCGCTCGGCCCAGTCGCCGATCCGCGCCTGCAGCAGGCGCTCGACCCGCTGCGCCTCCTCCAGCAGGCCCTCGGACTCGATCGCCTCGAACGTCGCGAGCGCCGCGGCGGTGGAGACGGGGTTGCCGCCGAACGTGCCGCCGATGCCGCCGGGCTGCACGGCGTCCATGATCTCGGCGCGGCCGGTGACGGCGGCGAGCGGGAAGCCGCCGGCGATGCCCTTGGCCGTCGTGATGAGGTCCGGGACCACGCCGTGGTGCTCGATGGAGTACCAGGTGCCGGTGCGGGCGATGCCGGCCTGGATCTCGTCCGCGACGAGGACGATGCCGTTCTCGGTGCAGAACTCGGACAGGCGGCGGAAGTAGCCCGGCGCCGGGATGATGATGCCGCCGTCGCCCTGGATCGGCTCGACGAAGAGCGCGGCCAGCTCCTGCGCGCCGATGTGGGTGGTGATGTAGTCGATGGTGCGCTCGGCCGCCTCCTCGCCCGTCATGCCCTCGGGGTCGCGGAACGGGTAGCTGATCGGGAGGCTGTAGATCTCTCCCGGGAAGGGGCCCATGCCCGCGCGCTCCGGCCAGGGGCGGTAGGTCATCGCCATCGTGAGGTTGGTGCGGCCGTGGAAGGCGTGGTCGAGCGTCGCGATGGCGCGGCGGCCGGTGAACTTCCGCGCGATCTTGACGGCGTTCTCGACCGCCTCCGCGCCGGAGTTCACCAGGATCGAGTGCTTCTCGAAGTCCCCGGGGGTGATCTCGGCGAGCTTCTCGGCGACCCGGACGTAGTTCTCGTACGGAGTGACGGTGAAGAGGGTGTGCGTCAGCTTCTCGGCCTGCGCGGCGGCCGCCGCGGCGACCGCGGGGTGCGCGTGGCCGATGGTGGTCACTCCGATGCCGCAGCCGAGGTCGATCAGGCGGTTGCCGTCGACGTCGACCAGGACCGCGCCCGACGCGTGGTCCATGTAGATGTTCGCGAGCGTCCCGGCGCCGCGGGAGACGCTGGCGACGCGGCGCTCCTGGAGGGCGACGGAGCGCGGGCCGGGGAGCTCGGTGACGAGCTCTCGGGACTGGGGGACCGAGAATTCACGCATTCCCCGATGGTAGGCCTGGGACCGTTCGAGGACCCGCACCCAGCGCGTTGCGAGGCGCGCCGTGCAGGATGGAGGCGATCCCCGAACGTCCACCGGCCGCCGCCGGTCACGAAAGGTGCCCCTGTGCGCAGAACCCTCGCGATCCTCGCCGTCCTCGGCGCCTCCCTGAGCCTGGCGGCCTGCACCCCCGGGGAGCCGGATGCAGCGCCGTCCGCCTCCGCCACCCCGCTCGGCTGCGCGACCGAGGGCGAGGCGACCGCCGCGGTGCAGACCAGCGGCGATTTCGCCACCAAGCCGGTCACCGTGTTCCCCAGCCCGGTCAGCGTGGACGTCACCGAGCGCTCGGTCGCGATCGAGGGCACCGGCGAGGAGGTCGCCGAGGGCGACACCGTGCTGGTCGACTACACGCTCTACAACGGGACGAGCGGTGCCGAGTTCTCGGCGAGCAGCTACGCGTCCGGTGGCCGCGCGGCCTTCGAGGTCGACACCGACCAGTACCTCGCCGGCCTCGTGAAGGCCGTCAACTGCGCGACCGTCGGCTCGCGCGTCGTCGCCGTCGTTCCCCCGGCCGACGCGTTCGGCGACGCCGGGCAGAGCCAGTTCGGCATCGCCGCGACCGACTCGATCGTCATGGTGATCGACGTCGAGCAGATCGTGCCGACCGCCGCCGACGGCGAGCCGCAGCCCCCGGTCGACGGCCTGCCGACGGTGGCGCTCGCCGAGGACGGGGCGCCCACCGTCACCATCCCCTCGACCGACCCGCCCGCCGACCTGCAGCTCGCCGTCCTCAAGAAGGGGAGCGGCGCGACCGTGGCCGACGGCGACCAGCTGATCGTGCAGTACCAGGGCGTGGTCTGGGGCACCGGCGAGGTGTTCGACCAGAGCTGGGGGAAGCCCGCTCCCGCCGCCTTCGGCACCGGCGACGTGATCGAGGGCTTCAAGGAGGCCGTCGTCGGCCAGACCGTCGGCTCGCAGGTGCTGGTCACCATCCCGCCGTCGAAGGGCTACGGCGACCAGGGCAACCAGAACGCGGGGATCAGCGGGACCGACACCCTCGTCTTCGTGGTCGACATCCTCGCCATCAGCTGACCGGGAGGCGCTGGGTGCTCCGTGCCAGGATGGGCGGATGCGCAGGGTCATCATCCTCGGCTCGACCGGGTCCATCGGCACGCAGGCTCTCGACGTCATCGGCGCGAACCGCGAGCGGTTCGAGGTCGTCGGCCTCGCCGCCGGCTCGAACCGGGCGGCGGTCGCCGAGCAGGCGTCCGCGTTCGGCGTCGAGCACACGGCGTTCGGCGCGGAGGAGGCCGAGCAGCTGATCCGCTCGGTCGACGCGGACGTCGTGCTGAACGGGATCACCGGCTCGGTGGGGCTCGGCCCGACGCTCGCGGCGCTCGAGGAGGGCAGGACGCTCGCCCTCGCCAACAAGGAGTCGCTGATCGTCGGCGGCGAGCTCGTCACCTCGCTCGCCGGTCCCGGCCAGATCGTGCCGGTCGACTCCGAGCACTCCGCGATCGCCCAGGCCCTCCTCGCGGGCGAGCACCGCGAGGTCCGCCGCCTCGTGCTGACCGCGTCCGGCGGGCCGTTCCGGGGACGCGACCGCGCCTCCCTCCGCGACGTCACCCCGGCGCAGGCGCTCGCGCACCCGACCTGGGACATGGGCCTGGTCGTCACGACCAACTCCTCCACCCTGGTCAACAAGGGGCTCGAGGTGATCGAGGCGCACCTGCTCTTCGACGTCCCCTACGACCGGATCGACGTCACCGTGCACCCGCAGTCGGTGATCCACTCGATGGTCGAGTACGTCGACGGCTCGACGGTCGCCCAGGCCTCGCCGCCGGACATGCGGCTCCCGATCTCGCTCGGCCTCGACTGGCCGCATCGCGTCGCCGGGGTCGGCGTCCCGCTCGACTGGACCCGCTCCCACTCCTGGACGTTCGAGCCGCTGGACGAGGAGGCGTTCCCCTCGGTCCGGCTCGCGAAGCGCGTCGGGGAGGCGGGCGCCTCCTACCCGGCCGTGTTCAACGCGGCGAACGAGCAGGCCGTGCAGGCGTTCCACGCCGGGCGGATCGGCTACCTCGACATCCTCGAGACGGTGGAGGCGGTGGTCGACGCGCACAGCGTCGACGGCGTGCTGACCCGCGAGTCGCTGGCCGCGGCGGAGGAGTGGGCGCGCCGCACGGCGGACGAGCGGATCGCCGGAGTCTGACCAGGGGTCATCCGGACGGGCTCCGTCTCCGCGGACCCGTGTCGGCGGACGTCGCTCCGCTGATCCGCTCGGCCGCGGAGTTCATCGGATCCATGCAGGCGCACCCCAGCGTGGACGGGCGGGCCCGGCCTACAGTGTGTCGGTGGAATCCGTGCTGCTCTTCGTCCTCGGCGTCGTCATCATCGCCGTCGGCGTCGCCCTCTCCATCGCCCTGCACGAGGTCGGGCACCTCCTCCCCGCCAAGCTGTTCGGGGTCAAGGTCACGCAGTACATGATCGGGTTCGGGCCGACCCTCTTCTCCCGGCGCCGCGGCGAGACGGAGTACGGCGTCAAGGCGATCCCGCTCGGCGGCTACATCGCCATGATCGGCATGTACCCGCCGAAGCACCCGGGGGACCGGCCCACGGAGTCGAGCACCGGCTTCTTCAACGGCCTGGCGTCCTCCGAGGCCCAGCTCGAGGAGCCCCGGCGCGGCGCCTACGCCACGATGATCGACGAGGCCCGCGCCGCCAGCGCCGAGACGATCGGCGACGGCGAGGACCACCGCGCGTTCTACCGGCTCCCCGTGTGGAAGCGCGTGATCGTCATGGCCGGCGGCCCCTTCATGAACCTCGTGATCGCCACGGTCCTCTTCACCGTCCTCCTCTGCGGCATCGGGATCCCGCAGAGCACCAGCACCCTCGCCGCGGTCTCGCAGTGCGTGGTCCCGGAGTCGCAGCGCGCGACCGCGACCTGCACCGCCGACGACCCGCTGGCACCCGGAGCCGCGGCCGGCCTGCTGCCGGGCGACACGATCACGGCGATCGACGGCACTCCGGTGAGCACCTGGAACGACCTGACCCCGATCATCCAGCGCTCCGCGGGCGTCCCGCTCAGCGTGTCCGTCCAGCGCGACGGCGCCCCGCTGACCCTCACGATCACCCCCGCCGAGAACGAGGTCGCGGTGACCGACGCGAACGGCGCCCCCGTCACCGACGCCTCCGGTGCGATCGAGACGCAGACGGTCGGCTTCATCGGCATCTCGCCCACGTCGGCCCTCGCGCAGCAGCCGGTCACCGCGGTGCCCGAGACGGTCTGGTCGAACATCACCAGCGTCGCCCATGTGATCCTCAACCTGCCGCAGCGCCTCATCGACGTCGCCCAGGCGGCGTTCGGCTCGGAGGCGCGCGACGCCAACGGCCCGATCAGCGTCGTCGGAGTCGGCCGGATCGCGGGCGAGATCGCCGCCTCCGACCAGCTCCCCGTCGTGTCGAAGGTGCAGACGATGGTCGGCGTCCTCGCCTCGCTCAACGTCGCCCTCCTCGTCTTCAACCTGGTGCCGCTGCTCCCCATGGACGGCGGCCACATCGCCGGCGCCCTCTGGGAGGGCCTGCGCCGCCGGATCGCCAAGCTCTTCGGACGCCGCGACCCCGGCCCCGTCGACATCGCCCGCCTGCTCCCGCTCACCTACGTCGTCGTCCTCGTCCTCGGCGGCATGAGCGCCCTCCTCATCTACGCCGACATCGTCAAGCCGATCACGCTGTTCTGAGTTGGATACCACGCCGGGC
>NZ_PSWG01000019.1:0-61055 GCF_002931195.1 Rathayibacter sp. AY1C2 | reverse complement strand
CTTTCGCGACGAGGGCGGGGCCTCCTCTGCCGGGTGGGCGGGGAGGCGGGAGGTGCCACCGGGCCGGAGAGCTCCGGGCAGCCTTGAAGGCTATACCCCGGCTATGTGCTCCGTCCAGCGGCCGCCGCGATCCGGCGGTTCCCCCGCCTCCGCCGTCAGCGGACGCGGACCGAGAGGCAGGTGACGCAGCCCTCGAGCTTCTCGAACTCCGAGACGTCCACGGTGAGGACGCGGTAGCCCAGGCTCCGCAGCAGCTCGGCGCTCCGGGGAGCGGAGGCGGCCATCAGGAGGGTGTCGTCGTCGAGGACGACCACGTGGGCGCCCGCCTCCTCAGGCATCGGCAGGAAGGAGGGGAACAGGCGCGGCTCGTCGACGACCGGCTCCCAGCCGATGACCGTGCCGTCGGGCAGCGCGGTCACGGCGCTCTTGAGGTGCAGCACCTTCGTCAGCGGGACCGCGACGACGTCGTACCCGCGGGGGCGGAGGATCGCGCGCAGCTGGGCGACCCCCGCCGCGTCGGTCCGGCCTCCGCGGCCGACGTAGACCGTCGATCCCACCTTGAGGACGTCGCCGCCGTCGAGCGTGCCCGGCTCCTCGATGCGGTCGACCGTCAGGCCGAGGGCGCGGACGGCCTCCTCGGCGCCTGCCGTCTCTCCACGGCGGGACTCCGCTCCGGACCGGGCGATCACGGCGTGGTCGCCGAAGACGACGACCGCGTCCTCGAGGAAGACGGAGTCGGCGAGTCCGGGCGCCGGTGCGGCCTCGACCGTCTCCCAGCCGGCCCGCTCGAGCAGGTCGACGTACGCCTCCCACTGCTGCTGGGCGCGCTGCTGGTCGACGGGGACGCGCTCGAGGTGGGTGAGCTCGCCCGCCGAGAGGTCGGCGGCCGGGGCCCGGACGATCGCGATGCGGCGGTCGGTGACGACGGCGGCCGGAGCGCCCGTGGTGCGGAGGCGGTTCCAGAGCGTGTGGCCGACGCTCGCTGCCGAGACGGTGAACGCGAGCAGGAAGACGAGGTTGAGTCCGGCGAAGGTCTGGAAGATGGAGGCCCAGACGGCGCCCGTGACGGCCTCGCCGGTGGCGCTGGCTTGGACGAGCGTGCCGAACACGGCTCCGACCACGCCCGCGACGAGTCCCGCGAGGGCGGCGCTCCAGGTGCGTCCGAGCATCCCCGCGACGGCGAGGACGAGGACGACCACGAAGCCGAGCACGCTCGAGAGCAGGAAGTAGGCGTTGACCTGCGGGATGGAGCCGGGCTGCAGCTGGTTGCCGATGAAGAAGGCCAGCAGGTTGGCGAGGTGCGCCACGAGCGCGGTCGCCGCGGCGGCGAGCAGCGCGACGAGGATCCGGCGGCCCGTCCCGGGCGCGCGGTCCCGGTTCGGGGCGGTGGTGGTCGCTGCGGTCGGGGTGTCGGGAGTGGACGCGGGCGTCGAGTCGGAAGGCACCCGGCGACCCTACGCGCCCCCGCCCGCGCCTCGCCTGTCGATCCCCTAGCAGCCCCCTAAGAGCCGCCCACCGCACGGCAGAGCGGTTTCACCGGGAATCGCGTGCCAAGCGATTCCCGTGACCGGCGACGCCCCCACTCCATGGAAAGCCTCACGTCGTGGCACCGACCACGCCCCGCCGCGCGAGGAGCGGCCGGGAAACCGCCCACCGCAAGGCAGAGCCGACTCAGCGGGAATCGCGTGCCAAGCGATTCACGCGGTCGGCGACGCTACCCGCTCTACGGAACGCACCCCGTCGCGAAGCCGACCGCGCCCCGCCGCGCAGGGAGCGGCGGGGAAGACGAGCACCGCAAGGCAGAGCCGGTTCAGCGGGAATCGCGTGCCAAGCGATTCCCGCGACCGGCGACGCACCCCGCTCTACGGAACGCACCCCGTCGCCGAGCCGACCGCGCCCCGCCGCGCAGGGAGCGGCGGGGAGATCGAACACCACTTCTTCCACCGAGTGACGGGCGCTCCGCGCCCGTCACTCAGTGGAAGAAGTGCCGCTCCCCCGTCGTGTACATCGTGACGCCGGCGCGAGCGGCCGCGTCGATGACCTCGGCGTCGCGGACGGAGCCGCCGGGCTGGACGACGGCCTTCACGCCGGCGGCGAGGAGCACCTCGAGGCCGTCGGCGAAGGGGAAGAACGCGTCGGAGGCGGCGACGGAGCCGGGGGCGCGGTCGCCGGCGCGGGTGACGGCGAGGTGGCAGGAGTCGACGCGGTTGACCTGGCCCATGCCGACGCCGACGGAGGCGCCGCCCTTGGCGAGGAGGATCGCGTTCGACTTGACGGCGCGGCAGGCCTTCCACGCGAACTCGAGGTCGAGCATCGTGTCTGCGTCGGCGGGCTCGCCGGCGACGAGCTGCCAGCCGGAGCTGACCTCGCCGGGGCCGCCGATGAAGCGGTCCGGCTCCTGCAGCAGCAGGCCGCCGGAGATCTGCTTGAACTCGCGCTCGACGGGGGCGTAGAAGTCGGGGAGCTGCAGCAGGCGCAGGTTCTTCTTGGTCTTCAGCACCTCGAGCGCCTCGGGCTCGAAGCCGGGGGCGACGAGCACCTCGGTGAAGATCTCCTTCACCGTCTCGGCCATGGCGAGGGTGACGGGCCGGTTCGCGGCGATGACGCCGCCGAAGGCCGACACCGGGTCGCACTCGTGGGCGCGGCGGTGGGCGGAGGCGATGGGGTCGATCGCCTTCGAGCTCGCGATCGCGATGCCGCACGGGTTCGCGTGCTTGATGATCGCGACGGCGGGCAGTACGAAGTCGTACGCCGCGCGGACGGCCGCGTCGGCGTCGACGTAGTTGTTGTAGGACATCTCCTTGCCGTGCAGCTGCGTCGCCTGCGCGATGCCGGTGCCGTCGGGCGAGACGTAGAGGGCCGCCTTCTGGTGCGAGTTCTCGCCGTAGCGGAGGACCTGCTGCAGGGTCCCGCGGATCTCGACCGAGCCCTCGACGCCCTCGGCCGCCTCCTGCCCGGCGAACCAGGCGGCGACGGCGGAGTCGTAGGAGGCGGTGTGCGCGAAGGCGCGGGCCGCCAGGGTGCGGCGCGCGGCGAGCGTCGTGCCGCCGTCGGCGAGGGCGGTCGCGATCCCGGAGTAGTCGGCCGGATCGACGACGATCGCGACGTTCGCGTGGTTCTTCGCGGAGGCGCGGACGAGGGCCGGGCCCCCGATGTCGATGTTCTCGACCACGGTCGCCGCGTCGGCGCCGCCGGCGACGGTCTCGCGGAACGGGTACAGGTTCACCACGACCAGCTCGAACGCGGCGATGTCGAGCTGCTCCAGCTGCTCGCGGTGCGAGGCGAGCCTCAGGTCGGCGAGGATGCCCGCGTGCACGGCCGGGTGCAGCGTCTTCACGCGGCCGTCGAGCGACTCAGGGAACCCGGTGACGGCCGAGACGTCGGTGACCTCGTGGCCGGCGCCGCGGAGGGTCGCTGCGGTCGAGCCGGTGGAGACGAGCTCGACGCCGGCCGCGGCGAGCGCCGCTCCGAGCTCGAGCAGGCCGGTCTTGTCGCTGACCGAGATCAGCGCCCGGCGGACGGGGACCCGGTCGCGGTTGACGTAGCTGCTGGGGTCGTGGGCGGTGATGCTCATGCGCGGGCGAGCTCCTCGAGGTCGACGGTTCCGTGGGCGATGTCGAGCACCGTCTGCACCAGCAGGCGACGCTCGATGGTCTTGATGCGCTCGTGCAGCGCGTCCTCGCTCTCGCCGAGGAGCACGGCGAGGCTCTCCTGGGCGATGACGGGGCCCGTGTCGACGCCGGTGTCGATCACGTGCACGGTGACGCCGGTCTCGGTCGCGCCGGCGGCGAGGGCGTCGCGGACGGCGTGGGCGCCGGGGAAGAGGGGCAGCAGGGCGGGATGGGTGTTGATCATCCGCGGGCTGAGCGCGTCCACCACCACGGGCGGCAGGATGCGCATGAAGCCCGCGCAGACGACGAGGTCGGGCTCCCACTCCCGGATGCGCCCGAGCAGGGCGGCGCCCCACTCGTCGCGGGAGGAGAAGTCGCGCGGCGCGACCGTGAAGGCGGGGACTCCGCGCTCCTCGGCGTGGCGGAAGCCCTCGGCGTCGGTGTCGCTGCCGACCGCGACGATGCGGGCGGGGAAGCCCTCGTCGCCGGTGGCGTCCAGCAGGGCGCGGAGGTTCGATCCGCCGCCGGAGAGGAGCACGACCAACTTCAGCACTGCGCAAGTCTAGGGGGACGCCTCCGCCGGCGTCAGCCGCGTCGGCTGCGGCCCGCGGCGAGGCCCAGGCCCGCGGCCAGCGCGAGCTCGAGGGCGGCGACCGCCCCGACGACGAGCGGGTCCGGGCCCACCTGGGCGAGCCGCCCGGGCCCGGCGGCGCCCGCCGAGAACCAGGCGAGGAGCCCGAGCAGCAGGCCGCCGACCACGCCGATCCCGCCGGCCGCGGCCGCGCCCCAGCGCAGAAGCGAGCGTCCGTCGAGCGCCTCGATCACGCCGCGCCGCAGCCGCCATCCCGCGGCGAACCCGGCGAGCAGCGGCACGAGCAGCCCGAGGAAGCCGAAGGCCGAGTCCCCTGCGGGCAGTGCGGCGAGGACCGGGATCGACGGGATCGGTCCGAGCAGCGTTCCGGCCGCGCTCACGGAGGAGCCGGTGCCGAGGGCGAAGCCCGGGCCGATCAGCCAGCTCGCCGCCCAGATCACCAGGTTCGGGAGGAACGCGAGCTGCCCGAGAGTGAGGGCCAGGCCGCCGAGCGCCTCGGCGCCGAGGCTCTCGTAGAGCGCGACGACCGAGGTGTAGTGCACGACCAGCAGCACGGCGACGAGCACCGCCGCGACTCCGACCACGCCGGCCGCGGCGAGCACTCCCCCGCGCAGCGACGCGAGGACGAGCCCGGGCCCCGGCGCGGGGACGCGGTCGAGCGCGGAGGCGGCCAGCTCGCCGAGGGGGTCGGCCTCGTCGCTGCGGGCGGAGTGGAGCGCTGCTCCGACGAGCACCCCCAGCGCGAAGACGAGCGGCGGCAGCAGCGTCCCCTGCAGGGGATCGACGGTGGCGGCCGGGTCCGCGGATCCGAGCGAGACCAGGAGCGCGATCGCCAGGTAGGTCGCGATCGCGACGAGGACGCCGATGGCCCGGAACGGCGACTCCTGGGCGCGGCGGCCGGTGCGCGCGCCGAGCAGCACGGTGAGGAGCGCGAAGGCCAGCGGAGCGATCGTCACCGGGAAGGCGTCCGCGCCTCCGGGCAGCGCGACGGCGAGGGCGGAGTCGGGGGCCAGCGCCGCCTGCAGGTCGGCCCCGTGGCCGAGCAGCCAGGCGTCGGCGGCGACCCGCCAGAACACGTCTAAGTCGACCGTCGTGTCGTACTGCACGGCCCAGAGGACGGTCAGCGGGACGAGCGGGATCGCGATCCCGATCAGCGCCGACAGCGCGGCGTCGAAGGCGGCGAGGAGGGCGACGGTGATCCGGTTCATGGGCCTGACGAGCCTAGCGGCGGCGCGCTCGGAGGCGGGTCAGGGGCGCGCCGCCCGGCCCTCTAGTGTCGGAGCCATGACGGGAACCTCGGACGCACGGACGGAGCGCGGCCTGGACCGCCTCGTGAACTTCTCCGACGCCGTCGTCGCCATCGCCATCACGTTCCTCGTCCTCCCCCTGGTCGACGTGGTCGAGGAGGGCCGCGCGGCCGATCTGGGGTCCCTCCTCACCGGGCACTACGGCACCCTCTCCGCCTTCTTCATCACGTTCGCCGTGATCGGGCGGCTCTGGG
This sequence comes from Rathayibacter sp. AY1C2, assembly GCF_002931195.1. Lineage (NCBI taxonomy): Bacteria > Bacillati > Actinomycetota > Actinomycetes > Micrococcales > Microbacteriaceae > Rathayibacter > Rathayibacter sp. AY1C2. The sequence continues at coordinate 55,351 of NZ_PSWG01000019.1, read as the reverse complement.
CGGTCCACCACTCCGTCTTCGAGGGCGTGGCCCGGTACTCGCCCGCGCTCGTCGTCGCGAACTTCGTCTGGCTGGCCGCGGTCGTCCTGCTCCCCTTCGCGGCGAACCTGATCTCGAACGTGCTCGACACCGACGGCAGCGTCATCGCGCTCTACATCGGCACGATGATCGCGGCGAGCGCGGCGACCCTCGCGATGCAGCTCATCGTGCGCCGCGATCCGGATCTCCTGGCCCCGGGGGCGGAGCCGCGGCGCTCCCTCTCGAGGTCGCTGATCGTGATCAGCGTCCTCCTCGCGGCCCTCGTGCTCGCCGTCGCGGTGCCGGCCGTCAACATGTTCGCGCTCCTGCTGCTCCTGCTCTCGGGTCCGATCGAGCGCCTGGTGCACCGCGGGCGCCCCGGGGGACGCGCGGCCCACCGCCGGACGGAGCGCGGGCTCGACCGGCTCGTCAACTTCTCGGACGCGACCGCCGCCATCGCCATCACCGTCCTCGTCCTGCCGCTGGTGCAGCTGGCTCCCGAGGTCGCCCGGGAGGGCGGCGGAGTCCCGGCGCTGCTCGCGGAGCACCTGGACTCGGTCCTCGCCTTCGCGCTCTCCTTCGCGGTCATCGCCGTCTTCTGGATCCCCCACCACCGCGTCTTCGAGATCGCCGGGGACTACGACGGCGCCCTGGTGTGGCTGGACCTGCTCTGGCTGGCCGCGCTGGCGTTCTTCCCGTTCTCGACGAGCGCGCTGGCGCTGTTCCCGGACTCCCGGGCGACGATCGGGCTCTACATCGGCACGATGGCCGCGATGAGCGGGGCGCTGGTCCTGATCGAGCTGCGCCTCTCCCGGCACCCGGAGCTCAGGCGGCCCGGCGCAGGGCCCCTGCCGCTCGCGCCCGCCCTGCTGCCCTTCGCGCTGCTCCTCGTCGCACTGGCGCTGGCGCTGCTGGTCCCGTCGGTCGGGCTCTGGTGGCTGCTCCTGCTCCTGCTGCAGCGGCCCGTCCGGGCACTGCTCGCGCGGCGCTGATCCTCAGGCGCCGGGCGTCCAGCCCAGCTGCGGGGCGATGCGCTCGGCGACGGCGCGCAGGATGCGCCGGTGCGACTCCACCCCGCCGACCGCCGGGAGCGTCACCGTGAGCGCGTCCGCCTCCGCGAGCGCCGGATCCGCGGCGAGCGATGCGACGATCCGCTCCGGGCTCCCGACATGGAGGGGGCTGAAGCGCATCGGGGCGGCGATGATCGACCGGTCGGCCGTGCGGGGGCGGCCCTCGTCGTCCATCCGCGCGAGGTAGCCCTCGATGAAGGGGCGGTGCGCCTCCTCGTCGGCGGCGTCGAGCAGCGGCAGCACGATGCGGCCCGCCGTCACCCTGGACGTGCGCCCCGGGTGCGCGGCGGCGAAGGCCTCGCGGTAGGCACGGATCTGCACCGCCTGCTGCTCGGCGAACGGCAGGCCCGTCTCCTCCGTGTTGAGCGTGGACACCTGCAGGTGCATGCCCTGCTCGCCCGCCCGGACCGCGGAGGACACCGTTCCCGCCCCGTACCAGAGCCGGTCGGCGAGGCCGGGCGCGTGCGGCTGCTGAACCAGCGGAGCGCCGACCGGGACCGACATCAGGGCCGACTCCGCGACGCCGAGCACGGCGCCCGAGAGCGCCTCGCGGAGTCGCGCGATGCGCTCCTGCGCCTCCTCGCGGAAGTCGCGCTCGGCCTGCCCGAACACCCCGTCGAAGACGGAGGAGAGATGCGCGAAGCCGCTGCTGACGCCGAGGTCGAGGCGTCCGCCCGAGAGCAGGTCCACGGTCGCGGCGTCCTCGGCGAGGCGCACGGGCGACTCGTAGCGGGCGCCGATGACCGCGGTCCCGAGGCGGAGGCGGCGGGTCCGCTGGGAGGCGGCCGCGAAGAAGGTCATCGGAGACGCGAGGTAGCGCTCGAAGTGCCGCACGCGGGCCCAGCCGGTGCCGTAGCCGAGCTCCTCGGCGAGCTCGAGCAGGGCCAGCCCGTCCTCGAGGCTCCGCGCGGCGTCGCCGGGCCGCTCGGGGCCCTCCGGGTACGGCACGAAGGTCAGCAGGTCGAGTCCGAGGCGGCGGGTCACGCTGCGACGCTACTCCGGCCGGACCCGCCCCGACGACGGAACGGACGGCGCCGCCCGCCGGAGCAGGGGCACCGTCCGTTCCGACGGTGGTGCGGGGAGGACGGGCGCTAGAGCGCCGCGTAGACCTCGCGGAGCAGGGCGGCCGTCTCGGACGGCGTCTTGCCGACCTTCACGCCCGCGGCCTCGAGGGCCTCCTTCTTGGCCTGCGCGGTCCCGGCCGAGCCGGAGACGATGGCGCCGGCGTGGCCCATCGTCTTGCCCTCGGGGGCGGTGAAGCCCGCGACGTAGCCGACGACGGGCTTCGTGACGTTCGCCTTGATGAAGTCCGCGGCGCGCTCCTCGGCGTCGCCGCCGATCTCGCCGATCATCACGATCGCCTTCGTCTCGGGATCGGCCTCGAACGCGGCGAGCGCGTCGATGTGGGTCGTGCCGATGATCGGGTCGCCGCCGATGCCGATGGCGGTCGAGAAGCCGAGGTCGCGCAGCTCGTACATCATCTGGTAGGTCAGGGTGCCCGACTTCGAGACGAGGCCGATCGGGCCCTTGCCGGTGATCGTCGCGGGGGTGATGCCCACGAGCGACTCGCCCGGCGTGATGATGCCGGGGCAGTTGGGGCCGATGATCCGCGTCTTGTTCCCCTTCTCCTGCGCGTACGCCCAGAACTCCGCGGAGTCCTGCACCGGGATGCCCTCGGTGATGACGACGAGGAGGCCGATCTCGGCGTCGATCGCCTCGATGACGGCGTCCTTCGAGAAGGCGGGCGGCACGAACGCGATGGAGACGTCGGCGCCGGTGGCCTCCATCGCCTCCTTCACGGTGCCGAAGACGGGGAGCTCGACGTCGCCGTGGGTGACGGTCGTGCCGGCCTTGCGGGCGTTGACGCCGCCGACCACGTTCGTGCCGGCCTTGAGCATCAGCGCGGTGTGCTTGGTGCCCTCGCCGCCGGTGATGCCCTGGACGATGACCTTGGAGTCCTTGGTGAGGAAGATCGACATGCTTGTTCTCTGATTCCTTGAGTCGTCGGGTCCGTTACGCGGCGGCGAGTTCGGCGGCCTTGTCGGCGCCCTCGTCCATGGTCGCGGCGAGCGTGATGAGCGGGTTGGCGGCGGCCTGGAGGATCGCGCGGCCCTCCTCGACCTTGTTGCCGTCGAGGCGGACGACGAGCGGCTTCGTGGCCGAGTCGCCGAGGATCTCGAGCGCCTGGAGGATGCCGTTGGCGACCGCGTCGCACGCGGTGATGCCTCCGAAGACGTTGACGAAGACGCTCTTGACCTGCTCGTCGCCGAGGATCACGTCGAGGCCGTTCGCCATCACCTGCGCGGAGGCTCCGCCGCCGATGTCGAGGAAGTTGGCCGGCTTCACGCCGTTGTGCCTCTCTCCGGCGTAGGCGACGACGTCGAGGGTCGACATGACCAGGCCCGCGCCGTTGCCGATGATGCCGACCTCGCCGTCGAGCTTCACGTAGTTGAGGTCGTTCTCCTTGGCCTTCGCCTCGAGCGGGTCGGCGGCGTCCTTGTCCTCGAGCGCGGCGTGGTCCGCGTGGCGGAAGCCGGCGTTCTCGTCGAGCGAGACCTTGCCGTCGAGCGCGACGATGTCGCCCTCCTCGGTGAGCACGAGCGGGTTCACCTCGACGAGCGTGGCGTCCTCGCCGGTGTAGACGTCGTAGAGCTTCACCAGGACGGGCGCGACCTTGGCGATCAGCTCCTCCGGGAACTTCGCCGCGCGGGCGATCTCCTCGGCCTTGGCCTGGTCGATGCCCTGGCCGGGGACGACCTCGACGCGCGCGAGGGCGTCGGGGCGCTCGACGGCGAGCTGCTCGATCTCCATGCCGCCCTCGTAGGAGGTGAGCGAGAGGTAGGAGCGGTTGGCCCGGTCCAGCAGCACCGAGAAGTAGAACTCGCGGTCGATGCGCGCACCGCCTGCGACCATGACGCGCTTGACGACGTGGCCCTTGATGTCGAGGCCGAGGATCGACTGCGCCGCGGCGAACGCGTCCTCGGGGGTCTTCGCGACCTTCACGCCGCCCGCCTTGCCGCGGCCGCCGATCTTGACCTGCGCCTTGACGACGGTGACGCCGCCCAGCTTCTCCGCCGCGGCGCGCACCTCCTCCGGCGTGTCGGCGACGATGCCCGGGAGCACGGGGACGCCGTACTTCTCGAACAGATCACGGGCCTGGTATTCGAAGAGATCCACGCTGCATTCCCATTCCGCGCCGAGCGCGCTTGCGTTTCGAGTTCGAGGTGGCCCGGACGACGCCGGAGTCTCGGCACTGTCCCTGGGCCGCGCCGAGTCTACTCCGCACCCGCCGGGGGCTTCCCGTGCGGTCGCTCCGCGCCCGCCGTACGCCCGCCGGGGGCACCGGCTCCTCCTCCGCCGGCCGCTCCCGCGTAGCGTGGAGCCATGTCGTCGGCCTCCCGCACCCCGGACGTCTTCCGCGAGGGCGTGTTCCTGCTGGCGGGCGCGCGCGCGATCCTCCTCCAGATCGCGCACCCGGCGGTCGGGCAGGGCGTCGCCGACCACTCCGACTTCGTGCACCGGGCCGTGAACCGCCTGCACGGGACGCTCTCCTACCTCTACGTCCTGCACTACGGCACTCCCGAGGACGTGCGCGCCGTCCGCCGCCGCGTGAACAGGGCGCACGTGCCCGTGCGCGGCCCCGGCTACACGGCCTTCGATCCGGAGCTGCAGCGCTGGGTCGCAGCGACGCTCACCCAGTCGATGCTGCAGCTCTACGAAGGCGCCTTCGGCGCGCTGAGCGAGGAGGAGGCGGACGACATCGTGCGCCGCTCCGTCGTCGTCGGCGCGGCCCTGCAGATGCCCGCGGACCTCTGGCCCGACTCCCGCACCGCGTTCGACGCCTACTGGGAGCGGGAGCTGGAGCGCCTCGAGGTCACGCCCGCGGCCCGCCGGGTCGCCCACGACCTGCTGGGCCCGAGCATCGCCGCCTGGTACCTGCGCCCGCTCGGCCCCTACCTCCGCCTGATCACCGCCGGTCTGCTCCCGGCGGCGCTCCGCGAGCCCTTCGGCTTCCACTGGACCGCACGGCAGGAGGCGCGGTTCGAGCGGGCGCTCTCGCGCACCTTCGCCGTCTACCGCCTGCTGCCCGCGACCGTGAGGACGGCTCCCAGCCGCTACTACCTCGCCCGGGTCCGACGCGACGCTCAGAAGCCGGCCACGACCTCCCAGCCCGCGTAGGCGGCGAGCTCCAGCCCGAGCGCCTGCGCGGCCGCACGCGCCTCGTCGATCCCGCGCTCGTCGCGCACGTCGACGGTGACCGGCACGCTGTCGCCGAACCCCGCGATCTCGACCCGCGCGCTCGTCGGACCGCTGTAGAGCGGAACGTGCGCGTCCGCGGTCCGCGCACCGACCACGCGCGAGCCGGTCGCCTCCGCGATCACCGCGAGGGCGAACGGAGCCGTCACCACCGCATCCGTGTAGAGCGTCGCCTCGCCGCGCATCGCGCCTCCCGTCGTCCGACCCGCGGAACCGGGCCGCAGCAGTCCGACTGTAGGCAGCCGCCCGCGCCTCCCGCACCCCCTTCCGCTCGGCGCCGGGATGCGCACTCCCCGCCCGTCCGTGCTGAACATCCGGTGCGGATCGCTCGACGCGGCCGCCCGGCGGATCTACGGTGAAGCACCCGGCATCCGCCGCGGCGGTCAACGACGACTGGAGCCTTGATGAGCATCACCGAACCCCGCACGGCCGAGGCCCCCGCCGCTCCCCCGCCCGCCGCCGGCTTCGGCACCCTCTCCGTCGCGGCCATCCTGGCGGAGGCGGCGCGGCGCACCCCTGACACGATCGCCATCCGCGTCGGCGAGCAGGCCGTCGACTACGCGACCCTCTGGCGGCAGACCCGTGCCTACGCCGGAGCCCTGCGCGCCCAGGGGATCGGACCGGGCGACCGCGTGGCCCTGCTCGTCCCGAACGTCCCCGACTTCCCCCGCGGCTACTTCGCCGTCCTCGCGCTCGGCGCCGTGGTGGTCCCCGTGCACGCCCTGCTCAAGCACGACGAGATCGCCTACGTCCTGCGCGACTCCGGAGCCGTCGCGCTCGTGTGCGCCGCTCCGCTGCTCGCCGAGGGGGCCGCCGGAGCGGACCTCGCAGACGTTCCCGTGCTGAGCGTGATGGTGCCCGACGGCACCGCCTCGCCCCTACCGCGCCTGGAGGACCTCGCCGCGGAGGCGACCCCGATCGACGGCTACGTGCCCCGCTCCCCCTCCGACACGGCGACGATCCTCTACACCAGCGGCACCACCGGCCGCCCGAAGGGGGCGGAGGGGACGCACTTCGCGATCGTCTCACAGTCGGACGTGCTGCTGATGAACACGTTCGACCTGCACCGCGGCGACGTGGTGCTCGGGGCGCTGCCGCTCTTCCACACCTTCGGGCAGGTCTGCGCGATGAACACGGCCTTCCGCACCGCCGCGACGGTCGTCCTGGTGCCGAAGTTCGACGGCGACGCCGCGCTCGAGGCGATGATCGCCCACGGCTGCACGGTCTTCGAGGGCGTGCCCACGATGTACGTCGCCCTGCTCGACGCCGCGACCCGGCGCGAGGACCGGCCGCCGCTGCGCTACGCGGTCTCGGGAGGCGCCGCCCTGCCCGTCGCCGTGATCGAGCGCTTCCGCGAGGTGTTCGGCGTCGAGATCTACGAGGGCTACGGGCTCACCGAGACCTCCCCGGTCGCCACCTTCAACCACGTCGGAGTCCCGCCGCGGCCGGGCACGGTCGGCACGCCGATCTGGGGCGTCGAGGTCGAGGTCGCCCGCCCCGACGTGACCGACCGCGTCGAGCTGCTCCCCCGGGGCGAGCTCGGCGAGATCGTGGTGCGCGGGCACAACCTGATGAAGGGGTACCTCGGCAACCCGGCGGCGACCGCGGAGGCGGTGATCGACGGCTGGTTCCGCACCGGCGACCTGGGCACGAAGGACGAGGAGGACTACATCCGCATCCTCGACCGCACGAAGGACATGATCATCCGCAACGGCTACAACGTGTACCCGCGCGAGGTCGAGGAGGTGCTGATCGGGCACCCGGCCGTGCAGAACGCGGCGGTCTTCGGGATCCCGGACGAGCGCCACGGCCAGGAGGTGATGGCCGCGGTGATCCTCGCCCCGTCGGCGACCGCCACCGCGGAGGAGCTGATCGCCTACGCCAACGAGCACCTCGCCGCCTTCAAGTTCCCCCGCCGCGTCGAGTTCGTCGACGCCCTCCCGCTCGGGCCCAGCGGCAAAATCCTCAAGCGGGAGCTCGTCGCGCGCTACGCAGGCTGACCACTTCCGCGAGATGCCACTCGGGTGAGCCCGCCACGGCGTGCCGCGCACCGGAGCGGCATCTCGCGGACGGCGACCAGAGGGCACACGGGAAGGGACGGACGTCAGCCGAGCAGTGACCAGACGGTCCCGGCGAGGACGGTGCCGACGGCGGCGCCCGCGAGGACCTGGGCGGGGGTGTGCGCACCGAGGCGCACCCTCGACCAGAGCACCCAGAGGACGATGGGCACGCTGATCAGCAGGGAGAGCGGTCCGTAGGCGATCAGCACGACGACGGCGCAGGTGGCGACCACCGCCGCGTGCCCGGACAGCTTCCAGACCAGGTTGACCACGCCGACGGCGAGCACCACGGCCACCGTCACCACGCCGAACGTGGTCACCGCGGCAGGAGCGCCGAGCACGGCGAGAAGCACCAGTCCGGCCGCGATCGACACCAGCGCCAGCGCGATCGGCAGCGCCCGCTCGCGCCGGTCGGGCACGTGATGGTCGCCGTGGATCCGGCCGGTGCGCATCAGCAGGCGGATGACGAGGTAGGGCACCACGCCGACGAAGAGCGCCGCGAGCGCTCCCCAGGCGACGCCGAGCAGGGGCGGATCCGCGACGCGCGCGCCGACCACGACCGGCACGAGCACCGCGAGGACCGCCGGGGAGAACACCTCCGTCGCGAGCCGCGCGGCCGCCGATCCGGCCGCCACCGGACTAGATCTTCTCGATCGGCGCGACCTTGATCAGCAGCTTCTTCGCGCCCACCTGGTCGAAGAGCACGTGCGCGACACGCTTCGAGCCCTCGCCCGTCACCGCGTTCACGCGCCCCTCACCGAAGTCGGTGTGCCGGATGCGGTCGCCCGCGATCAGCTCGAGGTCGCCGTTGTCGCGCACCATGCCGGTGATCCGGTTCGGGAACTCGCCCTTGGCCTTCGGCGCCGCGGCGAGCGCCTCCCGGAACTCGGTGTTCGATCGCGACTTGCCGAAGCCGGGCCGCTGAGCGTTCAGGGCCCGGGGCTGCGTGCCGCCGCGCGAGGTCGCCGCGCCGGGCGACTGGCGCCACTGGATCAGCTCTCCCGGGATCTCCTGCAGGAACCGGCTCGGCATCGCGACCGACGTCTCGCCGTACTGCGCGCGGGTCATCGCGAGCGAGAGGTAGAGGCGCTTGCGGGCCCGGGTGATCCCCACGTAGAACAGCCGCCGCTCCTCGGCCGGGCCGCCGGGCTCGTTCGCCGAGATGCGGTGCGGGAGCAGGTCCTCCTCGATGCCGGTGAGGAACACGGCGTCGTACTCGAGGCCCTTCGCCGTGTGCAGCGTCATCAGCGAGACGGTGCCGGAGTCGTCGTCGAGGTCGTCGGCCGCGGCGACCAGCGAGACCTCGGTGAGGAAGTCCACGAGCTCGCCGTCCGGGTTGTTGCGCGCGAACTCCTTGGTGACGGCGATGAGCTCGTCGACGTTCTCGGCGCGGGCCTCGTCCTGCGGGTCGCGGCTGGCGCGGAGCATGTCGAGGTAGCCGCTGCGGGTGAGGAGCGCCGTCAGCACCTCGTGCACCTTCGCCTCGCCGCCCTCCCGTGCGGGGTCGAGCATCAGCGCGCACTCGTCGAGGAGGGTCGCGAGGTCGACGATCGCCTTCGTCACCTTCGGGCCCATCCCGAGCGAGCCGGCGTTGCGCATCGCCTCCCGCAGGGTCACCGCGTTGGTGTCGGCGAACGACTGCAGCTGCGCCTCCGTCGCGGGGCCGATGCCCCGCTTCGGAGTGTTCATGATGCGCCGCAGCGCCAGCACGTCGGCCGGGTTCGCCACCGTGATCAGGTACGCCAGTGCGTCCTTGATCTCGGCGCGCTCGTAGAACTTCGTGCCGCCCAGGATCCGGTAGGGCAGCGCGGAGCGGATGAAGATCTCCTCCAGCGCGCGGGTCTGCGCGTTGGTGCGGTAGAAGACCGCGATCTCGTCGTAGCCGGTGCCCGCCGCGTGCAGGCGGGCGATCTCGTCGACCACGAACTGCGCCTCGTCGTGACCCGAGTACCCGGTGTAGCCGACGATCTTCTCCCCGTCGCCGCTGGAGGACCAGAGGTTCTTCGCGCGACGGTCGAAGTTGTTCGAGATGACGGCGTTGGCCGCCGAGAGGATGTTCTGCGTCGAGCGGTAGTTCTGCTCGAGCAGGATCACGCGGCAGCCCGGGAAGTCGCGCTCGAACTCGACGATGTTGCGGATGTCGGCGCCGCGGAACGCGTAGATGGACTGGTCCGAGTCGCCGACGACGGTGAGCGAGGCCCCCGGGATGGAGCCGTCGGCCGTGACCGGTCCGCGGTAGGGGCGGTCGAACTGCGCCGCGGCCATCGTCGCCGGCGGCACGGGCCGGGTCAGCTCGTGGATCAGCGAGTACTGGGCGTGGTTCGTGTCCTGGTACTCGTCGACCAGCACGTGGCGGAAGCGCCGCTGGTACTTCGCGGCGACGTGAGGGAAGGCGCGGAAGAGGTAGACGGTCTGCGCGATCAGGTCGTCGAAGTCGAACGCGTTCGCCCCCTCGAGCGCCCGCGAGTAGGCCCGGAAGACCTGGAGGAACATCTCCTCGTTCGGGTCGCTGAGGTTCGCGGTGCGGGCATAGGAGTCGACGTCGGCGAGCTCGTTCTTGAGCTTGGAGATCTTCGCGGAGGCGCTCGCGACGGTGATCCCGAGCGAGTCGGCCTCGAGGTCCTTCACAATGCGCTTGAGCAGGGCGCGCTGATCGCCCGAGTCGTAGATCGTGAACGACTTGGTCATGCCGAAGTTCTCGGCCTCGCGGCGCAGGATCCGCACGCACGCGGAGTGGAACGTCGAGATCCACATCCCCTCGGCGCTCTGCCCCACCAGCTTCTCGACGCGCTCGCGCATCTCGGCCGCGGCCTTGTTGGTGAACGTGATCGCGAGGATTTGGCTCGGCCAGGCCTCGCCGTTGCCCAGGAGGCTCGCGATGCGCCGGGTGAGGACGCTGGTCTTGCCCGAGCCCGCACCCGCGACGATGAGCAGCGCCTCTCCGCGGTACTCGACCGCCTCGCGCTGCTGGGGGTTCAGCCCCGCGACGAGCTGCTCGTGCGCCGGGTCGGTGCGGGGCGCGTCCCCGGGGCCGCCGGGGGGACCGACGATGACCGGGGTGGCGCGGGAGTCGCTCGGATCGAAGAGGAAGCTCATGTCCCTCCGAGTGTAGATCGCCCCTCCGACACCGGAGCGGTCAGGCGGTCCGCTGACGCGGCGCGGGCGAGGTGAGCGCCCCACCGACGTCCAGTCCGCGCCACGCGAGGGAGAAGCCGAGCACGGCGAGCGCCGACGTCGACACCGCCAGGAGCTGCAGGAGCGCGAAGGCGGTGAGGTCCTTCGTGTCGTCGGGGTAGTACTGGATGCCCTGGACGGCGAGAGCCGCGAGCAGCACCACCACGATCACCGAGCACACCAGGAGCAGCCGGTTCACCCCGCGCCGCGCGGGCCTCTTCGGCGCTCGGCCCACCTGGGCCCTGGTGGTCAGCCACGCGCAGGCGGCGGAGGCGGAGGCGAGCGCGACGAGGTCGGCCCCGAGGACGTCGCTCGCCCGGTGCCAGGAGGCGGCCATCGTCAGGTTGCCGACCAGCACCACGACCGCGCCGCCCAGCGCGAGCACGACGGTCCGCGCGCGCCCGGGGACGACCATCGCCAGGGCGAAGACCACCGAGACGGCCGCCGCGGTGTGCCCGCTCGGGAAGCTGCCGCCGGTGTACCAGGAGTCGGTGTCGACCAGCTCGGGCCGCTCGAGGACCACGTTCTTGAGCAGCTGGGTGAGCCCGGCCGTGACGACGATCGAGCCGACGGAGGCGACGGCCAGCGCCGGGCGCCTCCGGATCAGTGCGATCGCCGCGACGAGCAGGGCGCCGACGACCATGGAGAGCGGGGTGACGTCCGCGAGCGCCCCCGCGGCGGCGCCGGTGGCGCGGCCGAAGACGAGGTCGGCGCCCCGGAGCCCCGAGTTCTCGACGCCCTGGCCCTGAGGGGTGAGCACGGCGAGCCAGTAGACGACGGCGACGCCGATCACGGCGAGGACGGCGGTGGTGATCCAGCGGCGGGTGATGCGCTCTCGGGTGGACACGGGGCCTCCTCTCGAGGGACGGGCGGGCGGTGGTGAGCCGATGATGCCAGCGAAGCCTCCGCGTCCGCTCGGCACGCGCCGGAGGAGCGCCCGATCACGATCCGGGTTCAGCCGCGGAGCAGACGCTCCTGCTCGGCCGCCCGCGCCTCGATCGCCAGATCGGGCTGGTCGGCGAAGACGCCGTCCACTCCCGAGCGGAGGATCATCGCGAACTCCTCCTGCCAGCCGCCGTACTCCGCCGGGTCCTTCCCGCGGCGGTGCACCTTCTCGAGGAATCGGTTCTCGGCGCGCAGCGTCCAGCAGTAGACCTCGAGCCCGGCCGCGTGGGCGTCCTCGACGAGCGGACCGGTCCCCGTCGCCCGGCCGGCCGCGTCCCGCGAGAAGAGCATGCTCTTGTCGACGCTGATCCCGTCGACGGCTCCGGCGAGGTTCCGCAGTCCCGCCGGCGTGGTGAAGGCGGAGTAGGGGGCCGCGTCGGCGCCGTGGGCGGCCACGAGGTCGGGCGGGGCGCCCCGCGACTCGAGCAGGTAGATCCGGCGGGCGCCGACTCCGCTCACCGCGAGCCGCTCAAGCACGGTCTTCTCGAAGCTCTCGATCGTGAGCCGCGGGTCGCGCGGACCCCAGCCCGCGGCGGCGAGCTCCTCGCGCAGCAGCACGTCCAGCGGCAGCCCGATCCCGGCGAAGTACGTCGCGTGCTTGATCTCGGCGACGAGCCCCGGCGGAGCGAGCGGATCGTCCTCCGCCGCCCGGTCCAGCAACGCCAGCAGCTCGCTGAAGCGCAGCAGCGGGAACTGCCCGTCGAACGTGGCGCTGGAGCCGCGCACCGCCGGCAGCCGCTCCCGGGCCCGCAGTTCCGACAGCTCGTCCCAGGTGAAGTCCTCGGTGAACCAGCCGGTGATCTCGCGGCCGTCGATCCGCTTGGTGGTGCGGCGTGCAGCGAACTCCGGGCGCTTCTCGACGTCCGTCGTGCCGGAGATCTCGTTCTCGTGGCGGAGGACGAGCACGCCGTCGCGGGTCGCCACCAGATCGGGCTCGAGCGCATCGGCGCCCAGCGCGATCGCCAGCTCGTAGGCGGAGCGGGTGTGCTCCGGTCGGTAGCCGCTCGCTCCGCGGTGGCCGATGACGAGCGGTGACTGGCGCGCGGGCATGCCGCGATCCTACGGGCGGCTCTGCACGGCTCGCAGCGGAGTCGAGGTCCGCTCGAAGAGAACAGCCAGACTCTGAGAGGTGCTCTCAGATAAGGTGGTGTCCATCGTCGCAGTCCTCTCGGATCCGCGGCGCACCCCGCACCCACAGCGACTCAGATCCGCGAGTTCCCTCGGAGACCAGCGCACCTGAGAGAAGAGGAACCATGGCAAGCAACAATCCGGCCTTCGGACGCCCGGAGTTCAGTAACCGCGGCTACGCCGGCCGCGTGCAGGACCTCCCGGACGTCTCCCCCGGCACGCTCGACCAGATGTACTCCCGTCCGGCCGCCGGCTCCGTCGAGACCGACCGGATGACCGTCGAGGACACCCTCGCCAAGACCGCCCTCGCCTTCGTCGTGCTCCTCGCGGGTGCGGCCGTCGGCTGGTTCGTCCCGGGCCTGATGCTCCCCGCCGTGCTCGTCGCGCTGGTGCTGGGCATCGTCAACGCCTTCAAGAAGCAGCCGTCGCCCGCCCTGATCCTCGGCTACGCCGCGACCCAGGGCATCGCGGTCGGCGCGATCTCGAAGTTCTTCGAGAGCGCGTACGCCGGAGCGGTCGTCCAGGCCCTCATGGCGACCGTCATCGTGATCGGCGTCACCCTGGCGCTGTTCATGAACGGCAAGATCCGCACCTCGCCGAAGCTCAACAAGATCTTCTTCATCGGCATGATCAGCTACGCGGTGTTCTCGCTGGTGAACCTGGGCCTCGGCCTCTTCGGCGTCGGCGGCGGCTTCGGTCTCCGCACCGGCTTCATCGGCATCGTGATCGGCCTCATCGCCGTCGCGCTCGCCACGTACTCGCTCGTGATGGACTTCGAGTTCATCCAGCAGGGCGTGCGCAACCGCCTCCCCCGCATCTACGGCTGGACCGGCGCCTACGGCATCCTGGTCACCGTCGTCTGGATGTACCTGGAGATCCTGCGCCTCGTCGCGATCTTCCGCGAGTAGCACGGCGCACCACGTCCGACGGGCGCTCGACCTCCGGGTCGGGCGCCCGTCGTCGTTCCCGGCCCCAGCGCCGTTCCCGGTGCACTGCCGGGAGCGCCTGGCACGATGGAGGGATGAGTGCCGCAGACTCCCGGATCGTCGGCCTCGACGTCGCACGCGGCCTGGCCGTCCTCGGCATGTTCGCCGCCCACCTCGCCCCGGTCGAGAGCGAGATGCTCTGGAACGGCCGCAGCTCCGTCCTCTTCGCCGTGCTGGCGGGAGTGTCGATCGGGCTGATGACGGGCGGAGCACAGCGCTCCTCGCGGCCCTGGCACGACACGGGATCGATCCTGCTCCGCGGGCTGTACCTGCTCGTCATCGGCGTCGCCCTCACCCTGCTGGGGACGCCGATCGCGGTGATCCTGCCGCACTACGGGGTGATGTTCCTCGTCGCGGCGCTGCTGCTCTTCCTGCCGCGGGCGGTCCTCGCCCTGCTGGTCGCGGTCGCGGCGATCGCCGGGCCCCTCGCGGTCGACGCGCTGACGAGCGCCGGCGGCTCCTGGCTCTCGACCCTGTCGCCCGACGAGGCGCTCCTGGCCGCGCAGCCCCTCACCTGGCTCACCCAGTACTACCCGGTGCCGTCGTGGCTGGCGTACGTGGTGCTCGGCCTCCTGATCGCGCGCTGCGACATCCGGTCCGCGACCACCCAGCGCTGGGTCGTCGTCGGCGGCGCCGTCTCGGCCGTGCTCGGCTACGGCGGCGGGCTGCTGCTCGGGGGTCCGGAGGCGGTGGAGGCGCACGCCAGCACCACCGCCGAGCTCCTCGGGGCGGGCGGGGTCGCCTGTGTGGTTCTCGGCGCGCTGACGGCTCTGCTGCAGCGGCTGCCGCTCCTGGCACGGGCGGCGACTCCGATCGCGGCCGTCGGTGCGATGCCGCTGACGATCTACTCGCTGCAGCTCGTGGCGCTGGCGGTGTACCTGGTCCCGTACGAGCCGTTCGACTTCGGGTCGTGGCGCAGCTGGACGCTGCTCGGCGTCTTCGTGGTCGGCTCGATCGTCGCCGCTCTCCTCTGGAGGCGGCTCGTGGGGCAGGGCCCGCTGGAGTGGCTGCTCGCGCGCGCGTCGCTGCGGCCTCGGGGTCCGCGCGCGGCGCTGGGTTAGGGTGGCCGGATGATCACGCGTCGCGAGGCCGCTCAGCGCCTCGACATCCCCCTCGAGATGGCGACGCGGCACGGCATCCCCACCCGTCTGTCGGAGGAGGAGCTCGCCGCCCTCGAGCAGGATCCGCCCGCCTGGCTCGTCCAGTCGCGCGCGAACCGCACCGGCAGGCGTCCCGTGTGGGTGACCCTCGACTGCGCCGTCTGCGGCCGCTCCGAGGCCGCCCGCCCGAAGAAGTGGTGGCCCGAGTTCACGTTCCTCGTCTGCGAGGACCACTCCCCCGCCTCCTGGCCGCACCACCCCGAGGGCCACCGCCGCGACGAGTACGACGGCATCGGCACCCGCTTCATCGGCGTGCTCGACACCCCCGCCTGACCCGCGCTCGCGCGCCCGCCGCCTCCGCCTGCACCACGGCCCCCGGACCAGCGCAGACCCGCGTTCCCCGACCACCCGGCAGGAGCTCGCCTCTCGATCGGCACCCCCGGAACGTCCCCGCAGGGCCTCGTCCCGCTGACCGCCACTCGGAACGCCTCGCCAGGCACCGGTCAACCCCGACCGATCCCCCGGCCGAACCGCGGCCACCCGTTCCCTGAACAGCCACCTGAGCTCGTTCCCCGACCTGCATCCCGGGAACGGCCCCGCAGGGGCTCGTTCCCCTCTACCTGCACCCGGGAACGGCCCCGCAGGGGCTCGTTCCCCCACCCGCTCCCCTCAACAAGAAACGGCCCCCTTCGAAGGGAGCCGTTCCTGACGTTCCGCGGGTCTCCGCGCGGTCAGCTGCAAGGCGGAGAAGGGCGCGATACCGGAGGTATCGCAACCGCCGACAACGCCGCAGATGACCGTGCGGAGACCCGCGGAATCACTCCCACTCGATGGTGCCGGGGGGCTTGGACGTCACATCCAGCACCACCCGGTTCACGCCGCTCACCTCGTTGGTGATGCGGTTGGAGATTCTGGCGAGGAGGTCGTAGGGCAGGCGGGTCCAGTCGGCGGTCATCGCGTCTTCCGAGGAGACGGGGCGCAGGACGATGGGGTGGCCGTAGGTGCGGCCGTCGCCCTGGACTCCGACGGAGCGGACGTCGGCGAGGAGGACGACGGGGCACTGCCAGATCTCGGTGTCGAGGCCGGCGGCGGTGAGCTCGGCGCGGACGATGGCGTCGGCGTCCTGGAGGAGGTCGAGCCGCTCCTGGGTGACCTCGCCGACGATGCGGATGCCGAGGCCGGGTCCGGGGAAGGGCTGGCGGCCGACGATGACCTCGGGGAGGCCGAGCTCGCGGCCGATCGCGCGGACCTCGTCCTTGAAGAGGGTGCGGAGCGGCTCGACGAGCGCGAACTGCAGGTCCTCGGGGAGTCCGCCGACGTTGTGGTGGGACTTGATGTTGGCGGTGCCGGTGCCGCCGCCGGATTCGACGACGTCGGGGTAGAGCGTGCCCTGGACGAGGAAGTCGATCGTCTCGCCCTCGCCCTGCGCTTCGAGCACGAGCGCTTCGGCGGCGGCCTCGAAGGTGCGGATGAACTCGCGGCCGATGATCTTGCGCTTCTGCTCCGGGTCGCTGACGCCGGCGAGCGCGTCGAGGAACTGCTCGCGCGCGTCGACGGTGACCAGGCGGACGCCGGTCGCGGCGACGTAGTCCTCCTCGACCTGGCGGCGCTCGTCCTTGCGGAGGAGTCCGTGGTCGACGAAGACGCAGGTGAGCTGGTCGCCGATGGCACGGTGCACGATCGCAGCGGCGACGGCGGAGTCGACTCCGCCGGACAGGCCGCAGATGACGCGTCCGGTGCCGACCTGTTCGCGGATCACGGAGACCTGGTCGTCGATCACGTTGGAGGAGTTCCAGTCGGCCGGGATGCCC
This sequence comes from Rathayibacter sp. AY1C2, assembly GCF_002931195.1. NCBI lineage: Bacteria > Bacillati > Actinomycetota > Actinomycetes > Micrococcales > Microbacteriaceae > Rathayibacter > Rathayibacter sp. AY1C2. The sequence goes on along the minus strand of NZ_PSWG01000019.1, from coordinate 38,802 downwards.
GCGGCGCGGTGGAGGAAGTTCTCGATGACGGCCTGGCCGTAGGCGGAGTGCTTGACCTCCGGGTGCCACTGCACGCCGTAGAGGCGGCGCTCGTCGTTGCCGAAGGCGGCGACCGGGGTGGAGCTCGTGGAGGCGAGGACCTCGAAGCCCTCGGGCGCCTGTGCGACCGAGTCGCCGTGGCTCATCCACACCGTCTGGTCGGCGGGCTGCTCGCCGAGGAGCACGCCACCGTCGGTCGAGAGGGCGGCGTCCGTCGCTCCGTACTCGCGCAGCCCCGTGTTGGCGACCTCGCCGCCGAGCGTCTTCGCCATCACCTGGAAGCCGTAGCAGATGCCCAGGACCGGGATCCCGAGGTCGAAGATCGCGGGGTCGAGCTGCGGGGCGCCCTCCTCGTACACGCTGGAGGGGCCGCCCGAGAGGATGATGCCGACGGGCGACTTCGCGGCGATCTCGGCGGCCGTGGCGTTGGAGGGCACGATCTCGGAGTAGACGTTCGCCTCGCGGACCCGGCGGGCGATCAGCTGCGCGTACTGCGCGCCGAAGTCGACGACGAGGACGGGCTGCGCGGCCAGGTGCGGCTGGGGAGCGGTGGGCTGCTCGCTAATGGGGGGCCTCCACGGAGTCGGTCGGGGTCTTCGGGTCGGTGCCGGCGGTCCGGCGCTCGAGGTACTGCTCGACCTCGCGGGCGATGCGGGTCTCGACGAAGAAGGAGAGGGTGGGCACCACGCCGCCGAGCGCGATGAGCACGAAGCGCGTGAACGGCCAGCGCATGAGGCTCCACAGGCGGAAGTCGGCGAAGAGGTAGACGACGTAGAACCAGCCGTGCGCGATCAGGATGCCGGTGGACAGGTTCGCGCCGGTGCCGCTCGACGTGAACTCGCCTCCGGGCACCTCGTACATCGGGGCGAAGTGCAGGACGCCCTGCTGGCCGAAGGCGAACAGCTCGAGGTGGAAGACGTACTTGAGCAGCATCTCCGCGCAGAGCAGGAGCAGCATCACGCCGGTGATGATCGAGGTCACCCGGTAGAAGCGCAGCGCGCTCCGGATCGCAGGGAACTGCGCGGGCTTGGGCTCGAGGGGCATGACGACCAGTTTACGGTGCGGGGGCGGGGGCCTCGGCCCGGTCGCCCAGGTCGGCGCGGGCGCGCTCCTCGGCGTCGAGCGCCTCCTCGGCCTCGCGCTCCCACGCGTCCTTGACGAGGCGGAACCAGAGGTAGAGGGCGAAGCCGGCGAAGACGACCCACTCGATCGCGTAGAAGACGTTGAGCCAGTTCAGCGAGACGTCGCTCACGCGCGCCGGGGAGTCGATGGCCTCGAGGCCGGCGACCGGCTCGTCGACGACGACGTAGCCCTGGTAGACGTCCTGGGGCGGGTCCGGCCAGCGGTTGATCAGCGCGGGGACGGAGAGCGCGGTGAGGGTGGCGGGGTCCAGGCCCTCCGCCGGAGCCTCCGCGGCCTCGTTGGCCACGAGGCGGCCGATGAAGGAGGAGGGCGCCTGCTCGCTCCCGCTGTTCAGCGCGTCCGCGACGGACTGCGCCTGCGCCTCGTCCTGCGTCCAGCCGTAGGCGAGCACCAGGTCGGCGTCGGCGGTGCGGGTGCGGGCGATGACCCACCAGCCCGGCTGCTCGCCGTTCAGGCGGCCGCCGAGGATCTCGGCACCGCCCGGCACGAAGACGGACGAGCCCTCCACGCGCTGTCCGTCGGCGGTCGCCGTGATCGAGCGGGAGGGGGTCGCGACATCGGCGAGCGGGAGCGTCGTCTCCGACACTCCGGAGTCGGGCGCGGCGGCCTCGACCGCGCGGCCGACCTGCCACTGCCCGAGCGCGGCGAAGAGTCCGGCGATCAGGAGTGCGAGCGCCAGCGCGGCGATCCAGCGCGGGCGCCGGGCCACCTGCCCGACCGTGCTCTGCGTCATTCGTCCCTCGTCCGCCCTCGATCCGTGCGGTGTCCCGCGGGCCGGATCGAGCCTAACCCGTGAGTGTGGGAGCTCCGTGGGATCAGTAGTCGGGCTCCCTCGGGCGGCGGGGCCGGGCGTCGTCGGCGCCGTCGGACTGCTGCATCGCCTGGTCGATGAGCGCCTGACGCATCGGATCGGGGAACTCGTCGTCGAGCTCGTCCGGCTCCGCGGGGCGCCTCGGAGGAGCGGGGGCCTCCTCCGCGGAGACGGCGGGCGCGGCCATCGCCGCCTCCACGAGCGCGAAGTCCTCCTCGTCCATGGCCGTGGCCGCTGCGGGTGCCGGGCGGTGCCGCCGCCGCGAGAGGAACGCGCCGATGCTCTCGGAGCGCGAGGCGAGGATCGGCCCGACGATCGCCATGATCAGCACGTAGAGGCCGGCGAAGGGCTGGATCCGCTCGTCGAGCCCCGCCGAGAGCGAGAGCGTCGCCAGGATGAGCGCGAACTCGCCGCGGTTGTGCAGGATGAACGCCGCGTTCAGGCCCGCGCGCGGTCCGAGCTTGTTGAGCCACGCGACGAACTGCCCCGCGCCGAGGTTCAGGACGATGGTCATCACCGCGGCGATCAGCACCGGGACCACGACGCTCGGGAACGCACCGGGATCCAGCCCGAGACCGAAGTTGACGAAGAAGAAGGCTCCGAACACGTCGCGCAGCGGGATCGCGATGTGCTCGACCCTCGACCGGAACCGCGTCGCTCCGATGACCAGTCCGATCAGGAATGCGCCGATGGCGTCCGTCACTCCGAGGACCTCGCCGATGCCGCCGAACAGGATGGCGAGACCGAAGAACAGGATCGTGAACAGCTCGTCGTCGCGAGTGCGGAAGAAGCGGGAGACGACCTTCCCGCCCCAGCGGGCGATCGCGAACATCACCACGAGGAACGCGAACGCGATGACGAGCTTGAGCACCACCGGCCACGGCTCCGTCTCGCCCGAGAGCACGACGGACACGATCGCCAGGTAGACCGCGATGAAGATGTCCTCGACGACCGTGACGCCCAGGATCATCGGCGTCTCGGGGTTCGCCAGGCGCTTGAGCTCGATCAGCAGCTTGGTGACGATCGCGCTCGAGCTCGTCGCCGTGATGCCGGCGATGATCAGCGCCTCGCGGCTCCCCCAGCCCAGCGCGAAGCCGAAGCCGAGGCCGACGGCCATGTTGACCGCGATGTAGGAGCCGCCGGAGAGGATCAGGCGGCCGGCGTTCCCGAAGAACTCGTCCTGGTCGAACTCCAGGCCGAGGTTGAACAGCAGGAGTATCAGCCCGAAGACCGCGGTCAGCTCGATGTAGCTCGACTCGAAGTCGAGCGGGAAGAGGTGGAAGTTCGGGCTCGCGAGGAGCCCGACGACCATGTAGATCGGGATGGCCGGGAGCCCGATCGTCCTCCCCAGCCGGCCGAGGACGTAGGCGACGACGAACAGGACGCCGAGGACGATGAGGTCTTCGCCGTGGTGCATCCTCAGGCTCCGGGCGGGGCGTCGACCGTCTTGGCGAAGCTGCCGGTGCGGAAGAACGCGAACGCCTTGGCGACCTTCTCGGGGCTGCCGGCGACCACGAGGGTGTCGCCGGGGAAGACGCGGAAGTCGGGGGCCGGCGCCGGATTGGCGGCGTCGCCCCGGACCACGGCGACGACGGTCAGCCCGACGATCCCGCGGTCGGCGGGCTTGCCGAGCTGCTGTCCGGCGATGTGGTCGTCGTAGTCGACGGTGAACCAGTCGATCGAGAGGCCCGGGATCTGGTCGAGCGCGGTCAGCGACTCCGTGATCTGCGTGCCGCCGAGCAGCTCGGCGAGCGTGTGCGCCTCGTCATCGCTCAGGCGGAGAGACACCTTGGCGCCGTCCTGGTCGCCCTCGGCGAACGTGATCAGGTCGCTGTGGCCGGAGCGGTGGGCGATGACGCCGACCTTCCCGCCGTCGGCCGTCAGGAACGTGTGCAGAACGCCGACACCGGGCAGTTTGACCCTGCGGACCTCGACCATGCGTGCTCCCTCCGCGCCGTGCGGCGCTCCCACTCGGGACTTCCAGCTTAGGCGCGTGCGGAGCCCTCCTGCCGAGGGAACCCCGACCCGTCGAGGGATCCCGCAGTTCCCGGCCGGCTCGGCGGTCCTGCGTCCCTCGCTGTCCACAGGGGGTGGGGGGAGTCTCCACAGAAGGAGCGGAGGGAGGGAAAGGGGGGCGGAAGCGTGCAGTGGGGATCTGTCGAGACGGGGCGTGCCGCCGGTCGGACGAGTCCGTGCGGCTGCACAGCGGTACGCGCGGACCGGCGAGTGGGCGAGGACCTCCGCGGACGAGCGGCAGCGGGCGCGGATCGACGCCGTGGCCGCGACCGGGAGCGCGCCCTTCGTCCTCCGCGAGTCGGCGGCGGCGGTCCGGGACCCCCCCCTGGTCGAGCCGCTCGCGGTGACCGTGCATGTCGAGGGGCGACGGACCTGGGCAGCCGGACGTGGAACGGCGTCGCGGAGCGCGCGTCCGCCCCCACCCGCACTGATCGACGGACTCGCCGTCTCGGATCTGGCGCAGACCGCCGTCGACCTGGACCGACCCGGCGTTCCTCCGGGACCGCTCCCGAGCTCGTGCTTCTCGCCGAGAAGCGCCGGGAGGACCGGCTCCGCGCGCGGGTCCGCAGCGTCGTCCGCTGGGCTGGCGCAGGGCCCACGACGCCAGCCCCCTGCTCATCCGGCCGGCCCGTCCCGGCGTCCGCCGCGTCGAGGGACCTCCGGCCCGTCGAGGGAGCCCGCTGTTCGCGGCGGCCTCGACGGTCCGGATCGCCTCGGTCGGTGAGCGTCAGCTGGGCTGGTACGGCGCGACGACGACCTCGACCCGCTGGAACTCCTTGAGGTCGGAGTAGCCGGTCGTCGCCATCGAGCGGCGCAGGGCGCCGATGAGGTTCGCCGTGCCGTCGGCGCCGGTTGCCGGACCGTAGAGGACCTGCTCGAGGGTGCCGACGGTGCCGACCTCGACGCGGCGGCCTCGCGGCAGCTGCGGGTGGTGCGCCTCCGCGCCCCAGTGCCAGCCGCCGCCCGGAGCGTCGGTCGCGCGCGCCAGCGCCGAGCCGAGCATCACGGCGTCCGCGCCCACCGCGACGGCCTTCACGATGTCGCCGGAGGTGCCGAGGCCGCCGTCCGCGATGACGTGCACGTAGCGTCCGCCCGACTCGTCGAGGTAGTCGCGGCGAGCGCCGGCGACATCGGCGACCGCGGTCGCCATCGGAGCCTGGATGCCGAGCGTCGTGCGAGTGGTGGAGGCGGCACCGCCGCCGAACCCGACGAGGACGCCCGCGGCGCCCGTGCGCATGAGGTGCAGGGCCGCGGTGTAGGTGGAGGCGCCGCCGACGATGACGGGCACATCGAGCTCGTAGATGAACTTCTTGAGGTTCAGCGGCTCGGTATCGCGCGAGACGTGCTCGGCCGAGACGGTCGTGCCGCGGATGACGAACACGTCGACCCCGGCGTCGACGACGGTCTGGTAGAGCTCCGCGGTCCGCTGGGGCGACAAGGCCCCGGCGACGGTCACGCCCGCGGCGCGGATCTCGGCCAGGCGCGCGGTCACCAGCTCGGGGCGGATCGGAGCGGAGTAGATCTCCTGCATCCGCTGCGTCGCGGTCTCGGCCGGAAGCCTGCGGATCTCCTCGAGCAGCGGCTCCGGGTCCTCGTACCGCGTCCACAGACCCTCGAGGTCGAGGACGCCCAGCGCCCCCAGATGCCCGAGCCGGATCGCCGTCGCCGGCGACACCACCGAGTCCATCGGCGCGGCGAGGATCGGCGTCGCGAACTGGTACGCGTCGATCGACCACTTCACCGACACGACCTCGGGGTCGCGCGTCCGGCGGCTCGGGACGACGGCGATGTCGTCGAAGGCGTACGCGCGGCGGGCGCGCTTGGCGCGCCCGATCTCGATCTCCATGACGCAGAGTTTACTGTGGCTCGCTCCTCGCTCCGCTCGTCGCTCGCCCGCGGTCGGCCCGAGCGGGCGGTCGCGTTCCGCAGAGCGGGTCGCGTCCGCGCTACGACGATCCGCTCGCACGCGGATCGCCGGTTACCGCTGAGCGGTGTCAGCCGTGGCTCGCTCCTCGCTCCGCTCGTCGCTCGCCCGCGGTCGGCCCCAGCGGATGGTCGCGTTCCGAAGAGCGGGTCGCGTCCGCGCTACGACGATCCGCTGGAGAGCGGATCGCCTGCTACCGCTCCTACCGGGCTCCTCACCGGGCCGCGATCGACGCGAGCGGGCGCACTCCACCAGCAGGTGAAGCTTGCGCGGCCGCCACCACGATTCGCTGCAACGCGGGAAGCCCGTCCCCACTCCGTCGCGCTCGCGCGCGGTGCATGACCACTCCCCCGCGACGGCACAGGCGGAAGCCTCCCCCCGCAGTCGCGGCGGCGCCTCGCGCCGCTCGCGCTGCGTCCCCCGCCCCTCAGCCGAGGACCGGCGCTCGTCTCCCGGAGGGAGGCGGCGGATCGGGATCGCGGCCCCTCCGGCGTGGTGGGCGTATGGGCCGCAGGCCCATCGGGCAGAGGGGCCGCGATCCCGATCCGCCGCCGGCCCCACCAGACCCCCTCAGCGCCGGTAGTTCGGCGCCTCCACCACCATCTGCACATCGTGCGGGTGCGACTCCTTCAGCCCGGCCGCCGTGATGCGCACGAACTTCCCGCGCTCCTTCAGCTCGGGGATGGTGCGCGCTCCGACGTAGAACATCGACTGGCGGAGCCCGCCGGCGAGCTGGTACGCCACGTTCGCGAGCGGGCCGCGGTAGGGCACCTGGCCCTCGATGCCCTCGGCGATCAGCTTGTCGTCGGTGGGCACGTCGGACTGGAAGTAGCGGTCCTTCGAGTAGGAGGTCCGCTCGCCGCGGGTCTGCAGGGCGCCGAGGGAGCCCATACCGCGGTAGGTCTTGAACTGCTTGCCGTTCTGGAACACGAGGTCGCCGGGGCTCTCCTCGCAGCCCGCGAGGAGCGAGCCGAGCATCACGGTGTCGGCGCCGGCGACGAGCGCCTTGGCGATGTCGCCGGAGTACTGGAGGCCGCCGTCGGCGATGACGGGGACGCCGGACTCGCGCGCGGCGAGGGACGCCTCGTAGACCGCGGTGACCTGCGGGACTCCGACGCCGGCGACGACGCGGGTGGTGCAGATCGAGCCGGGGCCGACGCCGACCTTGATGGCGTCGGCGCCCGCGTCGACGAGTGCCTGCGCCCCGGAGCGGGTTGCGACGTTGCCGCCGATGACGTCGACGCCGGCGAACGCGGAGTCGGACTTCAGGCGGCGGATGATGTCGAGCACGCCGGCGGAGTCGCCGTTGGCGGTGTCGACGACGATCACGTCGACGCCCGCGTCGAGCAGGGCGGTGGCGCGCTGCCAGGCGTCGCCGAAGAAGCCGATCGCGGCGCCGACCCGGAGGCGGCCCTCGTCGTCCTTCGTGGCGTTGGGGTACTGCTCCGACTTGTCGAAGTCCTTGACCGTGATGAGGCCGGCGAGCTTGCCCTGTGCGTCGACCAGCGGCAGCTTCTCGATCTTGTGCTGCGCGAAGAGGGCGATGACCTCGCTGTCGGGGATCCCGACGCGGCCCGTGATCAGGCCGGTGCTGGTCATCACGTCGCGGACGAGCGTGGTCGCCTTCTCGAACGGCGAGACGAAGCGCATGTCGCGGTTGGTGATGATGCCCACGAGCACGCCGGTGGAGTCGACGACGGGGAGGCCGCTGATCCGGTACTGGCCGCAGAGGTCGTCGACCTGGGCGACGGTGGCGTCCGGGGTGGTGGTGACGGGGTTCGAGACCATGCCCGACTCGCTCCGCTTCACCCGGTCGACCTGGTCGGCCTGGTCGGCGATGGAGAGGTTGCGGTGCAGGACGCCGAGGCCGCCCTGGCGGGCCATCGCGATCGCCATGCGCGCCTCGGTGACGGTGTCCATCGCCGCGGAGAGCAGCGGGGTCGCCACGCTGATGCGCTTGGTGAGACGGGAGGCCGTGTCGGCCTCGCTCGGGATGACGTCGGTGTGCCCCGGGAGGAGCATGACGTCGTCGTAGGTGAGTCCGAGGAATCCGAAGGGATCCGGCTGGTCCATCAATGCCCCTTAGCAGGTCGAGTGCGGGAGCCCGGAGAGGACGGGAGGAGTCCGCTCACGAGCGCCACGGTTGTTCGATCTTAAGCGCCGTGAGGCTCGCGGTATTCCTCGACGGCGCGGCCGCCGGGCCGCGGATGGGCGCTGGAGCGCTCTCCTCTCCCTCATAATGTCGTCACGCGTAAGTGCGGACGGTGAAACACCGCCGACACATGCGGAACGTATGGTCAACCAACGTTGTTTGACGACGGCGATTCGGGCGTGCCCGGAGACCCCATCCGTCTGTGCACCCTGACGAGAGGTAGACGTCTTGCTCACAGCCAGCCGTTCGATGCGCCGCCAGCGCTCGACGACCCTGCATCCGACGGACCGGGAGGCGCCCCGTGGATAGGAGACGCCCGAGGCTCCGAGACCGGCTCCTGGCCCTGGGTCTGCTCGCCGCGACCCTCACCGGGATCGCCGCGGCGGCCCCCGCCGCACTCGCCGCCACCACCGCCGACCAGTCGATCATCGCCTGGGTCCGCGTGCAGGGGACGAACGAGAACCTGACGGGGGTGACCGTCGAGATCGGCGGCGACGCCTCCGCGACCGTGACCACCGGCGAGGACGGCCGGGCCACGTTCCCCCTCGACGCCGCGGGCACCTACACGGTGACCGTCGACGAGGAGTCCCTGCCCGTCGACAAGGGCTACCCCGCCGCGGGTCAGAACCCGAAGCAGGTGAAGATCGTCGCCTCGCAGAACCAGATCGTGAACTTCATCGTCTCGACGGCCAACCCGAAGGGCTCCGGAGCGACCGTCCCGGTCCCGACGGACTCCGCGGCTCCGACGAGCCCCGCGACCGAGGGCACGACCGGCAACGACGCGACGAACCCCGACGGCACGTCCAACGCGGTGAACCAGCCGGTGTCGGCCGACACGTTCTGGATCATCTTCTGGCCGAAGGTCGTCACCGGACTGATCTTCGGGCTCCTGATCGCCCTCGCGGCGATCGGCGCCTCGCTGATCTACGGCGTGACCGGCCTGAACAACTTCGCCCACGGCGAGCTGGTCACCTTCGGCGCGCTGATGGCGTACCTCTTCTCCGGGGTCTTCGGACTCCCGGCGCTGCTGGCCATCCCGATCGCGGTGATTCTCGGCGGGGCCTTCGGCTTCGTCCAGGACGGGCTGCTCTGGAAGCCGCTGCGGAAGAAGGGCATCCAGCTCATCCCGCTGATGATCGTGACGATCGGCCTCTCGCTGGCCCTGCGCTACGTGTTCGTCTTCTTCTTCGGAGCCGACCGCCTCTCGCTCCCCAACAGCACCGCTCCGTTCTTCACGGTGCCGGAGCTCGGGATCAGCCTGAAGTTCACCGACATCGTCGGCGCCGTCGTCGGCGTCGTCTGCATCGTCGCCGTGGCCTACGTCCTCACGAAGACGAAGATCGGCAAGGCGATGCGGGCGGTCTCGGACAACCGGGCCCTCGCCTCCGCCTCGGGCATCAACGTTGAGCGCGTCATCCGCGTCGTCTGGGTGATGTCGGGCGCTCTCGCCGCGCTGGCGGGCGTCTACATCGGCTACTACCAGTCGCTGCGCTGGGACACGGGAGCGTCGATCCTGCTGCTGATCTTCGCGGCGATCACGCTCGGCGGACTCGGCTCCGCCTACGGCGCGCTGGTCGGCTCGCTCATCATCGGACTGATGATGAACATCTCGACGATCTGGATCCCGGAGAACCTCAAGTACGTGGCTCCGCTCGTTCTCATGATCATCATCCTCCTGGTCAGGCCGCAGGGAATCCTGGGCCGCAAGGAACGGATCGGCTAGGACACCATGAACCTCAACTTCATCTGGCTGGCGATCGGGCAGATCGTCGATCCCACTGTCGCCGCGTACGCGCTGGCGACCATCGGCCTGGTCATCCACTTCGGATTCACGGGGCTGCTCAACTTCGGACAGGCCGGCTTCATGGCAGTGGGCGGCTACGCCTTCGCCATCACCTCGGTCAAGTTCGAATGGCCCGTCTGGGGCTCCTTCCTCGCGACGATCGTCGCGGCGACCGTCTTCGCGCTCATCCTGGGCATCCCGACGCTGCGGCTGCGGGCCGACTACCTCTCGATCGTCACGATCGCGGCGGCGGAGATCATCCGGCTCTCGGTCAAGACCCCCGAGTTCTCGGCGATCACCGGCGGCTCGGAGGGCATCAACGGCGCGGCGAAGGCGTTCAACGACCTCAACCCGCTGCCCGAGGGCCGCTGGGGCATCGGCGTGCTCACCTACAGCCAGGACCAGTGGTGGGTGCGGATCGTCGGCTGGGGCCTCGTGCTCCTGGCCTGCCTCCTGGTGTTCCTCCTGATGCGCAGCCCCTGGGGCCGCGTCATCAAGGGCATCCGCGAGGACGAGGACGCCGTGCGCTCGCTCGGCAAGAACGTCTTCTCGTACAAGATCCAGGCGCTCATCCTGGGCGGCGTGCTCGGAGGCCTCGCAGGAGCGCTGTTCATCCTCCCCCGCTCGCTCCAGCCCGACAACTACGGCACCCAGCTCACGTTCTTCCTCTACACGATCATGCTGCTGGGCGGCGCCGCGACGGTCTTCGGACCCGTCGTCGGCTCGATCATCTTCTGGGTCGTCCTCGGTCTGACCGACGGACTGCTCACGCTCGGGATCGACACCGGGGTCCTCAACAACGACCTCATCCGCCTCACCACCGTGCAGACCGGACCCATCCGGTTCATCGTGGTGGGGGTAGCCCTCATGCTCCTGGTGATCTTCAGACCCCAGGGGATCTTCGGCAAGAAGAAGGATCTGCACTTTGCCTAAGACGCCGGTCTCGGACATCACCGAGGAAGCAATCGTCCCCGGGGTCAGGAAGAAGGACCCCATCGTCGTCGCCGACAACGTCAGCCGCCGCTTCGGCGGCCTGACCGCGGTCGACGTCGAGCACCTCGAGATCCCCCGCGGATCCATCACCGCCCTGATCGGCCCGAACGGGGCCGGCAAGACCACGTTCTTCAACCTGCTGACGGGCTTCGACAAGCCCAACACCGGCAAGTGGAACTTCAAGGGCAAGAACCTCGCCAACGTCCCGGCCTACCGGGTGTCGCGGATGGGCATGGTGCGCACGTTCCAGCTCACCAAGGCGCTCGGCGGCATGACGGTGCTCGAGAACATGCTGCTCGGCGCGAAGGGGCAGAAGGGCGAGAACATCTTCACCTCGCTCATCCGCCCGCTGTGGTCGAAGGAGGAGGACTCGATCGAGCAGCGCGCGATCCGCCTGCTCGAGAAGTTCAAGCTGGACACCAAGCGGGACGACTACGCGTCGAGCCTGTCGGGCGGCCAGAAGAAGCTGCTCGAGATGGCGCGGGCGCTGATGTCGGAGCCCGAGCTCGTCATGCTCGACGAGCCGATGGCCGGCGTGAACCCGGCGCTGACGCAGTCGCTCCTCGGTCACATCGTGAACCTGAAGGACGAGGGCATGACCGTGCTCTTCGTCGAGCACGACATGCACATGGTCAACACGATCGCCGACTGGGTGATCGTGATGGCCGAGGGCAAGGTCGTCGCCGAGGGCCCGCCCTCGACCGTGATGAACGACCCGGCCGTCATCGACGCGTACCTCGGCGCGCACCACGACACCGACCTGGGCACGATCGAGGGCCAGCTCGAGATCGCCGAGGAGATGGACTCCGACCTCGTCCGCGAGGACGTGGAGCGGCAGGCGGATAAGGCCGGCATCCCGACGCCCGGCCACGACGCTCCGGCGGCCGGAACGGCGTCCCCGTCGGCCTCCGCGCCGACGAGCGTCGCCCCGACGACCGACGCCCCGGCCGTCGAATTCGAGAAGGACGAGAGATGACCGCCGACACGACGACTCCGAACACCCTCGAGACGCACGATCTGCACGCGGGCTACGTGCCGGGGGTCAACATCCTCAACGGCTCGAACGTCTACGTGAAGCGCGGCGAGCTCGTCGGGATCATCGGCCCGAACGGTGCAGGCAAGTCGACGCTGCTGAAGGCGATGTTCGGCCTGGTCAACATCCGCCAGGGCACCGTCCTGCTGAACGGCGAGGACATCACCGGCCTCAAGGCCGACAAGCTGGTGTCCAAGGGCGTGGGCTTCGTGCCGCAGAACAACAACGTCTTCCCGTCGCTCACCATCGAGGAGAACCTCGAGATGGGCATGTACCAGAAGCCGAAGCTGTACAAGGAGCGGCTCGAGTTCGTCACCGAGCTCTTCCCGGAGCTCAGCAAGCGGCTCAAGCAGCGCTCGGGGTCGCTCTCGGGCGGTGAGCGCCAGATGGTGGCGATGTCGCGGGCTCTGATGATGGACCCGTCGATGCTGCTGCTCGACGAGCCCAGCGCCGGCCTGTCCCCGATGCGGCAGGACGAGACGTTCGTCAACGTGCAGCGGATCAACCGCGCGGGCGTCTCGATCATGATCGTCGAGCAGAACGCGCGGCGGGCGCTGCAGATCTGCGACCGCGGCTACGTCCTCGATCAGGGCCGCGACGCCTACGAGGGCGCGGGCCGGGAGCTGATGAACGACCCCAAGGTCATCGAGCTCTACCTGGGCACGCTCGCGACGACCAACGAGGTCACCACGAGCACCCCGACCGTCGGCGGCTGATCCCCGCTGCGAAGGGCCCGTCGTCTCCGGACGGCGGGCCCTTCGTCGTTGCCGGGGCGCGGATCGGGCGCGAGCGGGGCCGAGGGGCCGGGGCGGCTCCGGGGCGGAGGCGGGGCCGCTCGCCCAGGGCGCCGGGCGGCTCGGAGACCACTCCGAGCAGGGCGGGAAGGCAGGCGGCTCGGTGCCCGGAGATGCGCCGGCACGGGGTACCGGAGAAGGGAGGCGAGGGAGCCGCTCTCCCGGCGCGGACACGCCTTCACCGGTCTCTCCGCGATGCCCGCCGAACCCCCGGCAAGTCGGCGGAACGACGGTCTGGACACTCGGTCTCCTGTCCGCGGGACGAGGGCAGGACAGCGAGAGTCTCTCCGCACCAGCGACCCCCACGAGGGGGACAGGATATCGCCCTGCCTGCCGTAGTTTTGGGGACACGGGACAGCCCTGCAGGGGGACGTCCCGCTCCCCTCTCCCCCGGTAGGGACCGCGATCGGTCGCCGATCTCCTCCCCTCCCCGCAGCGCCTCGAGCGCCGCGTCGTCCGCCTCGAAGGAGCCGACCATGAAGAGCTACACCCCCGCCCCTGTGGAACTCGGAGCCGGCTTCGGCACCGGTGCGATCGGCGACTACGAGCGCTGGCGCGTCGTCGGCGTCTACGCCCAGGTCGTCATCGCCGAGACCACCGGCGGCAAGCGCCGCAACTACAGCCGTTCCTTCGTCACGTACCGCCTGGCGCAGGAGGCGGAGCTGCTCCGCGCCTCCTAGGTCCTCCGCACTCCACGAGCGCGCGTCCTCCCTCGGGAGGGCGCGCGCTTCTGCGTTCCCGCTCGACGTCGTCGCTCCCGCCCGCGGTCCGGCAGGGCGCCCCTCGAGGCCGGGAGAGGCGCTCGGAGGCGTTCACAGGCCGTCCGAGCCGCTCCTCCTCCCGGGTGTCTCCTCGACGCGACGCCAGGCCCTGGACGCCGCGCAGCCGTCCGCCCGCACCCGACAGCGGACGCCCGCGCGGACGACCGCCGCGCCTCGCTGCGTCCGCGCGACCGGCGCGTCTCCGCCTCTGCCCTCCGGGAACGGCGAAGGGGCCCGGTCCGAAGACCGAGCCCCTCAGGGATGCGGCAGGAGCCGCGTCACCGCGTCGTCAGTTCAGCGAACCCTCGACGGTCTCCTCGAAGGAGGTGGTGTTGCCCGTGCCGTACTTGTAGATCGAGACCGAGGCCTCGCTGGTGTCGCCGTTCTCGTCGAACGAGATCGGGCCGGAGAGGCCGTCGTAGTCGACGTCCTCGCCGTCGGCGATGAGCTTCGCGCAGTCGGCGAAGGTCGTGCACTTGGTGCCGCCCTCCGAGACCGACATGAGGTTGTCGCGGATGGTCGCACCGTCCGTCGCCTTGCCCTGGAGCGCGGCGAGAGCGGTCAGGACCGTGGCGTCGTACGACTCCGGCGCATAGCTGAACACGGTCAGCGCGTCGTTGCCCTGCGACTCGACGAGCGACTGCAGCTTGCCCTGGAAGTCCTCGGACGCCTGGACGCCCGGGTTGGTGAACTGCGCGCCGGCGATGTCGACGTTGGTGTCGGACTCGCCGATGACGCCGTAGTTGCCGTCCGTGCCGTAGAGCTTCGAGAAGTCGAAGCCCTTGGCCGAGAGCTGCTCCGCGATGGTCTTGATCTCGTCGAACGAGATGACGACCAGCGCGTCGGGGTTCGGGGCGAGGACCGAGGTCAGCGCCGAGTTGAAGTCGGTCGAGGCCGGCTCGAAGATCTCCTCGGCCGCGACGGATGCTCCGCCCGCCTCGAGGGTCTCCTTGATGTTCTTCTCGAGGCCGGTGCCGTACGCGTCGTTCATGTACAGGATCGAGACGTTGGTCTTGCCGTCGCCGAGGATCTTGTTGCCGAGGATGCGGCCCTGGAGCACGTCCGAGGGAGCGGTGCGCCAGTAGTAGCCGTCGTCGTCGTAGGTCGTGAAGTCCGGCGAGGTGTTGGCCGGCGAGATCTGGACGACGCCCGCCTGGGTCACCTGGTCGATGAAGGTCTTCGAGACGCCCGAGGACGCCGCGCCGATGATGGCGGAGACGTTGTCGGCGATGAGGGACGTGGCCGACTGCGTCGCGATGTCGGTCGTGGTGTCGCCCGAGTCCTTCTGCTCCACGTCGATCGTGATGCCGGCCTTGGCGTCGTTGATGTCGACGACCGCCTGGTCGACGCCCGCGATCTCGGGCGGGCCGAGGACGGCGAGGGTGCCGGTCTGCGGGAGGATCGTGCCGATCTTGAGGGACAGGTCGCCCGAGCCGCTGTCGCCGCTCGATCCGCTGTCGCCGCCGCCGGCGCAGCCGGCGAGGACGAGAGCGCTGGCGCCCAGAATGGCGACGCCGCCGAGGGTTGCCCGGAGGGACCGCGCGCGGGCCGAGCCGGCCTTCGCGTAAACGCCCATGTTGCTCCTTGAGAGGTGTGTGTCAGTGGGAGCGGCGCCGGTGGCAACCGCTCGGCCAACCTAACCTCCGAAGCAGCCGTGAACAATACAGGGGTGTTACCAATACGTTTCGCGACCGGATCGTTACCATTCCGCTGTCGCGCCGCGCCAGGACGACGCGTTCCGCAGATCAGACGGAGGATCGGCGCCGTCTGCGCTCCGCGGCGACGAGGTCGCCTGAGAAGATCGCCAGGGCGGCCCACACCAGCGCGAAGCCGATCCAGCGCTCGAGCGGCATCTCCTCGTGCAGGACGAAGGCCCCGACGAGGAACTGCAGGAACGGCGTCAGGTACTGCACGAAGCCGACGATCGACAGCGGGAGCCGGCGCGCGGCGCCCGCGAACAGGAGCAGCGGGACGGCCGTGACGATGCCGGCCGAGGCGAGGATGAGGGCGTGCCCCGTCCCCTCCGTCGTCAGGGTCAGCCCCACCGTGGAGCCGACGACCGCCAGCTGCACGACGGCGAGCGGCGTCAGCCAGAGCGTCTCGAGCGTCAGTCCGCCGACCGCGTCCACCGTGCCGCCGACGCGGCTCTTCACCAGGCCGTAGAGGCCGAACGAGAAGGCGAGGGCGAGCGAGATCCACGGGAAGGATCCGTAGCCCACCGCGATGACCAGCACCGCGACCGCGCTGACGCCCATCGCGGCCCACTGCAGTGGCCGGAGGCGCTCGCGCAGCACCAGGACGCCCAGCAGCACCGTGACCAGCGGGTTCATGAAGTAGCCCAGGGCCGCCTCGATGACGTGGCCCGTGGTCGTGGCGATCACGTAGACCTGCCAGTTGACGTAGATGAGCACGCCCGCGATCGCCATCATGCCGAGCAGGCGGGGGCGGCGCAGCAGCGCGCCGAAGGAGCGCCAGCCGCGGAGGACCGTGAGCAGGATCACGCAGAAGACGAGCGAGAAGAGCACTCGGAACGCGACGATCTCGAACGGCGAGGCCGGCGCCATCGCGATGAAGTAGAGGGGCATCGCACCCCAGAGCAGGTAGGCCGAGAACGCGAACAGCAGCCCCGTGCCGGACATCCCGCCCGGGCGTCCCGCCGCTCCGAGCGCCTCCACTCCTTCGCCGACGGGCACGTCCGAAGGGGACGGCGAGACGGACTCGGCAGGGGTGCGGGAGCTGGTCACTCCCCCGATGCTACGCAGCCGCGGGGTGGGGAGACGGCCCCGTAGCGGGCGGATCAGGCCACTGGCCGCGAGGAGGACCGGGAACGACGGAAGGGCCCGCCGACCGAGGTCGACGGGCCCTTCCGAGGGATGCTGCCTAGCGGACGACGACCGCGAGGACGTCGCGAGCGGAGAGGACCAGCAGGTCCTCGCCACCGAACTTGACCTCGGTTCCGCCGTACTTGGAGTAGATCACCTTGTCGCCGACGGCGACGTCGAGCGGCACGCGGTTGCCGTTGTCGTCGATGCGACCGGGTCCGACGGCGACGACCTCGCCCTCCTGCGGCTTCTCCTTGGCGGTATCGGGGATGACGAGACCGGAAGCGGTCACCTGCTCCGCCTCGACCTGCTTGATGACGATGCGATCTTCGAGCGGCTTGATGGACACCGACACGGTTGACCTCTTTCTTGACGACGATGTGGGCGGAACGCGGTTCTGGCACACACGCTCCGAGAGTGCTAGATCCATCGTAGGGGCTCCGCTGGCACTCGTGCAATCAGAGTGCCAAGCGGGGCGGCGGACCCGCCGGGAGGCCGTGGCCTACCATGGCCGGATGCGACGCGACGAGCTGGTCGAGCTCCTCTCCCCCGAGGGCCTCCGGCTCCTCGACTCCCTCGACGGCTACCGGTCCGACGACCTGGTGCGGGCTGTGGCAAGCCTCCGGGCCGCCGGCCACTCCCCCGTCCTCGTCGCCGCGGTGCTCACCCAGGCGAGGCTCCGGCAGAAGGCGGAGGCGAAGTTCGGCGAGTTCGCCCGCTCGATGCTCTTCACGGACGCGGGACTCGAGCAGGCGACGCGGCTGCGCGTCGCCGCCCTGCACGCCGGCCGGTTCGCCGCGGCGGGAGCGGCGCGCGTCGCCGACCTCGGCAGCGGGATCGGCGGCGACGCCCTCGCGATGGCCGCGATCGACCTGGCGGTCACCGCCGTCGAGGCCGACGAGGTCACCGCGACCCTGGCCAGCTTCAACCTCGCCCCGTTCCCCGCGGCGAGCGCCGTGCACTCGACGGCCGAGGGCTTCGACCTCGACGGCTTCGACGCCGTCTACCTGGACCCGGCACGCCGCACGGCCGGCCACCGCGAGACCCGCCGGCTCGACGATCCGGACGACTACTCCCCCTCCCTCGACTTCGCGTTCGGCCTGGCCGAGCACCGTCCCGTGGGCGTGAAGGTGGGTCCCGGCTTCGACCGCGAGCGCCTGCCGCGGGACGCCGAGGCGCAGTGGGTCTCGGTCGACGGGGAGCTGGTCGAGACCGGGCTCTGGTTCGGTTCTCTGGCGCGCCCGGGCGTGCGCCGCTCCGCTCTGCTGCTCGGCGCGGCCGGCTCCTCCGAGCTCACCGCGGCGGGCGACAGCGAGGACGAGGAGGTCGGCCCCCTCGGCGCGTTCGTGCACGAGCCGGACGGCTCCGCGATCCGCGCGCGCCTCCTGGGCGAGCTCGCGCGCTCCAGCGACTCGCGGATGCTCTCGCCCGGCATCGCCTACCTGACCGGCGACCATGCGGCCGCCTCGCCCTTCCTCCGCAGCTTCCGGGTCCTCGCCGAGCTGCCGCTGGACGAGCGCACGCTGGCGAAGGAGCTGCGCACCCGCGGCATCGGCGTGCTCGAGATCAAGAAGCGCGGGGTGGACGTCGATCCCGCCCGCTTCCGCAAGCGGCTGAGCCTCTCCGGCACCGGCAGCGCGGTGCTGATCCTGACGCGGATCGCCGGGCGCCACCGCGCGCTGCTCGCGGAGCGCGTCGAGCGGCCCGCGCCGGCTCAGTAGCCGGAGGTGCCGGCGGCGAGGGCGACCACGACGAAGACGAGGAAGACCGCCAGGTAGATCAGCGAGACGGCGATGCCGGCGAACCCGGTGATGATCGCGGTCAGCGCGAAGCCGCGCGCGGCCGGCTCGCGCCGGCGTCCGAGGAAGCCGAGCACGACGGCCGGAGCCGACAGCAGGAAGCCGAAACCGGCGGCGAAGAGCGTGATGACCAGGCCGACGATGCCGAGGATCATCCCGACGAGGCTCAGCGTGCGGGGGACGACGGGCGCCGGTGCGGCCGCATAGGCGGCGGGGTGGCCGGGCACGGAGGAGTAGGCGGGCGCCGAGGGGTACGCGGGCGGGGGCGGCGGCGACCCGTAGGCCGGCGGTGCGGAGTCGGCGAGCGGCACCGACGGCTGCGACGCGGCCGAGGGCGGAGCGGGCGGAGCCGGGGGGACGGGCGGGGCCGGCGGGACCGGGACGGAGCCGTGCTGCTCGTCGGAGCCGGGGCCGGGACGGGTGCTGTCGTCGCTCATGGCGCGAGTCTAGCCAGCACCCGGGCGGCGGCGGAGGGGTTCCGTCCGCTCACGCGGGCAGGTACCCGCCGTCGCGCAGGTCGCCCACGAAGGCCGTCCAGGCGAGGTAGGCGATCACAGCGAGGACGATCGCGAGGTAGCCCAGCACGAAGCCGGCGACCGCGAGACCGCGGCCGCGCTGTCCGGAGCGTCGGGCCTGGGCGAAGCCGATGTGGCCGAGGACGATGGCGGCGGGCGCCAGCCCCAGCAGTCCGCACACCAGAGCCGCGACCGCGAGCGGGTTCATCGGCGGGCGGCGGGGCGGGAGACCGGGGTAGGGATCGGCGGCGGCCGTCGGCGGCGGGTAGGCCGCCGACGGCTCGCCGAGCGGAGGGGCGAACGGCGCGGGCGCCGGTCCGGTCTGCGGTCCGGGCGCGGTGTCGTCGGTCACGGTGTCCTCCTGGTGGTGCGGGCGCCCCCGAGCCTCGGAGGCGTGTCGATCAGTACCCGGTCGTGGGCATGGTCGCCGCGATCGAGAAGAGCGCGACGAACGAGATGATGGTGATGATGATCGCGACGAAGCCGATGATGACGGCGGCGAGGGCGAGGCCGCGGCCCTTCTCCCCCGTGCGCTTGATCTGCGACAGGGCGATGAAGCCCAGCACGATGCCCACGATGGAGACGAAGAACGAGGCGATGAAGCCGATGATCGCCAGGATGTTGTAGCGGTCGGACGCGGGCGTGTACGGAGTGGTCATGGAATCCCCCAGGGTCAGGAACGAGCGGATGCGGCCAAGAGTGGCAGTGGCACGATCCGCCTGTCAAAAAGCTGGACGGCGCTTGCGCGCCCCGGCTGCCGCCCGGTAGAGGCCTCAGCGGACCTGGATCTCGGTGACCGGGAGGGTCGAGTCGGCCCCGAATCCGAGCCCCGACGGCGGATGCCCCGCCTCGATCAGCTGCGCCGCCAGTGCGGCGATCATCGCGCCGTTGTCGGTGCAGAGCGAGAGCGCCGGGATCCGCAGGGTCACTCCCGCGGCCGCGCACCGCTCCTCCGCCAGCGCGCGCACCCGGGCGTTGGCGACCACGCCGCCGCCGAGCAGGAGGCGCGGCACGCCCCGGTCGCGGCAGGCGGCGAGCGCCTTCGTGAGCAGGACGTCGGCGACCGCCTCGCGGAAGCTCGCCGCGACGTCGGCCACGGGCACCTCCTCCCCCGCGTCCTGGCGCTTCTCGACCCAGCGGGCGACCGCGGTCTTCAGCCCCGAGAACGAGAAGTCGTAGCGGTGGCGCTCGAGGTCCTTCGGCAGGCTGAGCCCGCGGGGGAAGCGGATCGCCTTCGGGTCCCCGTCCGCCGCCACCCGGTCGATCTGCGGTCCGCCCGGATAGGGCAGGCCCAGGACTCGCGCCACCTTGTCGAAGGCCTCGCCGGCGGCGTCGTCGATGGTCTCGCCGAGCAGCTCGACGTCCGACACCAGATCGCGCACGTGCAGGAGCGAAGTGTGCCCGCCCGAGACCAGCAGCGCGATCGTCGGCACCTCGACGGGGCTGCCCTCGCTGCCGTCTGAACGGAGGACGTCGGCTCCCACATGTCCGACGAGGTGGTTCACGGCGTAGAGCGGCAGGCCGAGCGAGACGGCGAGCGCCTTCGCCGCTCCGACGCCGACCATGAGGGCGCCCGAGAGCCCCGGTCCGCTGGTGACCGCGATCGCGTCCAGGTCGCCGAGCGCGACACCGGCCTCGGAGAGCGCCGCGTGCAGGGCGGGCTCGAGCGCCTCCAGGTGCGCCCGGGCGGCCACCTCGGGCACGACGCCGCCGTAGCGGGCGTGCTCCTCCATCGAGGAGGCTATGGTGTTCGAGAGCAGCGTCGTGCCGCGGACGATGCCGATCCCCGTCTCGTCGCAGCTGGTCTCGATGCCGAGGACGAGGGGTCCGGTGCTCACGGGGTCTCCTGGGTCGGGGTCGGCGGCAGGCGCATCACGATCGCGTCCACTCCGTCGGGCTGGTAGTAGGCGGGGCGGACGCCGATCTCCTCGAAGCCCTCCGAGCGGTAGAGGGTCTGCGCGGCGGGGTTGTCGGCGCGGACCTCGAGGAAGACCTCGCGGGCACCTCGCTCGCGGGCCGCCTCGAGGAGCGCGCGCAGCAGTCGGCGGCCGAGGCCGGTGCGGCGGACCCGGGCGACGACCGCGATCGTCTGCACGTCGCCCTCGTGAGCGCCGACGGGGCAGAGGAGCCCGGCGTAGCCGACCACCTCGCCGTCCTGCTCGGCGACCAGGTACCGGGTGTGACGGCTCCGGATCTCCTCCGCCATCATCCCCCGCGACCAGGCGTCGCCGGCGAACTCGGACTCCTCGATCGCCATGACGGCGTCGAGGTCGTCCGCCTGCGCGTCGCGGAGCACGGCCTCGCTCATGCGGTCACCCGCTTGGGGCCGGCCGACAGCGTGACGTCGGGCGAGCGGAGGTAGAGGGGCTCGTCCGCGGCACCGGGCCGGCCGGCCGCGCGCAGGCGGGCGGCCACGACTCCGAGCTCGCCGGCGGAGACCGACTCGGCCTCCAGGCGCGGGAGCTCCGGATGCGGGAGGGCCGGCGGCTTGTCCAGGCCCGGGCCGGCGAGGCGGACGGGGAGTCCCTGGTCGTCGAGCCCGTCGTAGGCGCTCCAGTACAGCTCGCGGCGGCGGGCGTCGGTGACGACGAGGAAGCCGGCGGCGCGCCCGTGCCGCAGCGCGGCGAGCGCGATCGCGTCGTGCGAGACCACGGGGAGGGTGGGGACGCCGCGGCCGAGCGCGAAGGCCCGGGCGGCGGCGATCCCGACCCGGAGGCCGGTGAAGGGGCCGGGGCCCATGCCCACGGCGACCGCCTCGATGCCCCCGGGAGCCACGTCGGCCGCCTCGAGCGCCTCCTGGATCAGCCGGCCGACCACCTCCGCGTGGCGCATGGTGTCGGTCTCGGTGCGCTCCGAGCGCACGGCGCCCGCGGAGTCGACGACGGCGACGGAGGTTCCGGAGGAGGTGTCGATCGCGAGGAGCACGCGTCCAGGGTACCCGCGGGCTCAGCTCCAGCCGGTGCCGCGGAAGCGGACGGTGCGCGGCTCGATCGGCTCCTCGCCCTCCTCGGCGTCGGAGTCGGCGGTCGGCCGCTCGATGACCACGTCGAGCCAGGACTCCGCGACGCCGTCCAGCATCCCGGCCCCCCACTCCACGACGACCACCGAGCGCGCCGGATCGAGGTCGAGGTCGTCGAGCTCGACCGGCGAGCCCACGCGGTAGGCGTCGACGTGCACGAGCGGCGGCCCGTCGTGCAGCGGCGGGTGCGTCCGCGCGATCACGAAGGTGGGGCTCGTCACGGGACCCCGCACGTCGAGGCCCTCGCCGAGCCCGCGCGTGAAGGTCGTCTTGCCCGCGCCGAGCGGCCCCGTCAGCACCAGCAGATCGCCGGCGCGCAGCACTCGGCCGAGCTCGCGGCCGAGCTCCGCCATGGCCTCCGGATCGGCGACCTCGACGACGCGGTCCGCGAACCAGGAGCGCTCAGGCACGGCCGTCCGCCGCGCTCAGCAGCCGCCGCTGGACGCGCGGCCCGAGCCGGGTGACCAGCTCGTAGTTGATGGTGCCGCACCACCGCGCCCACTCGTCGACCGAGGGGACGCCGGTCGTCGGGTCGCCCCAGAGGGTCACCGGGTCGCCCGTCGCGACGCTCGCGTCCCCCACGTCGACGACGAACTGGTCCATCGCGACCCGCCCGGCGATCCGATGGCGGCGGCCGCCGATCGAGACCTCCGCGACGCCGGAGGCGCTCCGCGGGATGCCGTCCGCGTAGCCGAACGGCACGAGTGCGAGGGTCGTCCCGCCCTCGGCCCGCCAGGTGTAGTCGTAGCTCACGCCGGTCCCGTGGGGCACCCGGCGGACGCCGGCGACGCGGCCCTGGAGCGTCATCGCCGGGACGAGCCCGAGCTGGAGCGAGGTCTCGTCCTCGAACGGCGAGAGTCCGTAGAGGGCGATGCCGCTGCGCACCATGTCGAGGCGTGCTTCCGGGAGGCGCAGCGCCGCCGCCGTCGCCGCGAGGTGCAGGACCGGCGCCTGCACCCCGTGCGCGGCCAGCACGGCCTCGGCGCGGCGGAGGAGCGCGAGCTGGGCGAGGTCGTCCTCGCGCGAGGTGTTGGACAGGTGCGAGAAGAGCCCGGTGAGGTGGACGGTGCCGCGAGCGCTGTGACGGGCGAGCGCCTCCGCCAGGTGCGGCCACTCCTCCTCCGCGGCGCCGTTGCGGCTGAGGCCGGTGTCGACCTTGAGCTGCACGGCCGCGCGCACGCCGCGGTCCTCCGCCGACTGCGCGAGCGTGTCGAGCTGGTCGACGGAGGAGACGGCGACGTCGATCGAGTGCTCGAGCGCCGCGTCGAAGTCCTCGCCGGGGTCGTGCAGCCAGCAGAGGATCGGAGCGACGACGCCTGCCTCGCGCAGGGCCACGGCCTCCCGCAGCTCCGCGGTGCCGAGGGCGTCCGCGCCGCCGTCGAGCGCCGCCTGCGCCGCGGCCAGGGCGCCGTGCCCGTAGCCGTTGGCCTTGACGACGGCCATGAGCCGTCGGGCACCGGTGAGCTCGCGCAGACGCGCGGCGTTCGCCGCCATCGCGTCGACGTCGATCACCGCCTCGCGGTACGACGCGGGGACGCTCACGACTCGGCCACCACGAACGCGCAGGCCACGCCCGCGTCGTGCGTCATCGAGAGGTGCACGCGCGTGATCCCCCGCGCCTCCGCGGCCGCCCGGGCCGGGCCGTGCAGCGCGAAGGACGGATTCCCGTGCTTGTCCCGCTCGACGACCATGTCGAGCCAGCGGGCGCCCACGGAGTCGCCGAGCGCCTTGATCAGCGCCTCCTTGGCGGCGAAGCGGCCCGCCAGCGAGGCGACCGGGAGCGAGCGTTCGCTCTCGGCGAACAGGCGGTCGCGGAGCCGGGGCGTGCGCGACAGCGAGCGCTCGAAGCGCGCGAGGTCCACGACGTCCACCCCGATCCCCACGATCACGGCTCGATCACTCGACCGTGACCGACTTGGCGAGATTGCGCGGCTGGTCGACGTCGAGGCCCTTGGCGGCGGCGAGCTCCATCGCGAACATCTGCAGCGGGGTGACGGCGAGCAGCGGCTCGAACAGCGGGTCGGCGAGCGGGATCGGCACGACCTCGTCGGCGATCTGGATCGCGGCCGTATCGCCCTGCTCCGCGATCGCGATGACGCGGGCGCCGCGGGCCTTGATCTCCTGGATGTTCGAGATCACCTTGCGCTGCAGCTCGTACGACTCGCTCGGGCTCGGCACGATCACGAAGACGACCTGGCCAGGCTCGATCAGTGCGATCGGGCCGTGCTTGAGCTCGCCCGCCGCGAAGCCCTCGGCATGGATGTAGGCGAGCTCCTTGAGCTTCAGCGCGCCCTCGAGCGCCACCGGGTAGCCGACGTGGCGGCCGAGGAACAGCACCGCACGGGTGTCGGCCATCCAGCCGGCCAGCTGGGCGATGTCGTCGGAGGCGTCGAGCACGCGGGAGAGCTTCTCCGGGATCGCGGCGAGCTGAGCCGCCTGCGAGGCGACGAGCTCGGTGGAGGCGGCACCGCGCACCGCGGCCAGGTGCAGCCCGAAGAGGTAGAGCGCCGCGATCTGGGCGACGAAGGCCTTGGTCGAGGCGACCGCCACCTCCGGTCCCGCGTGCGTGTAGAGCACGGCGTCCGACTCGCGCGGGATCGTCGCGCCCTGGGTGTTGCAGACCGAGAGCGTCTTGGCGCCGTGCTCGCGGGCGTACTTGACCGCCATCAGCGTGTCCATCGTCTCGCCGGACTGGCTGATCGAGACGACGAGGGTGCGCGGGGTGAGCACCGGGTCGCGGTAGCGGAACTCGTGGCTGAGCTCGACCTCGACGGGGACGCGCGCCCACTTCTCGATCGCGTACTTGGCGACCATGCCCGAGTAGGCGGCCGTGCCGCAGGCGATGATCGTGATGCGGTCGATCTCCGTCAGCACCGGACCGAGCGCGTCGAGCTCGGGCAGCGTGATCGCGCCCTCGTGGATGCGGCCGCGGAGCGTGTTGGCGACGGCCTCGGGGCCCTCGGTGATCTCCTTGGCCATGAAGCTCGACCAGCCGCCCTTCTCGGACGCCGACGCGTCCCAGGCGATCTCGAACGGCTCGGTCTCGACGAGGTTGCCGAAGAAGTCGGTCACCGTGACGAGCTCCGGGGTGATCGTGACGATCTGGTCCTGGCCGATGGCGACCGCGCGGCGGGTGAACTCGACGAACGCCGCGACGTCGGAGCCGAGGAAGTTCTCCCCGTCGCCCAGGCCGATCACGAGCGGCGAGTTGCGGCGCGCGCCGACGACCACGCCGGGCTGGTCCTGGTGCAGGGCGAGCAAAGTGAACGCGCCCTCGAGGTGCGCGACGACGGCCTGGAAGGCGAGCACGAGGTCGCCGGTGCGGCGGTACTCGCGGGCGATCAGGTGCGCGGCGACCTCGGTGTCGGTCTCGCTCTCGAAGACGGCGCCCTCGGCGAGCAGCTGCTCCTTGAGCGGCTGGAAGTTCTCGATGATGCCGTTGTGGATGACGGCGAGCCTGCCCTCGTCCGCGAGGTGGGGGTGGGCGTTGCGGTCGGTCGGGCCGCCGTGCGTCGCCCAGCGGGTGTGGCCGATGCCCGTGGTGCCCTCGGCCAGCGGGTGCGCCTCGAGGTCGTCGACCAGGACGCTGAGCTTGCCCGAGCGCTTGCGGCTGTCGAGCTGCCCGTCGGCGTCGATCACGGCCACGCCGGCCGAGTCGTAGCCGCGGTACTCCAGACGCTTCAGGCCCCCGAGCAGCACGGCCAGGCTGTCGCGCTCACCGACGTATCCAACGATTCCACACATGCGCTCGATTCTAAGCGGCGCGGAGGCGCCTCCCGCGGCGTCGGGCACCCGGCGGGGCGGACGCTAGGATCGGTCCCCATGCCGTCGTCTCCTCGCGATCCCGCGCGCGACGCGCACCCCTCCCCCTTCGTCGAGATCGTCCGCTCCGACTGGGCCGAGCTCGCCCGCACCACGGAGCTGCCGCTGTCGGAGACCGAGGTCGTGCAGCTGCGGGGGCTGGGCGACCGGCTGAGCCTCACCGAGGTCGCGGAGGTCTACCTGCCGCTCTCGCGCCTGCTGAGCCTGTACGCCGGTGGCGCGCGGCACCTGCACCGCGCGACGAGCACGTTCCTCGGGGAGCGCGCGCAGCCGACTCCGTTCGTGATCGGCGTCGCGGGGTCGGTCGCGGTGGGCAAGTCGACGATCGCGCGCCTGCTTCGGGAGCTGCTCGCCCGCTGGGAGGACACGCCCCGCGTCGAGCTGGTGACCACCGACGGCTTCCTGCTGCCCAACCGCGAGCTGGAGCGCCGCGGTCTGATGAGCCGCAAGGGCTTCCCCGAGTCGTACGACCGGCGGGCGCTGCTGCGCTTCGTCTCGGAGGTGAAGGGCGGGGCCGCGGAGGTGCGCGCGCCGTTCTACTCGCACCTCTCCTACGACATCGTCCCCGACGCCGAGATCGTCGTGCGGCGGCCGGACGTGCTGATCGTCGAGGGCCTGAACGTGCTGCAGCCGCCGGTGCCCGGTCACGGCCTGGCGGTGAGCGACCTGTTCGACTTCACCGTCTACGTCGACGCCCGGACCAGCGACATCGCGCGCTGGTACGAGGAGCGCTTCCTCACCCTGCAGCAGGGCGCGTTCGCGAATCCGAACTCCTACTTCCACCGCTACGCGGCGCTCAGTCCGGACGAGGCCCGTGAGCGCGCGCGGAGCATCTGGGCCGCGATCAACGAGCCGAACCTGCTGCAGAACGTGCGCCCCACCCGCTCCCGCGCGAGCCTGGTCCTCCGCAAGCAGGCCGACCACACCGTCTCCTCGGTCCTCCTCCGCAAGATCTGACCGCGCCCCCGGTCGCTGTTCGCCGCCGCGCGCACCGCGCAGCCACCGACCTCGAACCCCTTCACCGCACGATCGGCGCAGGCTCGCCACCACCCACGAGCCGTCAGCGTGAATCGCGTGCCAAGCGATTCACGCGCGGCGAACGCGACCCGCTCCACCCAGCGCGACCACCTCCACAAGCCGACCGCGAGGGGCCGCGCAGGGAGCGGCCCCGCAACCAACACCGCCGTCGGCGGGAATCGCGTGCCAAGCGATTCACGCGCGGCGATCGCGACCCGCTCCACCCGCGCAACCACCTCGACAAGCCGACCGCGAGGGGCCGCGCAGGGAGCGGCCCCTCAACGAACACAGCCGTCGTGGGAATCGCGTGCCAAGCGATTCACCCGCGGCGAACGCGCCCCGCTCCACCCATCGCAACCACCTCCCCAAGCCGACCGCGAGGAGCCGCGCAGGGAGCGGCCCAACCCACGAGCCGTCGTGGGAATCGCGTGCCAAGCGATTCACCCGCGGCGAACGCACCCCGCTCCACCCATCGCGACCACCTCCCCAAGCCGACCGCGAGGAGCCGCGCAGGGAGCGGCTCCTTAAGAACGCAGCCGCTCGAGCACGACCGCGGCGAGCGATTCGGCGAGGCGGTCGGCCGTCTCCTGCGTCTTCGCCTCGACCATGACGCGCACCATCGGCTCGGTGCCGGAGGGGCGCAGGAGCACGCGGCCGTCGCTGCCGAGCTCGGCGGTGGCGTCGGCGACGGCGGAGGCGATGACCTCGTCGTCGCGGACGCCCTCGCGATCGACGCCGCGCACGTTGAGGAGGGTCTGCGGGAAGACGGACATGACGGCGGCCAGGTCGGCGATCGTGCGTCCGGTCCGGGCCATCTCGGCCGCGAGCTGGAGGCCGGTGAGCACGCCGTCGCCGGTGGTGGCGTAGCGGCTCATGATGACGTGGCCGGACTGCTCCCCGCCGAGCGAGTAGCCGCCGTCGTTCATCGCCTCGAGGACGTAGCGGTCGCCGACCGCGGTCTCGATGACGCGGATGCCGGCGTCGCGCATGGCGAGCTTGAGGCCGAGGTTGCTCATGACGGTGGCCACGAGGACGTCGTCGCGGAGGGCGCCGCGGCGGGCCATGGCGGTCGCGAGGATCGCCATGATCTGGTCGCCGTCGACGATGCGGCCCTGGGCGTCCACCGCGAGGCAGCGGTCGGCGTCGCCGTCGTGGGCGATGCCGATGTCGGCGCCGGCCGCGCGGACGGCGTCGGCGACGTTGTCGAGGTGGGTGGAGCCCACTCCGTCGTTGATGTTGAGGCCGTCGGGGTCGTTGCCGATGACGGTGACGGTCGCTCCGGCGTCGGTGAACACCTGGGGCGAGATGCCGGCGGCGGCGCCGTGCGCGCAGTCGATGACCACGTGCAGGCCGTCGAGACGGGTGCCCTCGAGGGATCCGAGCAGGTGGAGGACGTAGCGGTCCTCCGCGTCGGAGAAGCGGGTGATGCGGCCGACGTCGGCTCCGGTCGGCGTGAGCGGGGGGACTCCGAGGGCCGCTTCGATGCGGTTCTCGAGCTCGTCCGGGAGTTTGCGTCCGCCTGCGGCGAAGAACTTGATGCCGTTGTCGGCTGCGGGGTTGTGCGAGGCCGAGATCATCACGCCGAAGTCGGCGTTCTCGTCGGCGATGAGGTAGGCGGTGGCGGGCGTCGGGATGACGCCGGCGTCGAGTACGTCGACTCCAGCGCTCGCGAGACCCGCCGCGACCGCGGCTCCGATGAACTGACCGGAGATGCGGGGGTCGCGGGCGAGCACGGCGACGGGCCGACGGCCCTCGGCCCGGGCGGCCGCTCCGAGTACACGGGCGGCCGCCTGGGCAAGGCCGAGAGCCAGGTCGGCCGTGACCTCGCGATTAGCGAGGCCACGGACGCCGTCTGTTCCGAACAGGCGCGGCATGGTGCGCAGTCCCTTCTCGAGCTGCTGGTCGTGCGGCCGTCAGGCCGCGTCGACTAGCGCTTCGAGAACTGGGACGCCTTGCGGGCCTTCTTGAGACCGGCCTTCTTGCGCTCGATGACGCGGGCGTCGCGGGTCAGGAAGCCCGCCTTCTTCAGGATCGCGCGGTTGTTCTCGCGGTCGATCTCGTTGAGCGCACGGGCGATGGCGAGGCGCAGCGCGCCGGCCTGGCCGGAGGGGCCGCCGCCGGTGATCTTGGCGACCACGTCGTAGGAGCCGATCAGGTCGAGCACCTTGAAGGGGTCGGTGATCAGCTGCTGGTGCAGCTTGTTGGGGAAGTACTCCGCGAACTCGCGGGCGTTGACGGTCATGCCGCCGTTGCCGGGGACGAGGCGCACGCGGGCGATGGCCTGCTTGCGTCGGCCCACGGCTGCGCCGGAGACGTTGAGGACGGCGCGGGGCGTCGTGGACGCCTCGGTGGCCGGGCTTTCGGTGGAGTAGCTCTCGGGAGCCACGTCGATCTGGTCTGCGATCTTCGCCACGGTGTAGGTGATCCTTTGTCTTCGAAGTCTGGGGTGTCGGGGAGGGCCGGAGCCTACTGGGCGACCTGGGTGAAGGCGTACGCCTGCGGCTGCTGGGCCGCGTGGGGGTGCTCGGATCCCGTGTAGACCTTCAGCTTGCGCAGCTGGGCGCGGCCGAGGGAGTTCTTGGGGAGCATGCCGCGGATGGCCTTCTCGACGGCGCGGACCGGGTTCTTCTCGAGGAGCTCGGCGTACGTGGTGGCCGAGAGGCCGCCCGGGTAGCCGGAGTGGCGGTAGGCCTTCTTCTGGAGGAGCTTCTGGCCGGTGAGGGCGACCTTCTCCGCGTTGACGATGATGACGAAGTCGCCCATGTCCATGTGCGGCGCGAAGGTGGCCTTGTGCTTGCCGCGCAGGAGCGCCGCGGCGTGGGTGGCGAGACGGCCGAGCACGACGTCGGACGCGTCGATG
Source organism: Rathayibacter sp. AY1C2 (assembly GCF_002931195.1). Taxonomy (NCBI): domain Bacteria; kingdom Bacillati; phylum Actinomycetota; class Actinomycetes; order Micrococcales; family Microbacteriaceae; genus Rathayibacter; species Rathayibacter sp. AY1C2. Next base: position 9,499 of record NZ_PSWG01000019.1, on the reverse strand, counting down.
ACGATCCAGTCGTGCTGGACGTCAGCCGGCTTCGGAGAAAAAGTGCGAGTCACGTGAGTGCTGCTTTCTGGTCGGAGTGAGGTGTTCGTGGATCCCGCTCCGTGGCCGTTCGACCCGCGAGGGGGCCGAACCGATCCGGTGGAGGGCTCAACTTCGGGCGCTCGGCACACGGCCGAAAACACCAAGGGTCGACATTACAGCAAAGCCCCCGTGCGGCCAAGCACGGATCGTGGCGGCAGGGGCTCCGGCGGCGGGAGGTGCGACCCGAGCCGCCACGGGTCGCGGGGCGCGGTCGCGCGCCCTCGCCTCACTCCGAGTCCTCCGGGTCCGGCTCCTCGGTCCGCACGGTGCGCTTCGCCCGGGTGAGCAGGGCCCGCTCGGCGAGTGCGTCGTCCTCGGGGTAGTCGACCTCGCGGAGGATGAGGCCGCGGGCCGGCATCACCGCGAACGCGTTGGTCCGTCGGGCGGCGTCCCGGAGCAGCGGGACCGCCCCCGCCTCGAGCTTCCCGGCGCCGACCGCCACGCACGCCCCCACGAGGGCCCGCACCATGCTGTGGCAGAAGGCGTCCGCGCGCAGGTGGGCGTGCAGGACTCCGTCGGCGTCGCGCTCCCAGGTGAAGTCGAGCAGGCTCCGGATGGTGGTGGCCCCTGCGCGGGCACGGCAGAACGACGCGTAGTCGTGAAGGCCCAGGAGCGAGCGGGCCGCGGCCGTCATCGCGTCGAGGTCGAGGGAGTCGGTGATCCAGGTGGTGTACGTGCGGTCGAGCGGGTGGCGCATCGAGGAGGCGTCGGCCAGCCGGTACTCGTACCGCCGCCAGCGCGCCGAGAACCGCGCGTCGAACCCCTCCGGCGCCTCCGTCACCCGGTGCACCGAGACGTCGGTGTACTGCCCGAGGATCCCGCGGAGCCGCCGCTCCAGGATCGACGCGGGCGGGAACGGCTCCTCCCCCGGTCGGCGCCTGCCGCTGCTGATGCGGCCCCACTGCTCGGGGGTGAGGTCGACGTGGGCGACCTGGGCGCTGGCGTGCACGCCGACGTCGGTGCGCCCGGCGACCGTCACGGTCGGGTGCTGCTCGGAGCGCAGCACCAGGGCGAGCGACTCCTCGAGCACCCCCTGCACGGTGCGGAGGCCGGGCTGCTTGGCCCAGCCGGAGAAGTGCGAGCCGTCGTAGGCCAGGTCGAGGCGGACGCGGTGGAGCATCAGACGAGTCTAGAGCGCGCCGTGGTCGCGGCTCAGGCGACCGCGAGCGGGACGTCGACGGTTGCCAGGGCCGAGACCGCCCAGCCGACCAGCGTCGACTGCTCGCCGACCGAGGAGACGATCCGCGCCTCCCAGCCGCCTGCGAGCACGGCCAGCTCGGAGGGGGCGGAGGCGATGCCCTGCACCCAGTAGGCGGCCGTGCCCAGCGAGACCGGCACGGCGCCGAGCGCCTCGCCCGCACCGGTGAAGGTCTCGACGAGGGGCCCGCGGTGCAGCGTCAGCACGACGACCGGGTCGCCGCCGTCGACGGCGTAGGAGCACGTGTCTCCCGCGGCGGTGATCGACACGGTGCCCGCCGTCAGGCCGGCCTCCTGCTCGACGAGGGAGGCGGGGAGAGCGGTCGCGCAGTCCACACCCTCGCTCGACGGCACAGAGGGCACGGAGGGCACGGTCGGTGCGGCCGACGGCACGGGGGTCGTGCTCGCGAGACCCGCCGACTCCGGCACGTCGATCACCTCGCCGGAGGCGCAGCCGCTCACTCCGCCCGCGAGTGCCAGGGCGAGGAGCGCCGCAGCGGCCGAGGAGCGCAGTCGCACAGGAGTCCTCCGAGGATCGTCGGGGCGGACCCCGGGCGCCGGTCGTGACGCGGCCGCACCCGACGAGCGCAGCCGTGCCATCGTAAGCGACGATTCGCGCCACTCGGCCCCGTGGAACGACGAGAGCCCCCCGCCCCGGAGGGGACGGAGGGCTCTCGGCAGAGGGGGCGTGACTACTTGGTCGCGCCGGTCTCCTCGACAGGAGCGTCCTGTGCGGCGTCCTCGACGGGAGCGTCCTGCACGGGCGCCTCCTCGACGGGGGTCTCCTCGGCAGTCGTCTCCTCGGCGGGGGCCTCGTCCACCGGAGCGGACACGGGCGCCGTGGCGGTGCGCGACTTCTTCGCCTTGGGCGTGACGGGCTCGAGGACGAGCTCGATCACGGCCATGGGCGCGTTGTCTCCCTTGCGGGGGCCGATCTTGGTGATGCGGGTGTAGCCGCCCTCGCGCTCGGCGACGAGCGGAGCGATCTCGGTGAAGAGCTCGTGGACGACCGACTTGTCGCCGATCGTCGCGAGGACGCGACGGCGGGCGTGCAGGTCGCCGCGCTTGGCGAAGGTCACCAGGCGCTCGGCGAGCGGACGAAGGCGCTTGGCCTTGGTCTCGGTCGTCTTGATGCTCTTGTGCGTGAACAGGGCCGCGGCCAGGTTCGCCAGCAGCAGGCGCTCGTGTGCGGGTCCGCCTCCGAGGCGGGGGCCCTTGGTGGGCTTGGGCATGGGTTTACTCCAGTACTAAAGGGGTGTCAGCAGGTCGGACGCGAGGAGCCGGGGCTCCGGAGCGGAGGACCTAGATGCTCTCGTCGTCGTAGCTGTAGAAGTGGGCGCCGTCGAACCCGGGGACCGAGTCCTTGAGCGACAGGCCGAGCTCCGTCAGCTTCTCCTTGACCTCATCCACCGACTTCTGACCGAAGTTGCGGATGTTCATGAGCTGCGTCTCCGAGAGGGCGACGAGCTCATTGACGTTGTTGATGCCCTCGCGCTTGAGGCAGTTGTAGCTGCGCACCGAGAGGTCGAGGTCCTCGATGGGCATGGACAGCTCGGTCGAGAGGACCGCGTCGACCGGCGCGGGGCCGATCTCGATGCCCTCGGCCGCGTTGTTCAGCTCGCGGGCGAGACCGAACAGCTCGGTCAGCGTGCGTCCGGCGGAGGCGATGGCGTCGCGCGGCGAGATCGCGGCCTTCGTCTCCACGTCCACGACCAGGCGGTCGAAGTCGGTGCGCTCGCCGGCACGGGTGGCCTCGACGCGGTAGGTGACCTTCAGCACGGGCGAGTAGATCGAGTCGACCGGGATCTGGCCGGCCTCGGAGAACTCGCTGCGGTTCTGAGTCGCCGAGACGTAGCCGCGGCCGCGCTCGATCGTGAGCTCGAGCTCGAACTTCGCCTTGTCGTTCAGCGTGGCGATGACGAGCTCCGGGTTGTGGATCTCGACACCGGCCGGAGCCGAGATGTCCGCGGCGGTGACCTGGCCGGCTCCCTGCTTGCGCAGGTAGGCGGTGATCGGCTCGTCGTGCTCGGAGGAGACGACGAGTCCCTTGATGTTCAGGATGATCTCGGTGACGTCCTCGCGGACGCCCGGGACGGTCGTGAACTCGTGCAGGACTCCGTCGATCCGGATGCTGGTGACAGCGGCGCCGGGGATGGAGGACAGCAGGGTGCGACGCAGCGAGTTGCCGAGCGTGTAGCCGAAGCCGGGCTCGAGGGGCTCGATGACGAAGCGGGAACGGAACTCCGAGATGTTCTCCTCGGTGAGCGTCGGACGCTGTGCGATAAGCACTGATGATTCCTTTCGATCACGTGTCCGCTATATGACACGTGCGTTTGCGAGGTGTGGAGTTGTGAAAGAAATGCGCGATCCGCCGGCCGGCCGCACTCCCCGCCCGGAGGCGGTTCGTGCGGCCGGCCGACGGCTGCGAGTGCTGCTTAGACGCGACGACGCTTGGGCGGGCGGCAGCCGTTGTGCGCCTGCGGGGTGACGTCGTTGATCGAGCCGACCTCGAGGCCTGCGGCCTGGAGCGAGCGGATCGCGGTCTCACGACCCGAGCCGGGGCCCTTCACGAAGACGTCCACCTTCTTCATGCCGTGCTCCTGAGCCTGGCGCGCGGCCGACTCGGCGGCGAGCTGGGCGGCGAACGGCGTCGACTTGCGCGAGCCCTTGAAGCCGACTCCACCGGACGAGGCCCAGCTGATGACGGCCCCGGAGGGGTCGGTGATCGAGACGATGGTGTTGTTGAACGTCGACTTGATGTGGGCCTGGCCCACAGCGATGTTCTTCTTCTCCTTGCGGCGCGGCTTGCGCGCGGCCGACTTGGGGGTAGCCAATTCTGTATCTCCTCTAGGTCCGTGTCGCCCGCGTTACTTGCGGCCGGCCTTCTTCTTGCCGGCGACGGTGCGCTTGGGTCCCTTGCGGGTGCGCGCGTTCGTCTTGGTGCGCTGTCCACGGACCGGGAGGCCGCGACGGTGGCGGAGGCCCTCGTACGAGCCGATCTCGACCTTGCGGCGGATGTCGGCGGCGACCTCGCGGCGGAGGTCGCCCTCCACCTTGTAGTTGCCCTCGATGTAGTCGCGGAGCGAGACGAGCTGGTCGTCGCTGAGGTCCTTGACGCGGATGTTGCCGTCGATCCCGGTGTCGCTCAGGGTCTTGAGCGCGCGAGTGCGGCCGACACCGTAGATGTAGGTCAGTGCGACCTCCACGCGCTTCTCGCGCGGGATGTCTACTCCTGCCAGACGTGCCATTGTGGCTTCTCCTGTGAGTGAGTGGAGGTGTGAAGCAGCACCGGTGCCTCGGCCTCCGACCGAAGGTGTCCTCGCCGTCCACCCCGGGGTCGCCGGGGTGCTGCGCGATTTCTGGTGCTGCGGGTGTGTTCAGTTGTGCAGTGGGGCGGCACGCCGCCCCTGCGCTCCCTCGCGGAAGCAGCGGGACTAGCCCTGGCGCTGCTTGTGGCGGGGGTTGCTGCTGCAGATGACCATCACGTTGCCGTGGCGGCGGATGATCTTGCAGTGGTCGCAGATGCGCTTGACGCTGGGGTTGACCTTCATTGTTCTTGTCCTTGTTTTCGCTGGCGTCGTGCTCCCGGCGGATGCCGGGGCCGTTCCTTACAGGACACGCACGTCGCGAACGTCAGCGGAGCGAACGTCTACTTGTAGCGGTAGACGATCCGGCCGCGGGTCAGGTCGTAGGGGCTCAGCTCCACGATCACCCGGTCCTCGGGGAGGATCCGGATGTAGTGCTGACGCATCTTGCCCGAGATATGGGCGAGAACTTTGTGTCCGTTGGTCAGCTCCACGCGGAACATCGCGTTGGGGAGCGCCTCGACAACCGCACCTTCGATTTCGATGACACCGTCTTTTTTGGCCATAGCCTCACTGTCGTTCGGAAGTAGTGTGTGTACTGGTCGTGCGAATGTTTCCGCGACGAGCCACCACCGGGCGAGAGCCCGGATCGGGGTTCGCGGGCATGCCGGAGCACGCGCAAAACACCAAGGGTCGATGCTACGCGAATCGCGGCCGCTCCGCCACCTCGGGCGTGTCGCCCCCTCCTCCGCCTCCGCGCCCGACGCGCGCCCCCTGCCCGGCCCTGCGTCCGCCGCCGCCTAGGCTGGCTCCGTCGAGCCGGAGGGAGAGCACATGGCGCGCACGACGAGGTCCGCGACCGCGAGGCGGAGCTGGTACTCGCACCCGGTGGTGACGATCCTGGCGGCGATCGCGGTCATCGCCCTGGTGCAGACCTTCTTCGTGAAGGTGTACACGGTGCCGACCGGCTCGATGGAGAACACCCTCCAGGGCGGAGGGTTCTTCGGCGACCGCATCCTGGTCGACCGCACCCTCGCCCTCCAGGGCGGGCCGGAGGAGGGGCAGATCGTCGTCTTCTCGCGCGACGCCGACTGGGGCGCGAGCGACGAGGCCGGCAGCCCCCTCTCCGAGATCGTGAAGACCTTCGGCGACGTCACCAGCATCGGCCCCTCCCACGAGGAGTTCCTCGTCAAGAGACTGATCGCCGAGGGGGGCCACACCGTCTCCTGCTGCGACGCCGAGGGGCACGTGCTGGTCGACGGGAAGCCGCTGGACGAGTCCTACGTGTTCGAGGACTTCCCCTTCACCCCCGGGACCCTCGACTGCACGACGAGCCCCGCGTCCCTCCGCTGCTTCGACGAGTACACCGTCCCCGAGGGCTCCCTCTTCGTCCTGGGCGACCACCGGTCGAACTCCAACGACTCGCTCGGCGAGTGCCGCGGCGCCGGCGGGCCGATCGACACATGCGTGAAGACCGTGCCGATCGACAGGGTCACCGGACGCGTCTTCGCCGTGGCCTGGCCGCTCACGCGCTGGCGGCTGTTCTAGCGCTCCGCCCGAGCCGCCGCAGACGACGACGAGGTCCCCCGCGGGAAGCAGGGGACCTCGTCGTCGTTCACCGTCGTGCGGCCACGGGACTAGCCGCGGACGACCGCCACGACCCGGTCGAAGAGCGGATGCTCGGCCGTGAGGCCGGTGACCTCCGCCACGAACTCCTCCGGGGTGAGCGCGGCCAGCTTCTCGTGGAGCTCCACGCTCTGGGGGTCCTCGGGCACGTCGAAGCGCAGCGCGGCGCCGATCGCGGCGAGCAGGCCCTCCGGCGTGCGCCCGCGCTCGGCGAGCTCGGCCGCCGGTCCGATGAAGCGCTCGTGCCGCGACAGCTTCCGCAGCGGCTGGCGTCCCACCCGGTCGACCGTGTCGGTCAGGTACGGGTTGGCGAAGCGCTTCAGCGTCTTCTCGAGGTAGGCCTGCTGCTCCTCGTCGCTGAAGCCGTGCTTGGCCACGATGAGCGCCTTGGTGTCCTCGAGCGCGGCCTTGACCGCGTCGTGCACCTCGGGCATCGCCAGCGCGTCGGAGAGCTTGTGCGCTCCGGCCGCGAAGCCGGTGTAGGCGGCCGTCGCGTGGCCGGTGTTCACCGTGAAGAGCTTCCGCTCGATGAAGGGCTCGAGGTCGTCGACCCAGGTCGCGCCCGGGATCTCCGGCTCGGTGCCCTCGAACGGAGTGCGGTCGACGACCCACTCGAAGAAGCTCTCCACTGTCACGTCCAGGCCCTGGCCCGGTTCCTGGTTCGGGACGATGCGGTCTACCGCGGTGTCGGCGAAGACGGCGCGGGTGCGCAGGCGCTCCCACTCGTCCGCGCCGAGGTTCGCGGCGACCTCGGTCTGCAGGAGGCGCGTGGCGTTGATCGCGTTCTCGCAGGCCATGACCGCCAGCCGCGGCGCCGACTCGTCGCGGGCGGCGAGGCCCTTCGCGATCACGGGGGCGACGAAGCGCAGGATGTTCGGGCCGACGGCCGTGGTGACGATGTCGGCGGCGGCGATCTCGCGGACGAGCGCCTCCTCGTCGGCGGCCGAGTCGATCGCGCGGAAGCGGTCGACGACGTGCGTGGCCGCCTCCTCCCCCACCTCGTGCACCTCGTAGCTGTCGGCGGCGGCGAGGCGGCCGATCAGCTCGGAGTTGACGTCGGCGAAGACGAGCTCGTAGCCGGCGCCGTGCAGGATCAGGCCGACGAAGCCGCGGCCGATGTTGCCGGCGCCGAAGTGGACGGCGGTGGGCATCAGGAGTTGACCTCGCCCAGCAGGCTGTAGAGCGACTGCGCGTCCGGGGCGTCGAGGAGCTTCTGCACCTCGTCCTCCTCCGAGAAGATGATCGCGATCTTGGAGAGGATCTCGAGGTGCTCGTTGTCGACGCCGGCGATGCCGACGACGAAGCGCACCTCGTTGCCGTCCCAGTCGATCGGCTGCGCGTAGCGCACGAACGAGAGGGCGGAGGAGCGGATCTCGTCCTTCGCGTCGTTGGTGCCGTGCGGGATGGCGAGCAGGTTGCCCATGTAGGTCGAGACGGTCGCCTCGCGGGCGAGCATGGCCTCGTAGTAGGCGGGGGTGACCGCGCCGACGCCGACCAGCATGTCGGCGGCCTCCTTGATGGCGGCCTCCTTCGTGGTGGCGGTGCCGGAGGCGTCGATCTGTCCGATGGTGAGCACGTCGCTCATGGGGTGCGTCCTTCCGTGGAGGTGCTGACAGCGAGGGAACCCGCAGGGGCGAGCGGAGCGTGTCCGCTCTGTCGCACCCTACGGGTTCCCTCCGAATGGTTGGCGTACTACTTGCCGTGCTGCTCCGCGACCAGCGAGACGACCTCGTCGTACTTCGGGCTGTTCATGAAGTTGTCCACGGAGACGTGGATGGCGCCCGGGGTGCGCTGGCGGGCGCGCTCCGTGAGCTCGGCCTGGGTGATGACCAGGTCCACGTCGTCCTCGAGAGCGGCGATCGCCTTGTTGGTGACCGTGACGTCCTCGAAGCCCGCCTTCTTCATCTTGTTCCGCAAAACAGAGGCGCCCATCGCGGACGAGCCCATGCCGGCGTCGCAGGCGAAGACGATGTTCCGGACCTGGGTCGCGGTGGCCGTGGCTCCCGCGGTCGAGGCGCCGGCCGAGTCCTGCGGAGCGTTGGCGCCGCGGGCGTTGATGAGCGAGCCGACGGCGCTCTCCTTGCCCTTGTTCGCCTCGTTGGCGGCGACGGCGGCGGCGAGCTTGTCGTCGCCCTCCTGCTCCGCGGCCAGGTCGCGCTTGCGGCCGGACCGGATGATGACCGAGGCCACCAGGAACGACACGGCGGTCGCGAGGATCACAGAGAGGATGACGCCGAGGAAGCTGTCGTTCGCGGTCTGCAGGAGCACCGCGATGATCGAGCCGGGCGAGGCGGGGGCGCGGAGGCCGGAGTTGAACGCGACGTTCGTCGCGACACCGGTCGCACCGCCGAGGATGACGGCTGCGAGCAGCGCCGGCTTCATCAGCACGTACGGGAAGTAGATCTCGTGGATGCCGCCGATGAAGTGGATGATCGCCGCGCCGGGAGCCGAGGCGCGGGCCGCGCCGACGCCGAAGAACGCGAACGCCAGGAGCACGCCCATGCCGGGGCCGGGGTTGGCCTCGAGGAGGAAGAGGTAGGACTTGCCCGCCTCCTCCGCCTGCTGCACGCCCAGCGGCGTGAGGATGCCGTGGTTGATGGCGTTGTTGAGGAAGAGGATCTTCGCCGGCTCGATGAAGAGCGAGGTCAGCGGGAGCAGACCCGCGTTGACCAGGAACTCCACGCCCGCGCCGAGGGCGGTCGAGAGGCCGACCACGAGCGGCGCGACGCCCGCGAAGGCGAGGAGCGCGAGGAGGAGGCCGAGGATTCCGGCGGAGAAGTTGTTGACCAGCATCTCGAAGCCGGGCTTGATCTTGCCGTCCCAGATCGAGTCGACCTTCTTCATGAGCCACGCCGACAGCGGGCCCATGATCATGGCGCCGATGAACATCGGGATGCCGGCGCCGACGATGACGCCCATGGTCGCGATGGTGCCGACCACGCCTCCGCGGGCGCCGTAGACCATGCGGCCGCCGGTGTTCGCGATGAGGAGCGGGAGGAGGTAGGTGATCATCGGGGCGACGAGGCCGGTGTTGACGACGTCGGGATCCGTGCTCCAGCCGCCGAACTGCTGGACCCAGGTGGCGTCAATGCCGAGGAGGGGGAGCCATCCGGTCTGGATGAAGAGGGCCGTGATGAAGCCCCAGGCGATGAAGGCCGCGATGTTCGGCATGACCATTCCCGAGAGGAAGGTGCCGAAGCGCTGGACGTGGACGCGCGCTCCACCGCGCGTCGACGTCGCTGACGTCGTTGTCATGTGGTGTGTTCTCCGATTTCTAGGGGCGGGCGGGC
>NZ_PSWG01000018.1:0-67647 GCF_002931195.1 Rathayibacter sp. AY1C2 | reverse complement strand
ATCCTCGCCGTGGACGGCGGAACGAGCGCCTCGACGGGGCAGCCGCACGCCCGCCTACAGGTGCGGCTGCCCCGTCGAGGCGCTCGTTCCGCCGTCCACGGCGAGGATCGCGCCGGTGATGTACGCCGCGTCCGCGCTGGCGAGGAACAGCACCGGCGGGGCGATGTCGTCCGGCTGCCCGGGGCGTCCGAGGGCGATGCGGTCGATGAAGGGCGCGAGCTCCTCGGGGGTCGAGGCCATCGACTCGGTCAGCGGCGTCTGCGTGAAGGCGGGAGCGACGGCGTTGACCCGCACCCCGTGCGCGCCGAAGTCGAGGGCCAGCGACTGCACGAACGTCGTGATCGCGCCCTTGGTCGCGTTGTAGGCGGCCTGGCCCCAGTCGCCACGGATGCCCGACACGGAGGAGACGACGACGATGTTGCCGCGGCTCGCCTTGAGGTGCGGGAGCGCCGCCTTCACCGCGTAGAAGAGGGCGTCGACGTTCGTCGCGAAGAGCGAGCGCCAGGAGTCGTCCTCCACCTCCTCGATCGGGCCGCCGAGGTGGCCGGCCGCGTTGTTCACGAGGACGTCGATCCCGCCGAACCTCGCGACGGTGCCCTCGACGAGCGCGTCGACCTCGGCTCGGACCGAGACGTCGGTGGGCACGACCAGGACGTGCTCGGCCGGGAAGCCGGCGACGGTCTCCTCGAGCGTGGCGGGGGTGCGCCCGGCGACCGCGACGCTCGCGCCCTGCTCGAGGAAGGCGCGTGCGATGGAGCGGCCGATGCCGGAGCCGGCTCCGGTGACCAGGACGGTGCGTCCGGCGAAGGGGTAGGTGTTCGAGGCGATCATGGCAGTGCCTTCCGGGTGCAGAGGGGCGGCTCGGCGGGGTGCGCCGGGTGCGGCGGGCGTCGGATCCGCCCGGTGCCGATCATCCGCGGCACCCGAGCGGATCGACGGGCCGCCGCGCCGGTACGGAGGAGCTCCACATCGATCCGCATCACGGCTCCCGACCCTGGCAACCGTCGCAGAGTGCGGTCCGCGGCCGCGCGGGCTCGGGTAGACCGGAGGGACGCCAGTGGACAGGGGGAACCACCATGGACACCACGAGAACGACCGCTCCGCGCCGGGCGACGGGGCTCCGGGCGGGACGGCGCGCGACCGCGCTGGGCGCCTCGGCACTGCTCGCGGCGCTCGCTCTGAGCGGCTGCACGAGCGGCGCCGACCAGGCGGAGGAGGCGACACCCGCCGTTCCCGGCACCGCTGCTCCGACGACCGCCGCTCCGACCGCGACGCCCACCGAGGCTCCGCTCGGGCCCGTGACGCTGCCCGAGGGCGCGACCGCCGCCGTGCGGTGGACCGACCAGGTCGGCCCCGTCGATCCGCAGACCGTGTACCTCAGCGGCGATCCGCTGCACATCACCGTCTCGGTCGCCTGCGACACCGCGGACGCCGAGGTGACGATCGAGGTCGTCGGCCTGATGACGAGCGGATCGTCGTGCGTCTACAGCCCGAGCACGACCCGCACCGGCACGGGAGGCGGCAACACGGGCACCATGCAGATCGCCGTCGAGCAGGACGCCGAGATCAGGGTGACGACGGTGCCGGACGACGCGCACTGGTCGGCCGCCGTCTCGACCGGGGCGCGGACGGTCCCCGGGCCCTGACGCCGGCCTGTGCGCTCACGAGAACAGAGAAGTCGCGGTGGTCGAGAGCGGCCACCGCGACGTCCGGGTTCTCGAGTCGCCCGGGGCGTCAGCCGATCGGGACGCCGAGCTCGGCCATGAACGGCACGGCGTCGACCGCCTCGCCGTCGACCCGCGTCTCGAAGTGCAGGTGGCAGCCGGTGGAGGCGCCGGTCGAGCCGCGCAGCGCGATGACCTGGCCGACGGTGACGGTCTCGCCGACCGACACCATCAGCTCGCTGTTGTGGGCGTAGCCGGTCTCGATGCCGCCGCCGTTGTCGAGCAGGATCCAGTTGCCGTAGCTGCCCTGGTACGACGCCTCCTCGACGGTGCCGCTGGAGGCCGCGAGGACGGGCGTGCCGCAGGCGCCGGCGAGATCGGTGCCCTTGTGGAACAGGTTCACGCCGGCGACCGGCGCGTCGGGGCGGGGGCCGTAGCTGCTGCTGATGTGACCGGAGATCGGGACGACCCACGCTCCGGACGCTCCGGCGGCGGCCGCGGTCGACTCGCCGGAGGTGGCCGTGATCGCGTCGAGGGACGCGGTGGGCACGAGGACCTCGGGCTTGGCCTCGGCGGCGAAGGCGTCGCGGGTCACGCTCTGCTGCACGACTCCGGCCGCCACGAAGCTCTGCGGGCGGGCCGCGGCGACGGCGGTGGCCGTGTCGCGGGTCAGCTCGGAGTCGGCGGTGCCGCTCACGGCGAACGCGGGCATCGTCGACGTGATCGCGATGCCGGCCACGAGGGTCATCGCGGCGACGGCGGAGACGCGGGGTCGCGACGGGCCGCGGGAGGGGCGGCGGCTGCGGGACTCCTGCTCACGGAGCGAGCGACGGGTCGGAAGGGCGGACGGACTGCCGGTCTCGGCTCCTGCGGGGGTGGGAGTCGAGGCGCGTGACGAACGGTGCATGCAGAGGAGGTTCCAGGTCTGCCGACGCTCGAGGGGGGAGGCGAGCGCCGGGTGGGGCAGTGGGGCTGATCGCACGGCTGAGCCGATGCGACCCTCCAAACTACCCGCGTTCCGCCGGATCCGACCTGAGAGAAACCTCCGGAGTCAAGCGGTTGAGCGCATCGATCGGCTCTCGATCCGGAGTGGCGGGGGTGCGCCGGGTCGCCGGTGGGCGTGCTCAGCGGTCGGCGGTGAAGACGAGCAGGGCGATCACGCCGGCGACCGTCGCCGCGACTCCGGAGCCCAGGCGCCACCACATCCACTTGTCGCGCCTGGGCCCGCGCACGGGACGCCGGAGGCCGGCGCGGCCCTGGTAGCCGCCGGGATCGTGCTGGAAGACCATGCCCCCAGCCTGCCGAACCCGCGCCCGTCGCGGGGTCACTCGCCCGCGACTCCCAGCCGCGAACGGCACCGCAGGGCTGAAGCGGGAGCCGAGGAGAAAGGAGGAGAGGCGGCGACCAGGGGGAAGGGGAGGCGGGACGGCACGGGCGCAGAACGGCCGCCGCCCGCGCGCCTAGCGCGGCCCGGGCGCGCTCGCCAGCGGGTTCGCGGGGCGGGTGCCGCTCGGTAGCGTGGGGGAGTCGGCCGGAGCGGTCGACGAGCGGAGGAGCGGACATGGCCGGGACCGGCAAGGACAAGGACGCACGCGACAAGGCGGCGCAGAAGCGCGCGAAGAAGGCGCTGAAGAAGGCCGAGAAGTCGGTGCGCGCGGCGCACGAGGCGGTCCGCGACTCCAGCAAGAAGCTGCGCAAGAAGGCCCGCAAGCTGGCCGAGCAGACCGAGAAGCTCAAGCGGACCCAGGAGAAGGCGGCGAAGAAGGCGGCCGCGGCCGGGAACCGCCCGACCACGCCGAAGCACGCCGCCGAGCCGGCGGTCGGCGCCCTCGACCTCACCCCGCCGCTTCCCGGCTCGCAGGAGCCCGCCGAGGATCAGGAGTCCGCCGAGGACACCGGTGCCGCGGCCGGGTCCGCCGCCCAGCAGGAGCCGGCCCCCGACTCCGACCCCGCGCACACCCCGGACCTCACCCCGCCGATGCCGCGCTCGGGCTCCTGACCGCGCCCGTCTGAGCGCTGCACGCCGGTGCGGGCTCGGGTGGATCGCACCCTCAGAAGCGCCGCCCGCCTGAGAATCCGCACAGGGTACTCGGGCGGGCGTGCCCCGCGAGGTGAACAGCAGGTGAAGCCTCGCGACCACGCCGGAACGCCTCCCGCCGCGGGAGCATCATGTCTGCGTGGATCCCTTCATCCTGCTCGCGCTCGTCGTCGTCACGGCCCTCGCCTTCGACTTCACCAACGGCTTCCATGACACGGCGAACGCGATGGCCACGTCCATCGCGACCGGTGCCCTGAAGCCCCGCACCGCCGTCGCCCTCTCGGCGTCGCTGAACCTCGTCGGTGCGTTCCTCAGCATCGAGGTGGCGCTGACCGTCACCAACGCGGTCGTGAAGATCCAGGACTCCTCGGGCGCACCCGATCCGGCGCTGCTCGAGGACGGCGGTTCCGCTCTGCTGCTGATCGTGCTGGCCGGCCTCATCGGCGGCATCGTCTGGAACCTGCTGACCTGGCTGCTCGGCCTTCCCTCGAGCTCGTCGCACGCCCTCTTCGGCGGCCTGATCGGCTCCGCTCTCGCGGGCCTCGGCCTCAACGGCGTGAACTGGGCCGGCGACGGCACGAAGCTCGACGGCGTCGTCGGCAAGGTGATCCTCCCGGCGCTGATGTCGCCCGTGCTCGCCGGAGCGGTCGCGGCGATCGGCACCTGGCTCGTCTTCCGCGTGATCGGCAACCTCGCCGAGAAGAGCCTCCACCGCGGCTTCCGCTTCGGCCAGATCGGCAGCGCCTCCCTCGTCTCGCTCGCGCACGGCACCAACGACGCGCAGAAGACCATGGGAGTGATCACGCTCGCGCTGATCGCGGCCGGCGGCTGGAGCGACACCGAGTCGGTCCCCTTCTGGGTCAAGCTCAGCTGCGCGCTGGCCATCTCGCTCGGCACCTACATCGGCGGCTGGCGGATCATCCGCACCGTCGGCAAGGGCCTCGTCGAGATCGACACCCCGCAGGGCATGGCCGCCGAGAGCGCCTCCGCCGCGGTCATCCTCGCCTCCAGCCACCTCGGCTTCGCCCTCTCGACCACCCACGTCGCGACCGGCTCGATCCTCGGCTCCGGAGTCGGCCGCCCCGGAGCGCAGGTGCGCTGGCGCGTGGCGCTGCGCATGGTGATCGCCTGGGTCATCACGCTCCCGGCCGCCGCCCTCGTCGGCGCCGTGATGTGGTGGATCGGCCACCTCGTCGGAGGCGCGGCCGGCGGCCTCCTGATGGCCGCGATCCTCGTCGCCGTCGCCTCCCTCATCTACATCCGCTCGCGCCGCGACAGCATCGGCGCACACAACGTCAACGACGAGTGGCAGGACGCGGCGGCACGCCCCGCGCCCGAGACCGCCGGCGTCTGAGCGAAAGGATCCGCACCGTGCTCTCCCTCTTCCTCTCCGCCGCCGGCCAGGTGGCCCTCGTCGCCGTGCTCCTCGGAGCGGGCCTGCCCGTGCTCTTCGCCGTCGGCGTCCGCTCCTTCGCCGTCGCCGCCGGTGCTCCCGCCTCGGGCGGGTCGGACGCCCCCGCGGTCCGGACCGGTCTGCCCGCCCCGGTGCTGCGCGGGATCGGCGTGCTCTGCTTCGCCCTCGTCGTCGGCTCCGTGGTGATCGGCCTGAGCGTCATCATCGCGACGGGCCTCGGCCAGTCGGTGAGCTTCGAGCACGTCATCCCGACCTTCGTGCCCAAGGGCTGAGCATGGCCTCGACCGATCCGATCGCGGCGCGGGAGGGGATCGTCGCCCGCGTGGTCGGCTGGCTGCGCGCGGGCTACCCGTCCGGCGTGCCGGAGCAGGACTACCTGCCGCTGCTGGGCCTGCTGCGCCGCAGCCTCACGACGGACGAGGTCGAGCAGGTCGTCGCGCGGCTCCTGTCGGAGTCGGAGCGGGCCGAGACGGTCGTCTCGCGAGCCGTCGTGCGCGAGCGGATCGAGCAGCTGCTGCTCGGACCGGCGATGCCCGAGGACGTCGCCCGCGTCTCCTCGCGGCTCGCGAGCGCGGGCTGGCCGCTGGCGGGCCCGGAGTCGCTGGCCGAGCCGGACACCCGCGAGGGCCTGGTCGCGCGCATCGTCCGCTGGCTGCGCGCCGGCTATCCGGCCGGGCTGCCCGAGCAGGACTTCGTGCCGCTGCTGGCGCTCCTCCGCCGCCGTCTGAGCGACGAGGAGGTGGCCGAGGTGGCCGCCGGTCTCGCCGCCGACGCGCCCGCCTCCCGCGCGGACGTCGGCACCGCGATCGCCGGAGTGACCTCGGAGCTGCCCTCGGAGGAGGACATCGAGCGCGTGCGCCGGTCGCTGGCCGCGCTGGGCTGGCCGGAGGAGTTCGCGAGCTGACGCGCCGCGGCCCGGATCTCGAGCCGCAGGAGTCCGCGAGCCGATCCGCCGCTGTCGCCGGCGATCCGGCCGGAGAGGCCGCTGGCCGACCGCGCCGCGATCCCGGGCGGTCCAGCCGTCGAAGGGTGACCCCGCCGGGACCAGGACGCGGACGCTGCAGCGGGCCGGGCCCGCCGTGAGCGGGCGGGACGAGCGCTGGAGCGTGTCCTCGGGCGGGCGACAGGCGGCCGCCCGGTCGGCAGGGGAGTCGCGGGGTCACGACGCGCGCCGTCCGCCGTCCTAGGTTCGGCCCGGGTCCGGATCGGCTGCGCAGCCGGCTGCCGGACCGCAGCCCGACCGGAAGGACACCCCATGCCCGCACCCACCATCGTCCTCGTCCACGGAGCGTTCGCCGACGCCGCGAGCTTCGCCCCGGTCACGCGGATCCTGCTCGACGCCGGCCACGCCGTGCGCGTCCCGGCCGTGCCGAACCGCAGCCTGCTGGGCGACGCGGAGTACCTCCGCTCCTTCGTGGAGCAGCTCGACGGGCCGGTCCTGCTGGCGGGCCACTCCTACGGCGGCGCCGTGATCACGGTGGCGGGCGCCGCCGAGAACGTGGTCGGCCTCGTCTACCTCGCGGCCTACGCGCTCGAAGAGGGGGAGAGCCTCGGGCAGCTGCAGGGAGCCTTCCCCGACTCCGACCTGCCGGCGAACCTCGTCTACACCCCGTTCCCGATCGACGGAGCGGAGCCGGGCACGGACGTGTCGGTCGCGGTGTCGGCGTTCCCGGAGGTGTTCGCGGCCGGGATCGATCCGGCCGAGGCGGCCGTGCTCGCGGTCGGCCAGCGCCCGCTCGCCGCTCTGGCCTTCGGTGAGGCCGCTCCCGTCGCCGCCTGGCGGACCCGGCCGAGCTGGGGCGTCGTCGCCGCCGCGGACCGGACGATCAATCCGGACGTCGAGCGGTTCGGCTACCGGCGGGCGGGCGTGCGCTCGGTCGTCGAGCTCGACGCGCCGCACCTGGTGATGCGCTCGCACCCGGAGGAGGTCGCGCGGATCATCGCCGACGCCGCGGCGGAGCTGAGCTGACCGCGGAGTCGCCTGACCGCGGAGGGGTGCGCCGAGTGCCGGTGCGCTCCTCCGCACCCCGCCGCGCACCGCCCCCACCCGGAAGCACGCCCCGCCGATCTAGGTACTCCCGCCGCGGATCTAGGTCGTCGTCGCGTGGAGTCGGGCCCGCCTCCTCCCTAGCCTCGAAGGGAGAGAAGGGCGGGATCGTGGACACGGACACCGCGCGGCTCGGCGCCTACCTCCGGGGGCACCGCGACCGGCTGCGCCCCGACGAGGTCGGCCTGGGCGCCGACGGCAGGCGCCGCGTCAGCGGGCTGCGCCGCCAGGAGGTCGCCGTGCTCGCGGGGATCAGCCCGGACTACTACCTGCGGCTCGAGCAGGGCAAGGACCGCCGCCCCTCGGCGCAGGTCCTGGACGCTCTGGCCCGCGCGTTCCGTCTCGACGCGGACGGGCGGGACTACCTCTTCCGGCTCGGCGGGCACGCCGCGCCGCGCCGCTCACCGGGCTGGGCGCAGGCCGGGCCGACCCCGGCGCAGGTCGGCAGCCTGACGAGCATGGTCTCGTCCTGGACCACGACGCCCGCCTACGTGGTCGACCGCTACCTGGACCTCGTCGCCGTGAACGAGCTCGGCCGCCTGTTCCTCCCCCTGGCCTGCGAGCAGGGGACCAACATGATCGAGGCCGTCGTCGACGCCGCGGCGCTCGAGACCGACGCCGAGCGGCACGAGGACTGGGACCGCACGATCGCCGTGATGACGGCCGCCCTCCGCTTCCACTCCGACCCGGCGGACCCGCGTCTGCGGGTCCTGGTCGCCTCGCTCGGAGGCCGCTCGCGGGTGTTCCGCCGCGTCTGGGCGAGCCAGGAGGCGTATCCGCTCCGCGAGGGCTCGTCGCCGGTGCGCGTCGACCCCTTCGGCTTCATCGCCTTCCGCTGGCAGACCCTGGAGGTGCACGGAGGCGACCACTTCCTGACCTCCTTCTTCGGCGCCCCCGGCAGCGCCGCGGCCGCCGCGATCGATTTCATCCGGGCCCGCCACCGGGTCGAGGAGTGTCTGCGCGAGGGTGCGATACTCGACGCGTGAAGCGGGACGCGCTCGTCGTCGGTCGGGGATCGGAGCTCGCGCGGCTCCGTCTGATGGTCGACGGCATCGCCGCCCAGGGGTCGGCGCTCGTCATCGACGGGGACGCCGGGGTCGGCAAGACCACCCTGGTCGAGGAGGTCGTCGCCTACGCCCGCGCACGCGATGTGCGGGTGCTGCGGACCGCGGGCTCCGCAGCGGAGTCGGGCGACCAGTACGCGGCGCTGCAGCTCCTCCTGCACCCGCTCCGCCCGGGCCTCGACGGCCTGCCCCTGCCGCAGCAGGACGCGCTCCGCGTGGCCTTCCACTTGGCGGACGGAGTGCAGCCGACGCCGCTCCTGGCCGGCCTCTCGGCCCTGACCCTCCTGAGCGACGCCGCCGCCGATCGGCCCCTGCTGGTCGTCGTGGAGGACCTGCACCGGATCGACCCGGAGTCGGCGTGGGCGCTGCGGATGCTCGCCCGCCGCATCGGCGAGGACCGCGTCGTCGTCGTGATGACCACGAGGGACCGGCCCGAGGAGGACTCCGGCCTCGAGCACCTCCACCTCGGGCCGCTGTCGGCCGCCGACTCGGCCGCTCTCCTCGACACGCTCCCGCATCCTCCTCGCGGCGCCGCCCGGCGCGCTCTGCTCGACCTCGCCCGCGGGAATCCGCTCGCCCTGGTGGAGCTGACCGGGCGCGACCCGTCGGCCGACGAGGCGGAGGACCGCGCGGTGACCGGACGCCTCGAGTCGGCCTTCGCCGAGCGCTTCGCGGAGCTCGACCAGCCCTCGCGGCTCGCCGTGCTGGCCGTGGCGCTGGGCGACGTCGCGACGGCGGAGGAGGCGAGCCGGCTGGCGAACCTGGCGATCGGCCGCCACCCCGACCCCTCCTGGATCGACCGGGCCGTCGCCGCGTCGCTGCTCAGCTGGACGCCGGGGAGCGGACTCCGCTTCCGGCACCCTCTCGTGCAGTCCGCGGTGACGAGCGTGAGCCGCCCCTCCGAGCGCGCGGCCGTGCTCCGCACGCTCGTCCAGGAGCACCGCGACGACCCGAGCCGGACGCTCTGGTGGCGGTCGGAGCTCGCGACCGGCTCGGACGGGCCGGTCGGCGAGGAGCTCGCCGGTCTCGCGGCGTCAGGCCTCGCGACGGGCGACGTCGTCCTGGCGGCTCAGGCGATGGAGCGGGCGGCGGAGCTGACCCCCGCGGGGCCGCTGCGCGTCTCGCGCCTGATCGACGCGGCCGAGTACTCCGGGCTCGCCGGCCGGACCGCGGAGGCGGCGCTGCTCGTGCACCGCGCGGCGGGCGAGACCGTCGATCCGGTGCTCACCGCTCGCGCCGCCTGGACGCGCGAGACGCTGCCGACCGGGCGCACGGCCCTCTCGCGGGGAGACCTCTCGCCCGCGCTCGCCGCAGTGACGGCGCTGCAGAGCCACGGAGCCGTCGACGCCGCGACCGCCGCGCTCCTGCACCTCGCCGCCATCGCCTGGGACCACAACCGCGAGGCGTCGCCGGGGGAGCCGATGATCCAGGCGGTGCGCGCGCTCGCCCTCGACGACTCCGACCCGCGCGCCGTCCTGCTCGCGGCGGTCACCGAGCCGATCGCCCGCGGCGACGAGGTCGTCCGCCGGGCGCTCGCGGCGGCCGGCGGGGCGAGCGGTCCGGAGGAGGCGTGGTGGCTCGGCTACGCGCTGAACACGGCGGGCGAGGTCGAGGTCGCCCGGGAGCTCCTGGAGGAGGCGATCACCGGGCTGCGCGCGCGCGGCGACATCCGGATCCTCCCGCAGGCGCTCCTCGCCGCCTCGATGACCACGTCGCTCGCCGGCCGCATCTCGCGCGCCCGCTCCTTCGCCGAGGAGGCGCTCGTCCTCGGGAGCGACCTGGGGGACGTCGGCTTCGAGACCGCGTCCCGGGCCTGCCTGGCCTGGTTCGACGCGATGGAGGGCGTCGCGCCCGATCCCGAGGCGATCAGCGCGGGGAGCGCGATCGGCGCGGCCGTCCTCTGCTCGAGCGTGATGCGGGCGACTCTCCGTGGATCGAGAGCGGCGGTGGCGGTCCTCGAGTCTCGACCGGGCGACGCCGTGCCGGAGCTCCTGCCCCTCCTCGACACGGACGACGACTCCCTGAACCCCGGCTTCGCGATCCTGACCACGCCCGATCTCGTCGACGCGGCTCTCGCGACCGGGGACGTCGGAGTCGTGCGCCTGCACGCCGCGAGGCTGGAATCGCTCTTCGAGCGCTGGCACCAGCCGATGATCGAGGCGGCGGTGCGCTACGCGCAGGTCGCGGTGGCGCTCGCCGATGGAGCGCCGGACGCCGCGGCCGGGCTGCTGCGCCGGACTCCGCCGCCGCTCCCGTACGTGCGGGCGCGGGCGCTGCTGCTCGTGGGCGACGGGCTGCACAGGGCCGGTCGGGCGGCGGAGGCGCGCCCCCTCCTCCGCGAGTCGCTGGTGATGCTCGAGGAGCTGCCGATCCGTGCCTGGGCCGATCGGGCCCGTGACGCGCTCCGGGCCGCCGGCGGGAGGATCGCCGACGCGCCGTCACCGGCCGCGGCCACGCTGACCCCGCAGGAGCTGCGCATCTGCGCTCTCGCGAGCACGGGGCTGTCGAACCGCGCGATCGCGCAGAACCTGTTCCTCTCGCCGCGCACGGTCGGCGCGCACCTGTACGCGGCGTACCGCAAGCTCGGGATCGGCGGGCGGGGCGAGCTCGCCGCGGTGCTCGGCAGGGACGCGGGCGCCGACGCCTGAGGCCGGACTCCGCTCGCAGGGGCACCCGGCCCCCGTTCGAGCGCAGACGCGCAGGCGCGCCCCGGAACGGCCGGGACGCGCCTGCGAGCGTGCCGCGCTACTCCTGGATGAAGGCCAGCAGGTCGGGGTTGATGACGTCGGCGTGGACGGTCAGCATGCCGTGCGGGTAGCCCTCGTAGATCTTGAGCGTCGAGTTCTGCAGCAGCTCGTGCTGCTTGAGCGCGGCGTCCTTGTAGGGGACGACCTGGTCGTCGTCGCCCTGGGTGACGAGGACGGGGACGGTGATCGCCTTCAGGTCCTCGGTCTGGTCCGTCTCCGAGAAGGCCTTGATGCCCTCGTAGTGCGCGAGCGCGGATCCGGTCATGCCCTGACGCCACCAGTTGTCGACCACGGGCTGCGAGAGCTCGACGCCCTCGCGGTTGAAGCCGTAGAAGGGCCCGGAGGCCACGGCCTGGTAGAACTCGGCGCGGTTCGCCGCGAGAGCGTCGCGGAAGCCGTCGAACACCGAGATCGGCGTGCCCTCGGGGTTCGCCTCGGTCTGCACCATCAGCGGCGGGACCGACGAGACGAGGACGGCCTTGGCCACGCGGCCCTGGGGCTCGCCGTACTTCGCGACGTAGCGCGCGACCTGGCCGCCTCCGGTGGAGTGGCCGATGTGGATCGCGTTCCGCAGGTCGAGGTGCTCGACGACCGCGTTCACGTCGCTGGCGTAGTGGTCCATGTCGTGTCCGGTGCCGACCTGGGTCGAGCGTCCGTGCCCGCGGCGGTCGGTCGCGATGACGCGGTAGCCGTGCGCGTGGAAGAACAGCATCTGCGCGTCCCAGTCGTCGGACGACAGCGGCCAGCCGTGGTGGAAGACGATGGGCTGCGCGTCGGTGCTGCCCCAGTCCTTGTAGTAGATCTCGACGTCGTCGTCCGTGGTCACAAACGGCATCTTCGAACCTCCGTGCTCGTGTCGATCCCGAGCCCGGCCCGGGTCGTGTCCAAGGTGGTGCCTCCCCGGATGAGGGTGGGGAGCGGCTCCACGATAGGGGCGTGGGAGCGCTCCCTGAAGGGCGCGAGCAGATGTTCCGACGATCGTCCAGACCTGGTCGCCCGGGCGGTGCCGGGGCCGCCGGCCGCGCTCGCCGAGTGGGGTCGGATGACTCGTGACCGGCACCGCGGACGCTGACAGGATCGCGGCGGACGCGCCCTTCCGCGGCGCGCGGATCGGAGGTCGCGATGCCCACGACGACGCCCACGACGACGGCCCTGCCGACGCGCAGGACGACGACGGCCCGGCCGGCGGTGCTCCGGTGACCGTCGAGGACCGCGTCCCGATCGAGCCGCAGGCGGTCGTCGCTCCGCTCAGCCGGTCCGCCGTCTTCCTCTCGCTCGACATCGTCGGCGGGCAGGACGCCGCGGACCGCGTGCGGGACGTCGTCGCCGACGTGGGCGGGATCCTCCGCGCGGTCGGCTTCCGCGACCTGGGCCTGCGCCTCTCCTGCCTGGTCGGGATCGGGAGCGACGCGTGGGACCGCTTCGGTGGGGAGGGGCGCCCCGCGCAGCTGCACCCGTTCAGGGAGGTGGTCGGCGCGGCGCACACGGCCGTCTCGACGCAGACCGACCTCCTGTTCCACATCCGGGCGGAGCGCGACGACGCCTGCTTCGAGTTCGAGCGCCTCCTGCTCGACGCGCTCGGCGAGGACGTCGTCGTCCGCGACGAGGTGGTCGGCTTCCGCTACTTCGACAACCGCGACCTGCTGGGCTTCGTCGACGGCACCGAGAACCCGACCGGGGAGGCGCTGCCCCGCGTCGCGCTGATCGGCGCGGAGGACGCGGCGTTCGCGGGCGGCAGCTACCTGGTCGTGCAGAAGTACCTGCACGACCTGACGGCCTGGCACGCGCTCACCACCGAGCAGCAGGAGCGGGTCATCGGCCGGAGCAAGGCCGACAACGTCGAGCGCGAGGACGATCCGGCGCAGCTCTCGCACAAGGGGCTCGCGACCGTGGTCGACGCCGGCGGGACCGAGCACGACATCCTCCGCGACAACATGCCCTTCGGCCGGCCCGGCAGGGGCGAGTTCGGCACGTACTTCCTCGGCCTGGCCGCCGACCTGTCGGTGATCGAGACGATGCTGACGCGGATGTTCGTCGGCGTGCCCGCGGGCCGGCACGACCGCCTCCTCGACTTCTCGACCGCGACGACCGGCGGGGTCTACTTCGTGCCCTCGCGGGACGTGCTCGAGGGCCTGGGCGGCTGACCCGGGCCGGTCGTCGGGGCGCGGATCGAGTCGGATGACCGTGGTGCGGCCCGGGCCGGAGCGGTGGGATCGGAGCAGCGCAGGCGCGCAGGACGATCAGCAGGGAGAACGCCGTGGAACCCGACGACAGCACCGCTCCGCACCACGAGACCCCCGGTTTCGGAGACCCGGACCTCCCCCAGGAGGGGATCGTGAACACCGAGGGCGATCCCTCGGCGAACACGATGACCGGCCCGCAGAACCGCGTCCTGGAGGGACTGTTCCCGAACCAGATCGCCGCGCCCGCGACGGACATCAGCACGCAGCCGTTCTTCTGGTCCTCCTTCAACATCTCGCCGCGGCGGGTGCAGCGGGGAGGCTGGGCGCGCGAGCTCACGCAGGCCGACTTCGCGATCTCGAACGAGATCGCCGGCGTGAACATGTATCTCGAGGCCGGCGGGATCCGCGAGCTGCACTGGCACCAGAGCGCCGAGTGGGCGCTGATGACCAAGGGGAACTGCCGCATCACCACGCTCAGCCGCACCGGCCGGCCCAGCGTCGACGACGTGCAGGAGGGGGACCTCTGGTACTTCCCGCCCGGCCTGCCGCACTCCCTGCAGGGCCTCGGCCCGGACGGGGCGGAGTTCGTGCTCGCGTTCGACGACGGTGAGCAGTCCGAGAGCAACACGCTCCTGCTCACCGACTGGTTCGCGCACACCCCGCCAGACGTGCTGGCGAAGAACTTCGGCGTCGCGCAGGAGGTCTTCCGCGACATCCCGCTGCACGACCTCTGGATCTTCCCGGGCGACGTGCCCGGCGACCTCCAGGCCGACCGGGCCGCGGCCGGGGTGCAGGACGGCGACGAGGCGGTGATCTTCCGGCTCTCCCGCTCGGAGCCCGTTCACCAGAACAGCGGCGGCCGGATCCAGATCGCCGACAGCACGAACTTCCCGGCCTCGCGCACGGTCTCGGCCGCGCTGACGACCGTCGAGCCCGGCTCGATGCGCGAGCTGCACTGGCACCCCAACGCCGACGAGTGGCAGTACTACCTCCGCGGATCCGCTCGGATGACCGTCTTCAACACCGGCCCGCACGCCAACACGACCGACTTCCACGCCGGAGACGTGGGCGTCGTGCGCCGCAACTTCGGCCACTACGTGGAGAACACCGGCGACGACACGCTGGTCTACATCGAGACCTTCAAGAGCTCCCGCTACGAGGAGGTGTCGCTCGCCCAGTGGCTGAGCCACCTGCCGCCGTCGCTGGTCGCGCAGCACCTGAACATCCCGGAGGAGGTGCTGGCGACCTTCCCGCCCGGGACGCAGGGGATCACTCCGCTGCGCTGAGGGAGGGACGCGCGGAGGGGACGGGGACATGGCGGAGGATCACGAGGCGGCGCTCCTGCCGTGGGCGGGGAGGGCGGCGGTGCTGCTGGACCGGCACCTGCGGGTGCTGGCCGCGACTCCGCTCGCGCGGGCGCTCTCGCCCGCCTTCGCCCCAGGAGCGAGCATCGCCCGCTTCACCTTCCTGGACTCGTCCGAGGTCGAGGACCTGCCCTGCTGGGGGTCCGCCGCCGACCAGGTCGCGGCGATGCTCCGCGACTCGCTCGAGCGGCACCGGGGGGACCGGGAGTTCCTGACGGTCGTCGGGGAGCTCTCGGCGAGGAGCCCCCGGTTCGCGGACTCGTGGGCGGCCGGGGCGGAGGCCGACGCACGCGGGTCGGTCGTGTTCCTCGACACCGCGGTCGGCTCCGTTCCGATGGACTACCGGCTGGTCCGGGACGGCGCGCGCCTCCTGCTCCTGTTCGAGGCGGGTGACGCGGCGGGCCGCGAGGCGCTCGCGCGGCTCGCCGCCACGAGTCAGGCGCCGGCCGGGGCGGCCAGCGCGGTGCCCGCCTCCGGAGCGTGCCGCAGCGAGGCGAGGACGTCGACGGCCGCGGCCGCCGGAGTCCCCGCTGCCGCGAGGTAGGTCACGACGTACCGGCCCGGAGCGCCGGCGAGCTCCAGGGTCTGCATCTCGAGGTCGAGCCAGCCGAACGGCTCGACGTGGACGCGGATCCACCGGTGGGTGAAGGGGCGGACCTGGTACTCGGCCCAGATCGACCGGAACAGCGGATTCTCGACCGAGCACTCGCCGACGATCTCGTGCAGCCGCGGATCGTCGGGGTCGCTGTAGAACCGCAGCGCGGCGATCAGCTCGCGGAAGACCTGGCCCCACGCCCGCAGCTGGTCCGGCGGGTCGCCGTTCGCCACGGCGCGCGCGTAGCCGCGGGAGGTGGAGAGCAGCATGTTGGCGCCGGGCACGCCCTTGTCGGGGGCGAGACGGCTCATCAGGTCGTTCGCGCCGAGGACGTCGAGGTTGCGGTCGAACGCGTACGCCGGGGTCCTCGGCCAGTGGGCGAGCAGCGACTCCACGCCCTGGCCCGGCGGAGGAGAGTCGGGATCGCGCGGCCCGGGGCGCAGCCGGGCCAGCCGGAAGAGGTAGGCGCGCTCGAACTCGTCGAAGGCGAGCGCCTCGGCGAGGGCGTTCAGCACCTGGTCGGACGGGGCGACCGCGTGCCCCTGCTCGACGCGGAGGTAGTAGTCGCGGCTGATCCGGGCGCGGTCGGCGACCTCCTCGCGGCGCAGGCCCGGCACCCGCCGCCGGGTGCCCGCGGTCGGCACGCCGACCTGCTCCGGCCGCAGCGCCGCCCGGCGAGCGCGGAGGAACTCCGCGAGGGGGCTGCGAGAGCTCATCGTGCGACTCCATCGGATCACCCGCCGCGTCGAGCGGCGGTCGTGCGGGGGTGGGGCCGTACCGGTCGTCCGGTGGGACACAGAGTACCGTCGGGCGCTCGCGGGGCCCACTGCCCTCCTGTGCCCCCCGGCCCGGCGCCGATCGGGAGACGGGCGCTCGGGACGGTTCGACAGAGGGTGCGCTCCGGAGGGTTCCGACAGAGGGAGGAGAGCGCGGCCGCGCCCGGCGGTCAGCATGGGGTCCTCGGAACCCGTCCCTCAGGAGTCGCGATGACGATCAGTGCACTCTCCTCGCCGCCCGCGCACCCGAGCGCCCCCGAGGACGTGGTGGTCCGGATGCTGAGCTCGGCGTCGCCCGCGCGGGAGCGGCTCCTGGTGGTCGAGGGCGGGATCGGCTCGGGCCGGACGCACATGCTGCGCTCCGCCGCGGCCACCGCTCGCGCCGCCGGCTGCGAGGTCGTGGAGGTGCGGCCGGACCGGGGCGACGCCGTGATCGGCGCGTCCTCGCTCGCACTGTTCGCCACGCTGATCGGCCGTCTGCAGCGGGTGCGCGACTCCTCCGCCTCGCCCTGCGACCCCGGCTTCCTGATCGTCGTCGACGACTGGGAGCGGTTCGACGTCGCCGCCCGCGAGACCCTCCAGGCCCTGGTGACCCGGCTGGTGGACGAGGTCGGTGCCGCCTGCCTCCTCGCCACCGGCGACCGTCGCGTCCTCGCCGGCTGGGAGGGCCTCCGGCACCGTCGCACGGAGCCCCTCGACGCGGCGGCGGCCTGCGGCTTCCTGCACGCCCACGGCGGCCGGCGGTCGCTCGCCGTCGAGGCGCGCCTGCTGCGGGTCGCGGAGGGGAATCCGCTGCTCCTCGACGTCCTCGGGCGGGCCTGGGCCGACGAGGACGCTCCCTCGCCCTTCCCGGTCTACCCGCGGCTCGAGCAGGCCGAGACCAGGGTGTTCGACCTGCTGGCTCCGCTGTCGGAGGAGTGCCGGGAGGCGCTCCTGGTCGCCGCGGTGGCGGGCGCCGAGTTCCCGGAGAGCATCGGGTCGGCCCCCGGAGACGGGGACCGCGCCCTGGTGCAGGCGGGGATCCTGACGGCGGGCGGCCGTGCGTTCCGCGACCCGGTGGTCCGAGCGGTGGTGCTCTCGACGGCGATGCCCCGAGCGCTGCGGGCGGCACGGAGGCGGCTCGCCGAGCGCCCGGAGTCGGCCCCGCACCTCCGCCTGCTGCTCGCGGCGGACGACGCGGCCGGGCCGGAGGAGCGGGCGCGGCTGCTGAGGGACGCGGCGGAGGAGCGACTCCGCGCGGGTCGGCCGCAGGAGGCGCTGCTCCTTTTCACCGAGGCGCGCTCGAGCGCGCGCTGTGCTGCTCTGCGGGAGGAGCTCGAGGCGCGCGCGGCTGCCGTCGCGGCCTTCACCGGCGACGCGGCGGCCCTCGAGCGGGTGGTCGAGCGCTCGCGGGAGGACGGCGGGGTTCCCGGGACCGGCGTCGAGGCGGCGCGGCTGGCCGATGCGCTGCTCCGCACGGGGGACGTGGGCGGGGTCCGCCGCGCGGCCCTCCGGGGGCTCGGCGCTCGGGCGGGGCGTGGGGGCGCGGGAGTCGGTGGTGCCTCGCTCGCCGGCGGCGACTCTCCTGTCGGCGGTGTCGCTCCCGCCGAGATCGGCGCCTCCCGCGACGACGCCGGCAGCATCCCCGCCGACCACGCAGCCCCTCACGACGACGCCGTCGACCTGCTGGCGACCGTCCTCCACCTCGCCTGCATGCTCCGCGGCGATCCCGCGTGGTGGCAGGAGGCGCTCGCCGTCGGCGAGGAGCACCCCCTCGATCCCGTCCTGCGCCTCGTGGAGGCCTGCGTGCGGCCGGTCCCGGACGAGGAGTGGGAGCGCCGCCTGCTGCTCGCCGAGGACTCCGCGGTCACGGGCGACCCGTGGAAGACGGTCGCGCTGCACCTCGCCTGGTCGCTGCTCGAGGTCTCGGACGAGCGCCGCGACCGCCTCGCCGGGCTCCTCGACGGCGGGGAGGAGGCGGACGGCCTGCCCGGCGCCCTCGCCCTCCTCCGCCGCGGCATCACCGCCCTCGACGGCGGTCGCCTCGACGACGCCTCGGCCGACCTCGACCGCGCGGCCGCCCGCGCCGACGACCTGACCGCCGTGCGCGCGCTGATCGACGCGACTCGCGCCCGGGTCCACGCCGTGCAGGGCGACCGTGCACGCACCCTCGAGTGCGCCGAGCGCGCGACGGCCTGGGCGCTGCGGCACGGAGCGGCGTCGGTCGCGCGCGCCGCCGATCACGCCCTGTGCTCGCTCGACCTCGGCGGCGGCCGTTTCGAGGAGGCGCACGCCCGCTCCTCCTCCTGCGCCGGCGGCGACCCGCTGGAGCTCCTCGACGCAGCCGAGGCCGCCTCGCGCCTCCGCCTGCCCGAGCACTGCGCCGAGCTGGCGGCGGCCGCGGCGGAACTCGCCGCGCGGCCCCTCGCTCCCCGCGGGCGGATGCTCGCCCTCGCGGCGACCGCGGTCCTCGATCCGACCGGCGGCGCGGGCGCCCTCTTCGAGCGCTCCCTCGACCCGGCCTCCGAGGAGTGGCCGTTCGAGCGGGCGCGCGTCCAGCTCTGCCACGGCGAGTGGCTGCGCCGCCGGATGCGCCCGCTGGAGGCGCGCACCCGGTTCCGCCAGGCCGCCGCGGGATTCGCCGCGGTGGGGGCCGAGCTCTGGCTCGCCCGCGCCCAGCACGAGCTGCGGGCGGCGGGCGGAGCGGGGGAGGCGCCGGTCGCCGCCGACCTCAGCGAGCAGGAGCGGCGCGTGGTCTCCCTGGCCGCTGCCGGCCTGTCGAACAAGCAGATCGCCCAGCAGCTCTTCGTCTCGCCCCGCACCGTCAGCGGGCACCTGTACCGGATCTTCCCCAAGCTCGGGGTGACCTCGCGGGCCGGGCTCCGCGACGCGCTCCTCAGCCTCGAGGACGCCCGGAGCGCGTGACGGAGCCGCAGGATCGAGTCATCCGACCTGGTGCCTGCCGCCGCGGGAGGCGCATGCTGAGCGCATGACGTCGCAGCAGATGATCGACCCCTCCGTCCCGCCGAGCGGCCCCGGCTGCGTCGAGTGCGAGCAGTCCGGCTCGTGGTGGCTGCACCTGCGCCGCTGCGCGCTCTGCGGGCACATCGGCTGCTGCGACGACTCGCTGAACCGCCACGCGACGGCCCACTACCACTCGACCGGCCACGCGGTCATCCGCAGCTTCGAGCCCGGCGAGGACTGGTTCTGGGACTACCGGACCGACGACTACGCCGACGGCCCCGCCCTGGCCGACCCGCAGAGCCACCCGGCGAGCCAGACCACCCCGGGGCCGAAGGACCGCGTGCCGCGCGACTGGCAGTACCTCCTCGCCGAGCGCGCCGAGCGCGGCTGAGCCGCGCGCCTCCGCGAGAGCGCAGGACTTTCGCGAGAGTCCAGGAGTTGTCGCACTCGGCATCGACTGCGACAACTCCTGGACAGTCGCCGGCCGCCGGCCGCCGGCTACCTGCGCACGTCCGCAGGCGGCGTGCAGCCAGAAGTCACCGTGCTCGCGACCGACCACGGCGACTTCTGGATGGTCGCGGCGGCCCGCCCAGGAGCGATCGCCACGAGAGTCCAGAAGTCGTCGCACTGGGCGTCGACTGCGACAAGTCTCGAGCAGTCGCGGCCGTCGGAGCCGCCGACACCCAACGCTCGTCCACAGGCGGCGAGTAGCCAGGAGTCGCCGTACTCGCGACCGACGACGGCGACTTCTGGATGGTCGCGGCGGCCCGCCGAGGAGCGATCGCCACGAGAGTCCAGGAGTCGTCGCACTGGGCGTCGAGTGCGACAACTCTTGATCAGTCAAGGGAGCAGTCGCGGGAGCAGGTCGGAGCCAGCTGACCAGCCGGCGGCCGACGCCGCGCCTGATCGGCGTTCGTCAGCTCCGGACCCCGCCGGCCGAGCCCCGCCCCGTCACCCCCTCTCGACCCCGTCCAGCGCCTCCGCCTCGGCGATCCGCAGCCGCATCTGCCGGTAGCGGTGGAACTGGTACACCCCGTGCAGCACCGCGAGAACGACCGCGGCCGCCATCCCGCACGCGATCGCGGGGACCTCGTCCGCGCCGCTCTGCGTCAGCGCGAGCGCGACTCCGGCGCCCGCCACGATCGAGTTGACCACCGCGATCGCCGAGGACATCGTGAAGAAGATGCCCCGCCAGCTCTGCCGCCGGCCGATCTCGAGCAGCTCGTTCGGCGCGTGTCGGCCGCGCGGCACCGCGAAGTAGGCGCCCGCGCCCGGCAGCAGGGTCCCGTAGTAGCGACGGATGCGCTGGATGGCCGTCAGCGCGGCGATGTCCTCCATCGAGGTCTGCACCAGCCGCTCGTAGGTGAACACCCCCAGCAGCACGACGACCGGGATGATCACCGCGAGGAACCCCATCGCGTACCGGGTCGGGGCGAGGAAGCCGAAGGCCACGAGCGAGCTGGAGAGCATCGTCAGGTAGAGCGAGGCGCGGCTGCTCGACTCCGTCACGGTGATCCCGCGCGCCGACTCCAGCACGAAGTGCTCGGTCAGCAGGGCGTTGAGGAACGCGGCCGGCCGGTCCGGGAGCGACGCGGCGGAGACGGCGGCCTCGGGCAACGCGGGCGTTCGGGGAGAGTCCTCCTCGTCGAGGCGGTCGCCCGGCTCCGGATTCACGGCCGCACCTCTCGCGGGGACCGCACCTCTCGCGGGGCCGCCCCGCGGCGTCCGCTCTTCGAGTCATCCGACTCGCGCACCGGCTCCACCCGCGCGCCTACCGTCGGACGCGACGCCGAGCACCGCCACCGGGGCGCGTGCGCAGACACCGAAGGGCCGTTCATGACCGACACCCGCCACCTCCACTCGAACCAGCGAGACACCCTCGAGCGGCTGCTCGAGGACTCGCCGAGCCACAACGTCCTCTGGGCGGACGTGCTGACGCTGCTCGAGGCCGTCGGCACCGTCCACGAGAAGCACGACGGCGCCTTCTCGGTGACGGTCGGCTCGACGACCGAGACCCTCCACCGGCCGCACCGCAAGGACGTGGACGAGCAGCAGCTCGTCGACCTGCGCCGCCTGCTCCGCGGAGCGGGGTACGGCGCATGAGCGCGGGGACGCCCGCCGACCTCACCGGGTCGGCCGCCGAGCGCCTCCGCCGGCTGGACGCGCTCGACGCGGGTGCGCTGACCGAGGAGTGGCTGCTGCGCCAGCTGCGCCTCGCGCTCGGGGATCTCGCCGCGCTCGAGCCGGCCGCGGAGGCCGAGCAGGAGCGGCGCGAGGACTTCTGATGCGGCGGGCGGCCGTCCGGGGTGCACGCGGCCGGCACCCGGACGGCCGCCGGCCCGCACCCCGCAGCGCCGCCCCGCTCCGCCGCTCATCGCCCGGCCGCCGCGCTGCGGGCGCGCAGCAGCACGCCGGCCGTCGCGGTCGCCGCCAGCACGAGCGCCGCGAACACCGTCAGCACCGTCGTCGCGGCGACGAGGTTGAGCGCCGCTCCCGCCGCCAGTGCGGGCACCGCGAGTCCCGTGTACGCGACCAGGAACACCACCGCCAGGGTCTCGCCCCGGCGGGCGGGATCCGCGAGGGCGACCGCCGTGCCGATCGAGCCCTTGAAGAGCAGCCCCACCCCGAAGCCCGAGACGACGGCCCCGGCGAGGAACACTCCCAGCTGCGGAGCGATCGCTCCGGCCGCGACCGCCGCCAGCCCGACCGCGCAGCCCGCCACCGCGATCGAGAGCTGCAGGCGCGTCCCCACCTTCACGAGCAGCAGCTGGCCGAGGGCCGCGGAGGCGAACACGGCGAAGGACGTCGCGCCGGCCAGCAGGTGGTCGCGCACCTGGAAGGTCTGCACCAGGAACGTCGGTGCGAGCGAGGTGAAGAGGCCGAGGACGGAGAAGGCCGAGAACGCTCCGAACGCCGCGAGCAGGAACGCCCTGCGCGCGTCCGCCGGCACCGAGAGCCGCTGCGGCCGGTAGGCGGGCGCCGTCTCCGGCACGTCGACCGTCTCGGGCACGAGGAGCAGCGCGAGGCCCGCCACGAGCAGCGCGACCAGGAACACCTGGTGCGGCAGGAGGAGCGGATCGGGCAGGAACTCGGCGAAGACCCCTCCGAGCAGCGGGCCCAGCGAGAGCCCGCCGAGGTTCACCGCGCCCGAGATCGACGCGGCGACGATCGTGTTCTCGTCCGGCCGGGCGCGGGCGCGCAGCTCGCCGAGGTGGGCGGTCGCGGTGGCGGTGAGCATCCCGATGCTGACGCCGTTGACGAAGCGGGCGACGATCAGCCCCGGCACCTCCGTCGTCAGCGAGAAGAGCACGGCCGAGATCGCCGAGACGAGCACCGCGATCAGCAGCACTCGGCGGCGGCCTAGCCAGTCGCTGACGTGACCGGCGAGGTACAGGCTCACGATCACTCCGACCGCGTAGGCGGCGAAGACGACGGTGATCACGAACGGCGGGAAGCCGTCGAGCTGCTGGTAGAGCGGGTAGAGCGGAGTCGGCACCGTCGAGTACGCCATCACGAGCAGGAAGGTCGCGGCGACGATCCAGAAGCCGACGCCGTGGCGCACCATCGGCAGCCGGCGGCTCACGAGGTCTCCTGCAGGTGGCGGTGGGCGAAGGTGACGGCCATCGCGCCCTCGCCGACGGCGGAGGCGACGCGCTTGACCGAGCTGCGGCGCACGTCGCCCGCGGCGAAGGAGCCGGGGACGCTGGTCTCGAGGTAGAACGGCGCCCGCTCGAGCGGCCAGTCGCGAGCCGCGTGCTCACCGGCGAGATCCGGTCCCGTCACGAGGTAGCCGCCGGAGTCGCGGACGATCGCGGTCTCCGCCGCCCACGTCGTATCCGGCTCGCCCCCGATGCAGACGAAGAGGTGGGAGGTGGCCAGCGCCCCGTGCACACCGGTCGCCGAGTTCTCGACCTCGATCGACTCGAGGGCGTCGGCGCCGTGCAGGCGGGTGACGCGCGAGTCGAGCAGGATCGTCACGTTCGGCTGCCGGACGACGCGCTCCGCGAGGTAGGAGGAGAGGCTGTCGGCCAGATCCGGGCCGCGGACCAGCATGGTCACGTGCCGCGCGTGCGCCGAGAGGTTCATCACGGCCTGCCCGGCCGAGTTGCCGCCTCCGACGACCACGACGTCCTCGCCCTCGCAGAGCGGCGCCTCGCTCGTGCCGGCGCCGTAGTAGAGGCCGACGCCGAGCAGCTCGTCCTCGCGCTCGAGGCCGAGCCGGCGCCACTGGATGCCCGTGGCGCAGATGTTGGTGCGGGCGACGACGGTCGTCCCGTCGGCGAGCAGCGCGTGGATCCGGTCGTCGGCGAAGCGCCCGCGGATCCCCTCGCGCATCCGCAGCAGCTCGGCGCCGAACGAGACGGCCTGCTGCCGCGCGCGCTCGGCCAGATCGGCTCCCGCGATCCCGTGCGGGAAGCCGAGGTAGTTCTCGATCAGGCTGCTCGAGCCGGCCTGCCCGCCGATGGCCGAGCGCTCGAGGACCACGACCTTCAGCCCCTCCGAGGCGGCGTACACGGCGGCCGAGAGCCCGGCCGGGCCGGCTCCGTAGATGGAGAGGTCGTACTCCGCGAGCCGCGGCGAGCCCACCCAGCCGAGCCGGGCCGCGACCTCGGCGAGCGTCGGATCGGAGGCGCGGCTGCCGTCCGGGAACACCACGAGGGGGAGCGACGCGGTGGCGAGCGGATGCCCCGCGACGGCGAGGCACTGCTCGTCCGTGTCGATCGGCGTCCACGAGAACGAGACGACGCTGCGCGAGAGGAGGTCGCGGATCTCCCACGCGTCGCGGCTCTCGCGCCGCCCGTAGAGGCGGACCTGCGGGAGGTCCCCGGCCACGGTCACGAGGCCCGCCGCCGCTCGAGCCCGTCGCGGAACTTCATCAGCTTGAGGCAGAGGTGCAGCGTGCTGCGGGCGAGGCCGTCGTCGAGCGCCTCCCGGACCGCCTCGGGCAGGTTGTCGAGGCGGTAGTAGAGCGTGGTGCGGTGGATGTGGAGGAGCCCGCACGCCTCCCGCACGCTGCCGCGCACGTCGAGGTAGGCCTCGACCGTCCGCCGCTGCACCTCGTCGCCCCGCTCGAGCAGCGTCGCCGCGGCCGGCGAGAGCATGGCGAGCTGCGAGCTGTCCGCCCCGATCGAGGCGAGGAGCACCCAGGCCCCGAGCTCGGCGATGTCGGCCCGGCTACGGCCGTCGGGCAGGGAGCCGACGATGGTCGCCGCGAGAGCGGCCCGCTCGGCGGTCGGCAGGAGGTCGTCGTCGCGGACGTCGAAGTGCGCCGAGCCGATCGCGTCGACGGCCGTGCCGCGGCCGCGCGCCTCCGCCCGCAGGACGTCGTCCGCCTCCGCGGCGGCCTCGGGCGCCTCCACGCTCACGAAGAACAGCACGCCCTCCTGGTCGCCGAGGAACGTCAGGCCGGAGGCGGCGCTCGCGTCGATCCGCCGCGCCAGCGCCGTCCGCTGCAGGGAGCCGGTCGGGCCGGTCAGCCGCACCGCGCGGACCACGGTCTGGGCGTCCCGGCGCAGCCAGCGGCGCTCGACCGCCTCGGCGAAGGAGGCGCGCCGGGTGCCGCCGTCGCCCGACAGGAGCGCCGCGAGGACGTCTGCGCGCCGGGAGCTGCCGCCCGCCCGCGTCGAGGGGCCGAGGAGGCGGCGGATCGCTCCGACGGCCGCATCGATGAGCGAGTACTCGGCCGGAGTGAGCGGCGCGGGCCGCTCCCGGGGGAGGAGGAGGGTCGCGAGCCGGCCCCGCGGATCCTGGACGGGGAACACGCCGTCGTGAGGCGCCTCCTCGCGCGCGCGCGTCGCGGCCAGCACCCGGCTCGAGGCGTCCTCGATCGTCACCGGGCGGTCGAGAGCCTGGGCGAGCTCGTCGGCGAGGTCCTGCAGAGTCATCGGCGGGGATCCGTGTGGGGGGCCATGCCGTGATCCTCGCGGAGGGAGCCCTCCCGAAGCGTGGCCCTTCCAGGCCCACCTTGCGCGTCGGATCCGCTGCCGGCCGCGATGAGACGCTCAGCCTCCGCTGCCGGGGCGGTCCCCGAGGAACCCGTCCGCGAGGAGGCGGTCGAGGACGTCCGGCCAGTCGAGCAGGACGCCGATGTGGCCTCGACCGGGCCGGATCGTGAGCTCCGCAGCCGGGTGGAGGCGGCGGATCCGCTCCGCGTGGGCCACCGGGACCACCCTGTCGGCCGCGCCGTGGTGGAGGAGGACCGGCGCGGTGAGGCGCGAGAGGTCGACGCCCCAGGGCATGACGAGGGCGAGGTCGTCGTCGACGCTCCCGCCCTGTTCGAGCTCCGAGGCGCGGCCGGCCTCTGCGCCGAGCGCCGTCAGCGGGCCGTCGAGGGCCGAGTAGTCGTCACCGGTGAACTGCTCAGGATCGAAGCGGGCCGTCTCCTCCCACTCCTCGCGCGCAGCCCGGCCGTTGCGCGCGCTGCGGAGAGCGCCCGGATCCTGCATGCCGTCGAACCATGCTCCGTCGTCACTGAAGGGCGCCGGGCTGCCGAACGTCGCGACGCCCCGGACGCGATCACCTCCGAGAGCCCCGACGGCCAGTGCGTGCGGGCCGCCGCCGGAGTAGCCCGTCACCACGAAGCGCTCGATCCCGAGCAGGTCGGCGACGCGGAGCACATCGGCGGCCGCGTCCGCGATGCTCCGTCCGGGAGCGCGCATCGAGCCGCCGAAGCCGGGACGGGCGACGGAGACGAGCCGGATGCCGCGCGCCGCAGCGGCGTCGACGTGGGGAGCGAGGAGTGCGCCGGTGTGCGGTGTCCCTCCGCACCAGACGACTGCAGCGCGGGGGGCTCGAGTGCCGGGGAAGTCGTGGGCGACGAGCGTGCGCGAGTCGACGCGGAACTCGTGCCGGGACGTAGCGGCGTGTCCGGTCATGGAGGAACGGTAGCCGCCTGTCGAGGGCAGTGCGCGTCGCCCGGCCCGACCGGGATGCGACGTCTCGTCGTAGGGTCGACGGGAGGGTCGGTGGACCCTCGGACGGGAGGGGTCCGCATGTCGATCGACGAGGTGTCCGACGGGATCGAGGCCGCCGCCGCGCTGCCGCACGTGCGCTCCGGCTTCTCCACCGCGACACCGTACGGGATCGCGCAGCGCTTCGCCGCGGGGGAGCTGACGCGGGAGCAGGCCGTCGACGAGCTCGGCCGCCGGCGCTACCGGCCCGGATCGCCGAGCGACGGCTTCGACTGGACGACCCTCGACCCGGGGGAGTTCGAGGAGGTCCGCCGGGCCCTGTCCGATGGTCTGCTCGACGCCGCGATGTACGACGAGATCCTCGACCGGTACAGCGGGCAGGACTCCTCCGGCGAGAGCGCGGCGTCCGCGGAGGAGAGCGCATGAGCGCCGGCCCCCTGGACCTCGCCTTCACCGCCCCGATCGGTGTCGCCGTGAAGGGCGACCTCTGGTCGTGCGTCGAGGTGCCCGGCTCCGTCGAGCTGCTCGGCACAGGGAGGTCGGAGAAGGTGGTCGCCACCGTCGACGGCGAGCCGGTGACCGCGGGCCTGCTGCCGACCGGCACCGGCGGTCACATGCTGTCGATCAGCGCGAAACTGCGGAAGACGATCGGCAAGGACCTCGGCGACGTCGTCACCGTCCACCTGACCGAGCGCCTGAGCTGAGCACTGGCGGTTGGCCAGGGCCCGCGTGCGGATGGTCGACTCGACGGATGCGGAATCGAGTCCTGTTC
The DNA here is from genome assembly GCF_002931195.1 of Rathayibacter sp. AY1C2. NCBI lineage: Bacteria > Bacillati > Actinomycetota > Actinomycetes > Micrococcales > Microbacteriaceae > Rathayibacter > Rathayibacter sp. AY1C2. The sequence continues at coordinate 41,129 of NZ_PSWG01000018.1, read as the reverse complement.
GTCGTCGGGGTCACAGCGATGTTCGTCGCGCTGGTGCTGAGGCTGGTGTGGCCGGCCGGTGAATTCGCCTCCGGCTTCTCGCTCGCCCTGCAGCTGAGCGGCATCCTGCTCCTCCTGGTCTACGGGGTGAAGCACTTCACGGGGCGGCCGCGCCGGAGCTGAGCGGCTCATCCCCATCGGGGGTGTAGGAGTTGGGGTCTGAAGCCGCCGGTCTCGAGCAGGCTTCGGGCGATGCAGTTGGTCAGGTTGCGGAACCCGAGTGCGGAGCCGCGCAGGTGTTCGAGCCGTCCGTTGAGCGCCTCGGTGGGCCCGTTGCTGGTGCCGGGTCGTTCGAAGTAGGCGAGCACGTCAGCGGCTCGCTTCTTCAGGGTCCGGCCCAGGGTGGTGAGCTCGGTGAGCACCTTGGGGACGCCGGCGCTGAGGTCGGTGATCAGCTTCTCCATGAGCTCGCGGCCACGTTGCCGGTCCTCGTGGCGATAGGCGGCGATCATGCGCTGGTAGACACCCCAGGTCGCCTCGACCTCGACGTGAGCGTCATCAACGAACAGCGCGCGTAGCCTGTCGCTCTGCTTGTCGGTGAGCAGGTCCGCGCCGGTGTGCAGACCGAGGCCGTCGAGTCGAGCGAAGGCGGTCAGGTCAGGGCGGCCGAACCCGGCCGGCGGGCTAGCGTCGGACACGTCGAGGTCTTTCGGACGGATGGCGTAGGAACCTCCGTCGTCGGGAGACCTCGACGTCTATCTGCGGACCGACGCGCCCGGCCGACCTACACCGTCATCTGAGAAGACCCCTGAAACGTCTTCGCCGACGACGGGGCCGGCGAGGAGGAGGGCGCGGTGAGCTAGAAGAATGGAGCTTGCTCGGCTTCGACGCCGCCGCAAGCTCCGGTGAAACGGTCGGTACTGGTCGGTCGTCGTCGGTCACCACCGGATGGCGGCGTCCTCCACGCTCGGCGTTTGCGCAGGTCAGCGGCTCGCTCGCCCAGTGGGCGCATCAAGCGATAGACGCAAAGCCGACGTGATGAGGTCGTCCGTTCGATTCCGACAGGCGGCTCCGGCGAACCGTTCTGGTGGTCGCGCGATGCGCTGGCCTCACGGCTCTGCCCGACACCGACGTCGCTCTCCTCTGCGACGGACCCCTCGCCGGCTGAGCGCTCGCGGCCGGCATCCTGTCCGTGTGCCGATAGGCCTCGCACCGCTCGGCAACGCAGCGTGGCGTTGCGTCGCGACCTGGCGACGGCTCGGCGGGGCGCGATCGTCTCGTGCGTTGGCGGACTACGGGAGCTTGGACGCGAGGACGTCGGCCGCCAGGATCTCGGGTGCTGCGCCGAGGAGGTGCTGGTTGGCCATCAGGGCTGCGACGATGGCGCCGTTGGCGTGGGCGTCGCGAGCGGCTTCGTCGGGGAATGCATCGAAGATCCAGAAGGTGTCGGCGTGGGTCCTGACCGCGAACCAGACAATCGTTCCTCCTTCTTCGTTGGCGAGTGCGACAGCGCCGGCGAGCAGATCGGCGACTGCGTCGTGCTGTCCGTCGGCCGCGACGATCTTGGCGACGAAGGCATACGGAAGTGATGCGGGTGTGGACATGAGGGGCTCTCCTTGACGTCGGGGTTCTTCGTGGGACGAGTTCAGCGTATGACGAGCGAGGGCCGGTGGGGAGTGGCGTATACGGCAGTATTGCTATTGTTTACGTCATGCGTATCGGACTGATCGCGATCGACGGCTGCTTCGGTTCGGCTATCGCGTCGATCATCGACATCGTGCGGGTGGCCGACGGAGCCCGCGGCGATGTCGACCCGCGGATCGACCCGATCGAACTCGCCATCCTCGGACCGAAACGGCGAGTGACCACGACGGCATCGATGACCCTGTCGGTGGACCACCCGCTGTCGGAGTCCGGAGAGTTCGACGTGGTCGTCGTCCCTGCGCTTGGAACCCTTACGGCCGCCGCTACCAACGACGTCCTCCAGAGCCGAGATGCTCGTTCGGTCATCGCCTCGCTCGGGCGCCTCGACGAGGCGACCACCCGGATCGCCGCGGCGTGCACCGGCGTGTTCGCTGTCGCCGAGACCGGACGGATGCATCATCGGAGGGCGACGACCAGCTGGTTCCTGGGGCCGGAGTTCCTGAAGCGCTATCCGACCGTCGCCCTCGATCTCGACACCATGGTCGTGGTCGACGGGAACCTCGTCACCGCCGGCGCCGCGTTCGCCCACATCGACCTCGCGCTCTCACTCGTGCGATCGATCAGCCCCGACCTGGCCCAACATGTCGCCAAGCTCCTCATCATCGACGAGCGTCCGTCTCAGGCGGCCTTCGTCGCCTACGAACATCTCCGGCACGAGGACCCGATCGTCGTCGAGTTCGAACGCTTCGTGCGCGCCCGCCTGGACGAACCGTTCAACGTCGCCTTCGTCGCGCAGTCGCTCGGCACCAGCCGGCGCACCCTCGAACGACGAGTCCGTGCGGCGCTCAACCTCACTCCGCTCGGCTTCGTCCAACGGCTTCGCATCGAACGAGCTCGGCACCTCTCAGCAACCACGGACTTCACCTCCGCCGAGATCGCGCTACGGGTCGGCTACGCGAATGCCGAGACTCTGCGCTCCCTCCTGCGCAGGGAGCGACGCCGTTCCTGACCTATCGCCATGCCTGTAGCCGGTGTCCTAGCGCTCGACTGGAACCACCTCTCAGCACGTCGCGTCGACGCTCCTGCGTCGCCCCTGGACGACCCACTCGACACGCCCGCAGCACAGGTCATGTGACGTGTCCCGGCTTCCCGGACGGTCGGGGTTGGGTGGCTGTGATGTCGCTGCGTTCTCGTCGAGGGGGTCAGCAGACTCGATCAGGGTCGACTGGGATGAGACGCGAAGGCGGTCAGGTCAGGGCGGCTGAAGCCGGCCGGCGGGGTAGCGTCGGTCACGTCGAGGTCTTTCGGACGGATGGCGTAGGAACCTCCGTCGTCGGGAGACCTCGACGTCTATCTGCGGACCGACGCTCCCGGCCGACCTACACCCTCATCTGGGAAGAGCCAGCTGAGCTCCGGAATCGGAGGAAGACCCGTGGGCGGATCGGAGAAGCAGGCCTGGGCGGATCCGGAGCCGGAGGTCCACCGGGCGCTCGCGCGGTGGGCGGCGGAGTGCGCGGAGCGCGCCCTCCCGGCGTTCGAGGAGTGGGACCCGGACGATCCCCGGCCCCGGCGCGCGCTCGACGTCCTCCTCGCGTGGGAGCGGGGCGAGGCTCCGATGACGGAGTGCCGCTCGGCGGCCTTCGCGGCGCACGCCGCAGCCCGCGCCGCGACGCAGGCGGGCGAGCCGGCCGCCACCGCTGCCGCGCGGGCGGCCGGGCAGGCCGCGGCCGTCGCGCACATGGTCGATCACTGCTCGCACGCCGCCGTGGAGAGCAGCGCGCAGCCTCGGGCCTTCACGCGAAGGAGCGCGCAACGGATCGTCGCTCTCACTGAATCCGCCCGCTGCGCGGATGCTCTCCCAGCGATCTTCTCGCGTCGTTGAACGTCCGCGACTGCTGTGTCGTGTCCTCGGTGGGACCACCTCGGCCCCCGCACTACAGGAGGCATCATGCTCAAGCGAATCGCGACCACTGTGACGACTGCGGCGTTCGCCGCCGTCCTTCTCGCCGGATGCTCGACGGCCGCCGGCTCGGCCGCCTCGTCGGAAGCGCCGGCCGACAGCCCCTCCGCCACCGCGATGGCCTCCGCCACCGCGACCGCCTCCGCTGGGACGGCGGCTCTCACGACGGCGTCCTCGCCGCTGGGCGAGATCATCACGGACGAGGCCGGCTACACCGTCTACACATTCGCCAAGGACACGCAGAACTCGGGCAGCAGCAGCTGCTACGACGAGTGCGCCACGACCTGGCCGGCCGTGTCGGCGTCCAGCACGACCGCCGCGGACGGGATCACCGGAGAGGTCGGCTCGATCACCCGCACCGACGGGACGACCCAGCTGACCGTCGACGGATGGCCGGTCTACCGGTTCGCGAAGGACACCGCGCCGGGCCAGGTCAACGGGCAGGGTGTGAAGGACGCCTGGTACGTCCTCCTCCCTGACGGCACGATGAACAAGGAAGCCGCGGCCATGAGCACCGCCACCCCGGCGTCCTGATGCGACGGCGACCCGTCCCCGCGCAGCGAAGCGCATCGTCGGGCCGGGTCGCCGGTTCTCGACAGGCATGGACGGAAGGGATGACCGGCAGTGATCGCAGCAACCGTGATGAGGGAGCGCACCGTGGCGCTTCGAGGCGGTGAGCACTGTGCCCCGCCCCGTCGATGAGCTCCTGGCGGCGCTATACGAGAGTCACGGCCCGGCGCTGCGGCGCTTCGTGCAGAACCTCACTCGGAACGCGGCGCTGACGGAGGACGTCGTGCAGGAGACGATGGTCCGGGCCTGGCAGCGCCCGCAGGTCCTCGAACGCGACGCCGACGCCGCTCGCGCGTGGCTGTTCACCGTCGCCCGCAACCTCGTCATCGACGACGCCCGCTCCGCTCGGAGCCGACGCGAAGTGCCGGCGAAGGACGAGGACGGCGGCGGCGCCGTCCCCGATCACACCGACGCAGTCCTGGACAGCATCCTCGTCGCCGACGCTCTCGCATCGCTGTCGGTGGAGCATCGTCGGATCGTGGTGGACGCGTACTTCCTCGGACACACCGTCCCCGAGATCGCCCGCCGGCACTCCATCCCCGAGGGAACAGCGAAATCTCGATTGCACTACGGACTGCGCGGACTGCGACTGGCTCTGCAGGAAAGGGGCGTCACCCGATGAACGACCACCACGGAAGCTCTGCGACGGAGGACGAGTACCGCGACTGGGACGCGTCCTACGTCCTCGGCGCTCTCCCCGCGGATCAGCGACTCGAGTACGAGCAGCACCTCAGCGGCTGCGCGGCCTGCCGCGCGGCCGTGGCAGAGCTGGCAGGACTGCCCGGCATCGTCGGTCGGCTCTCCGTCGAGGACGCTCTCGCCATCAGCGCATCGGACGACGGCGAGGACGCGCCGCCCTCCCCGGTGACGCTGCCCGCCATCGCTCACCGTGTCCGGACGCGCCGACGTCGGCGCCGGCTGGTGACGTCCCTCGCCGTCGCGGCCGCCGTCACCGCCTCCGTCTTCGGAGGTGTCGCTCTCGGCACGGGCATCGCGGGTGCTCCCGTGGCGAGCGAGGCGACCCTCGAACCGATGGACCCGATCGCGGACGATCCCGCTCTCGCTGCGGACATCCAGGTCGAGGGGAAGCCGTGGGGCACCCGGCTGGAGTGGAGCTGCACCTACAGTGGTGATGCGCCCGCCGACGCGGAGTACGAACTCGTGATCACCCGCACAGACGGCAGCACGATCACCGTCGCCACCTGGACGGCGGCCGGGCAGCGCGCCGTCGACCTGGCGGCGTCCACGGGCATCGCCCGGTCGGAGATCACCGGCGTCGACATCAGGGTCCGCGGCACGAACTCCCCCCTCGTCCGCACCGACACCTGAGACACCGCCCACCCGCAGGAGACACCGACACTGCCCGCGGTGCCGCGGACACAGGACAGGAGCAGACCATGAGCACCGAGACCACACCGCTGCACATCACCCGCGAGGGCCCGAGAAGCTTCATCGGCCGCAACGCGCGAGGAGCCGAGGTCCGCATCGGCGGGTCGGACGCCGACGGCGTGTTCTCGCCCGGCGAGCTGCTGCACCTCGCCCTCGCCGCCTGCGGCATGCTCTCCTCGGACCACATCCTCGCCAGCCGACTCGGAGCCGACTTCGAAGCGACCACCGACATCACCGCGACCAAGCCCGAGGGCGAGGACCGCTACGACTCCATCACCGCCGTGATCCGCGCCGACCTGTCGGCGCTCGATCCCGAGCGGATCGCCTCACTGTCCGAACGCACCCACCGGGCCGTGGATCGCCAGTGCACCGTCGGCCACACGCTCGAGCACGGCGCGGCGTACACCGTCGACGTCGTGGACGACCAGGCCGCTCCCGTCAGCGGTCCGAGGACGGGGACCGTCTGAGATCAACACCTCATCGGTCACGACGACCGGTGACGACCGAGACGCGGACGTCTCCCTTCAGTGCCGTCAGTCTGCGACTCGCCGACCGGATCCGAGACGATTCGCGAGGCGGAGCGCGTTCACGGAGCGGAGGTGCTGGTCGGCGCGGTGACGCCCGTTGGCCGGTGAGGGGTGCGGTGCCGCGAGGACGGGGACGACACGGGGATCATCGTGCAGGGTCAGATAGCGCATGACCCCGTCGAGCGCCACGGTCCCGTAGGTGACGACGGCGCCGAGCGCGGGCAGCAGCTCCAGCAGCTCACCGAGCGCGAGCCGACCCTCCTCGATGTCCGCGGGGCGGACGCGGCCAGGGATCTCCCACGGGATGAGGTTCCACCGGACGTAGTGGTCGCGGGAGAGTCCGGACTCGATGCGGGCCGCCCGGAACGCGGCGGCGGTGGGCCCGAGGTTGTCCTCGCTGCAGACGGCAGCGGATCCCGCGGCGATCGTCCGAGGGCCGGGTGACTGCATCAGCACCAGGACGCGACTGGCGGTGCCGCCGGAGCAGGGATCGAAGCCCGGAACGAAGCGTCCGGTCGCGTCCGCGGTACTCCGCCAGGTCTCGGCGAGGGCGTTCAGGGTCCGGATGTCCACGATGGTCCTCGATCCCGGTCAGGCCGGCCGCGGTGGTGCGAGCAGGGTTCCGCGGATCACGGAACCGTGGAACGTGCGGGCGGCGACGATGATCCACGCGGCGACCAGGCCGACGTAGTAGAGCACCGCGAGGCCGGCGACAACCGTGAGACCGGAGTGCAGGGCGAGGCCGTTCAGTCCGGTGACGCAGGTGCCGACGGGGAACGTGAACGACCACCACGTCAGGCTGAACGGCAGGTGCTCCTTCGCGGTGCGGAGGGTGATCGCGAGGGCGATGACGGTCCAGAGCAGTGCGAAGCCGAGCATCGCGAAGCCGTACACCAGAGCCACGACCAGCAGCGCACGCGCCATGCCGGCGTCCACGACGGTGGGCGCGTTCGAGGCGAGCAGATTCACGGCGGTGATCGACTGTCCGACCGGACCGAGGACGATCCACAGCGTCGGCACCATCCCCGCCGCTCCGACCTTGTGCTGCGCGAGCCGGTTCCAGATCAGGGTGATCACCACCAGCGACGCGACCAGGCTGAGGCCGAAGAAGCCGTAGCAGGACCACAGGAGCGTCTCCCGCGCTTGCCCGGCGGGCGCGTACGGCAGCAGCAGTGCGCCGGTGGAAGCGGACACCATCGGCGGAACGATCGGCATCAGCCAGCCGCCGAACGCCGAATCGGGCTTGTTCTCATGCCGGGTGAACGCGAGGTAGGGCACCAGGACCGCCGTCACCAGCCCGCCGAGAGTCCCCGCACCCCAGAGCACCCAGTCGATGGTGACAGCGGCCGGCAGGCCGATCCAGTCCTTGCCGAGGAGGAGGGTTCCCGCGCCGACAGTGAGGAACGCCATGGGCGGCGCGCCGTAGAAGTGCGAGAGTACGGGATTCAGGTGGTGCCTCACCGCTGTACCGCGGTAGCGGACCCAGTGCAGCCCGGTCGCGACCGTCAGCGCGACGAGCAGCAGCGCGGCGATCGCCCAGACGACGGTGGCCCCGGTACGGAGTCCGGGGAACTGGAGTGGCAGGGACGCGGCGGCGACCGCGACGATGCCGGTGCCCATGATCGACGCGAACCAGTTCGGCGTCAGGTTCGACACGATCAGTCCCGGATGCTCCAGCTCCCGGAACAAGCGCCTCGACCGCGGAGGATGCCCGATCGAGGAAGATGCGCGGGCGGGGGAGAAAGTTGTCATGCCTCCAGCCTGAGCATCGCCGGCACCAGCCGATACAGCGATCGTCTTGGCGGGGCACAATGAGTGCTTGTGGCGACGCGGCGATTGACGGACCGGATCCTGGATCTCGACACGCTGGAGGTGCTCGAACGCATCGCCGAGGCGGGCTCGCTCTCCCGCGCTGCCGAAGACCTCGGCGTCACCCAGCAGGCCGTCTCGGCGCGTCTGCGGGTCGCGGAGCGCGCCATCGGGCAGCCGCTCGTGCGCCGCTCTCCGACCGGGTCCCTGATGACCGACGCGGGCCGGCTCGTGCTCGAGCTGGCCGGCCCGGTCCTCGAGGCGTCCCGCCGCCTCGAGGCGGGCGCGGCAGCACTGCGACAGCCGACCGGCTCACTGGTTCTCGCGGCGTCGCAGACCATCGCCGAACTGCTGCTCCCACGCTGGCTCCTCGAATTCCGACAGCGCACACCCGAGGTGAGTGTGCAGCTGATCGCCGGCAATTCAGCCACGGTCACAGAGCTCGTGAGATCCGGTGCCGCGCAACTCGGATTCGTCGAGACACCAGCGTCCACGGCCACGCTCTCCTCTGACGTGGTCACGGAGGACGAACTCGCTGTCGTCGTGGCACCCGACCACCCCTGGGCACGCGCGGCGAGTATCAGCGCCGAGGAGTTGGCCGGGACCGCACTGCTGACGCGAGAGGAAGGCTCCGGCACCCGGACGACCCTCGAAGCATGGCTCCACGACGCCGGGCTCGCACTCACGACTCCCGCCGCGATCCTGGAGACGACGGCGATCATCCGAGCGAACGCCCGCGCCGGCATCGCGCCCGCCGTCATGAGCATCCTCACCGTCGAAACAGATCTCGCCGCGCGCTCACTGATACGAGTGCCCCTCCGCGGACCAGCACTCGTGCGACCCCTCCGCGCCATCTGGTCCGATCGCATCGGGTCGTCCGCGGCGGCGTTCCTGGAGATCGCGCACGAGATGCGCTGACCGGTGCACGGCTCGTCGCAACGCCGATCACGCCAGCGGCCGTGTCTGCTCAACTGCAGCGATCTGGTCGATCTGCCCACGGCGGCACGGACGTCATGTCGCGGTGATGGCGAAGAGTCCCGCGATGCCGACGGTGTAGAGCGCGAGCACGATCAACGAGTCGATTCCCATGCCGGCGATGCGGCGGGTGGGTCGGAAGATCAGTCCGACGATGTAGACGAGGGTGAGCAGGGCGGCGAGAGCGGTGAGGTAGATATCGGACGAGTTCGCCTGCGGGAGGACTGCGGTGCCGGAGAGGACGGTGGCGACGAGGAACAGGACGGGGAGGAAGGCGTTGCCGCCGAAGATGTCGCTGATGGCGAGGTCGTCGTCGCCCTGCTTGATGGCTTGCAGCCCGGTCGAGATCTCGGGGAGGGAGGTGGCGAGAGCGAGCACGGTGGCTCCGAACAGCACCCCGGAGAGACCGAGCTGCGAGGATGCTGCGTCACCGGCGCGCTCGAGCACGACACCGGCGAGGAGGGTCGCCGCGGCGGAGATCGTGAACACGATGGTCGCCTTGCGTGTGCTCATCGGGTGCGTCTTCTTCTTCGAGGGGGATGCTGTCGCGTCGGGGGCCCGCCCGTCCTCGTGCCAGGGGAGGTGCTTGCCGGAGCGTTGCACGAGCAGCAGCCCGACGACCCAGAGGCCGGCGATGAGGACGACGTCCGGGGTCAGGCGCAGCACTTCCAGTCCGGAGGGCAGCTGGCTGCCGGCGATGACGACGGCGAGCACCGCGACGACCACGAGCCCCTCGAGCACGAGTGTGAGGGACGCGGCACGGTAGGTGAGCGGCTTCGCACCTCTTCCGCGCTTGCCGAACAGGTCGAGGACGACGAGGACCACGGTCTGCAGTGCGATGCCGCCGAGGATGTTGCCGACCGCGACGTCCAGGTTCCCGGAGAGCGCGGCGGACACGGTGATCGCGATCTCCGGCAGGTTCGTCGCGACGGCGAGAACGATCAGACCGCCCAGCGCACTCCCCAGGTGCAGACGCGCATCCAGAACGTCCGTGGCCTTCGACAACTGGATGCCGACGATCCACACCACTGCGGCGGCGGCGAGAAAGATGGCGACGAGAACAACGAAGGGCAGACCATCCATGCAGTGAGTGAACCGCGACAACGACGATCCGAGACCCCCTTGCGCCTGAGCTGCTTCTCACCGTCTCGCGCGCGGTGGTCTCCATGGTGATCGGTTCGACCGCGTGCCATCCTCGACGACACCCCGATCGTCGGGTCGAGCGTGATCCCACCGTTCGTTCCCGAGGCGCGCTTCGTCAGTAGCAGCCGATCCGGGTACGCCGCAGCGTCCGCACGTGTACGCGCGGGCAGCTGGCGGGGACCGGACCCTGGGGAAGGGGCCGGTGTCGCCCGCAGTGCATCTGCGACACTCCACTGGCTCCAGATCCTGCGATCCTCGAGCGGCTTGACCGGATCGTCGGTGACCGTGTCCCGTGGCAGACGCATCAGATGGCCGGTGACGTTGCACACGCTCTGGCGAAGCTCGCGGACCGTGTCGATGCGGTCATGATCATTGTCGGCACGAAGGAGCCGTCTCTGCGTCGCACCGTGCAGGAGGTCTTCTCCGGCGCCGTCGGCGCCCGTCTCGCTCACCGTCAGCACCGGCCGGCCCTCATGATCCCCCTCGCCCCGGTCGATGATTCGGAGCCGCTGCCCTGGTCCTGACCGAGGTGCGGGCGTAGGCTGACGGCAGTGGTGATGGATCCCGCCCGAGCGTGAGCTCGAACTGCCGCCGAGGCTGATGGTTCCTACCTTCTCGATCAGAGACCAGGTAGGTGACCCATGCCCGCGCATCCCCCGCTCGTCCTCGTGCGCCACGGTGAGAGCACCGGCAACGCCGACGGTCTCTTCTGCGGCGTCCTCGACGTCCCCCTCACCGACCTCGGACGTGACGAAGCGCGACAGGCCGCGACGGTACTGAGGGACGCATCGATCGACCCCGATCTGATCCTCACGTCGACCCTGCAACGCTCCACCGAATCGGCCCGGATCATCGCCGGCGCCCTTCCCGGGCGGCCGCGGATCGTCGCGGCCCAGTGGCGGCTGAACGAGCGCAACTACGGAGCGCTCACCGGCCTGTCCACAAGCGCCGTCGGAGCCCGGTACGGGGCCGACGCCTTCCTGGAGTGGCGCCGGTCGATGGACGTCCGCCCGCCTGCTCTGTCCGCCGCCGCCTTCGTGCAGCTGCACAGGTCCGCGGCGTTCCGTGGGCAGCCGGCCGAGGCGATGACGGAGATGGAGTCGTTGCGCGACGTCGTCCACCGACTGCAGCCGCTCCTCGAGGAGCGCATCATGCCCGCCCTCCAGGAGGGCGAGACGGTGCTCATCGTCGGGCACGGCAACTCCCTGCGCGCGCTGCGCGCCCTTCTCGAGGACCTCGGCGATGCCGCGGTCCGCGATCTGAACATCCCGACGGGTCAGCCGTACCTGTACGACACCGGGCCGTCCGGGACACCGATCTCGAGGAGCGGACGCTACCTCGACCCCGCAAGAGCCGACCGGGCGGCGATCACGCTCGCCCACGAAGGAGGAACCTGATGAACGCCTACATCAGCCACACCCGCACCAGCATCCACGGGACGGGCGAGTACGTCACCCACCCCGCCGGACACCCGCTGGTCATCACCGACGTCGCCGCACGGCAGATCCTCGACTCCCGCGGCTTCCCGACCGTCGCTGTCACCCTGCGTCTGGACGACGACACCGTCCTGGACGCCTCCGCCCCCGCGGGCGCCTCGACGGGCGCGTTCGAAGCGGTCGAGCTGCGCGACGGCGGCCCCGCGTTCGGCGGACGCGGAGTCCGCTCCGCTGTCGCGGCCGTCGACGGCGAGATCCGCGCCCTCCTGCTCGATCACTCCTGGACTTCGCTTCGCGAGATCGACGAAGCGCTGCGAGCGCTGGATGGAACCGCGAACCTCGCCCGCCTCGGAGCGAACTCCGTCGTCGCCGTCTCCATCGCGGCCGCCCGCGCCTTCGCCGCGCGCACCGGCCTGCCCCTGCACCGGTGGATCGCCGATCACACCGGGGCGACCGCCTCCCTGCCCGTCCCGCACTTCAACGTCATCAACGGCGGCGCGCACGCCGCGAACGGCCTCGACTTCCAAGAGTTCATGATCGCCCCCGTCTCCGCCGGCACCGAGGAGGAGGCAGTGCAGGTCGGCGCCGAGATCTATCACGCCCTCGCCGCCCGCGTCCGCACCGCCTACGGCACCTCCGGGCTCGGCGACGAGGGCGGCTTCGCGCCCCCCATCGACCGGCCCGAAGACGCCCTGGACCTCCTCGTCGCAGCGATCACCGACGCCGGATACCAGCCCGGCACCGGTGACATCGCGATCGCGATGGATCCCGCCGCGAACGGCTTCTTCCACGGCGACGGCCACTACACCGTCGCCGGCACCGATCTCGACCGCGACGCACTCGCCCGCTACTACGAGAAGCTGATCGCCGACTACCCGATCCGCAGCATCGAGGACGGCTTCGCCGAGGACGACCACGAGGGCTGGGCCCTCCTCGCCCACGCCATCAGCGACCGGGTGCAGCTCGTGGGAGACGACCTCTACGTCACCGACGCCGACCGCATCCGCGACGGAGCCCGCGACGGCTACTCCAACGCCGCACTCATCAAGCCCAATCAGATCGGCACCATCACCGGCACCCTCGACGCGATCGCGGCCGCGCACGACGCCGGCATGCGCTGCATGGTCTCCCACCGCTCCGGCGAGACCCTCGACACCTTCATCGCCGACCTCTCGGTGGGAACCGGAGTCGGGCAGATCAAATCCGGCGCCCCCGCGCGCGGCGAGAGGGTCGCGAAGTACAACCGCCTCGTCGACATCGAACACCTCGACCCCACGCTGCACTACGGTCTCACCCACTGACCCGCCCCCTCCCGAAAGGTCCCACTCCCCGTGACTGATGACCGCCACCGTCACCGCCCCCCGGACCCCGACCCCGAGCTGCCGGTCGACAGCGACCTCGACGACGCCCCCGACGGGACGCCACGACCCGTGCACCTGCGTCCGCGATACCTCCTCCTCGTCGCCGCCGGCGGCACGGTCGGGACCGGGGCGCGGGAAGGCCTGACCCTCGCGTTCCCCGCCGATCCCGCCTTCGACACCGTCGTCTTCGCCATCAACATCGTCGGCGCGCTCCTGCTCGGCGTACTCCTGGAGAGCCTCGCCAGAGCCGGCAGCGACGAGGGCCGACGCCGCACCGCACGGCTGCTGCTCGGTACCGGAGCGCTCGGAGGCTTCACCACCTACAGCACCCTCGCCACCGACACCGCCCACCTGCTCACCACAGGACACCCCGCACCCGCCGCCCTCTACGCGCTCGGCACCGTCCTGCTCGGTGCCCTCGCGTCCTGGACCGGAGTCGCCCTCGCCGCAGCACTCCACCGGCGACGCACGCAGAGGAAGGTGCCGGCATGACACCCGCACTGTTCCTCGCGCTCTCCCTCGCCGGTGGAATCGGAGCCGCAACACGGCTCCTCCTCGATGGGCTCATCAAGGCCCGCACCGGCGGCGCCTACCCCTGGGGCACCACCGTCATCAACGTCACCGGATCACTCCTCCTCGGCCTGATCACCGGCCTCGCCCTCGCAGGCATCGCCCCCGAGCCGTGGCGACTCGTCCTCGGCACCGGCTTCCTCGGCGGCTACACCACCTTCTCCACCGCCAGCCTCGAAACCGTCCGTCTCCTCGCCGAAGGACGCCAACTCGCCTCCGCCATCAACGCCCTCGGCACGCTCCTCCTCAGCGTCATCGCCGCAGCAACAGGACTCTGGCTCGGAGGCGCGCGATGAGCATCATCGATGCACCCTCACCGGCAGTGGTGGTCGGTCTTGCCGGCGTCGATACCGGCCCAGAGTTGTGGCATGCAGGGTCCTTCCGTTGAGGGCTGCGGTGCGCCGTGAACGACCGTGCCGGCATGTCCTTACGGGGCGATCTGGTCGCGTTTCTCAATGAGCGGTCCTGCCGTTGCGGGGTCCCGGGCGGCTCATCACGGCGTGCCATCAGGCGGCTGAAGGCGGTCAGCCATACCCGGGACCCCTGGCGCGTTCCGGAGCCTACAACTGCCCCGGATCCACGGAGATAACGGTAAGGAAGGCGGTCGGAATCCGGGGGAGCGACGCCGACCGGGACGCGGAGCGGCGTGACCAGTGGGAGGGCCTCGCCCCCGCGCTGCGTTCCCTCGGCTTCCCGAAGGGGCTGTGACGCCGGCCCGGTGGACCTCACCGGGCCGACGCCCGCGCGCTCAGCGGTGCGCGGGTCGGAGCCCCAGCAGCGTGTCGACGATCACGAAGGCCGCGAGACTCGCACCCAGGAGCGGGAGGAACAGCCCGAGCGCGGTGGCGACGACCAGGACGGACGCGACTCCCCACCACGGCGCGCGCCGGAGCGCTCCCCGGGCCGGCGGGGTGCCGCCGAGCCGTCGGGAACCGCGGGTGGGGCGGCGCTTCCACCACATCAGGTACCCGAGCACGACCATCGTGGCGATGCCGGCCGCGGTGACGAACAGCAGCAGCTGGTTGGGCAGCCCGAACATCGAGCCCATGTGCGTGTCGATGCCCCAGCGGGAGAGCTTGGCGACGAGGCCGAACTCGGCGAAGTCGACCCGGTCGACGACCTGCATCGTCCTCCCGTCGATCGCGACGCCGTCGACCTCGGTCGGGAAGCTGCGCTGGATCTCCTGCACGACCCAGGCCGAGCCCTCCGCCGCGGGCGGCCGGATCTCGACCAGTCCCGTGTTCACGTTGACCTCGCGGGCGACCGAGAGCACCGAGTCGTAGGCGGCCGGCGAGTAGCCCGCCGTCGACTCGACGGCGTCGTCGGTGGCCGCGCCGTGTCCGGCGTGCCCGGCGTGCTCGTCGGCCACCTCGCCGGTCCGGTCGCCGAGCGTCGTCCCCAGCGAGGGCGTGGTCCAGCCGACTGCGGAGCGGAGAGTCTCGAAGTTCCCGCCTCCGTAGAGCGACCAGGTGATGCCTGTGGTCGAGAGGAACAGGGCGCCGACGAGCAGCCAGACGCCGGTGGAGGCGTGCCAGGAGAACAGGCGCTTGTAGCCGGTGGTCCTCGGCGCGGGGCGCAGCAGGTCCCTCTTCACGCGGGCGCGGCGGAGGCGGATGATCCAGAGGCCCAGGCCGGCGAGGGCGACGACCCACAGCCAGGAGGCGGCGAGCTCGCTGTAGGAGCGGCCCACGTCCCCGAGGTGCAGCGTCCGGTGCAGGTCGCTGATCCAGGTCCGCAACGGCAGGGCGCCGCTGGTGCCGTAGGCGGTGAGGTCGCCGCGGACGTCGGCGGTGGCCGGGTCGATGAAGACCGCGCGGGTCTCGCTGGCGCCGAGCGCCGGGTCCGCGTACATCACCCGGGTGGTGTCGCCGGGGTTCGGGGCGGGGCGGACGGCGACGATGCTCTGCCCGCCTCCGGTGTACGCGTCGGCGGCGTCGATCTGGTCGGCCAGGGGCAGGTAGGTGTCCGCTTCGGCGGCGTGCAGCTCCTGCGCGTAGACGACCTGCTCGAGCTGCGGGGTGAGTGCGTAGAGCGCTCCGCTGGTCGCGGCGACGAGGATGAACGGCCCGACGAACAGGGCGGCGGAGAAGTGCAGGCGGAGCAGCAGCTGTCCGAGCCAGCCTGCGCTGCTTCTGCGCGGCGGGGGCGGGGTGTCGGCGGAGTCGCGGGGTCTCGTGGCGGTGGTGGTCATGCTTCCGGTCCTTCGGTGCTGTGGCGGGTGCCGGTGAGGGTCAGAGGAGGGTGTCGCCGATGTAGCCGCCCTCGACGCAGCCCGGCGGGATCGCGAAGACGGCGGAGCCGATCGGCGTCGTCCACTCGTTGAGCAGGTCCAGCTCGTCCAGGCGCTTCTGGATCGGCACGAACTGCGCGGTGACGTCGGCCTGGAACGCCGCGAAGATCAGCCCGGAGTTCGAGATGTCCTCGCCCGTCGGGGTGTCGTCGTAGTTGTAGGCCCGGCGGTGGAAGCGCTCGGTGGTGTTCTCCGAGCGGGCGCGCCTCATGTGCGAGAACTCCGGGATCACCGGGAAGCCGATGGTCGTCGTCGCCTCGAAGTCGCGCTCGTCGGCCTCCGCCGTCCCGGTGAGGGGCGCGCCGTTCGCGAGGGTCCGGGGAGGAGACGGGTCGGTCAGACGCCGCGGGGACCTCCGGGGAGGTCCTCGCCGCGGCTCGCGTCGATGATCAGGAGGCGGGCTGCAGAGGGGGGCCGCGCCGCAACGCCGCCTGGGGGAAGACGCCCGAGGCGAGGGGGAGCACGTCGCGCAGCTCGAAGGAGGAGCGTCGCGCGGGTCGAGGAGCGGCCACCGGAGCCGGCAGGACCCGCACCAGGCGGGTGACGAGGTGGCTCGTCGTCGCGGCGACTCGGACGAGGAGGGACTCGCCGCGGTGGAGCGCCGCGGTCGTCGCGACGGCGGCGACGAGGTGCGCCGCCCACATCGAGGAGCCGGTCATCCCGCTGTGCGTCATCGCCGCGCTGACGTCGATCATGGCACCGTGGTGCGCGTGCAAAGTCGGCGCATCGACCGGCCCCGCGAAGGTCCCGATCGTGAAGAGCGTGTGGAACAGGAACTGGCTGACTCCCACCGAGGCCGCCAGGCGGACCAGGGAGAGCCTGCGCCCGGCGAGCGCCACGCACACCAGGACCGACAGGACGAGCGGCATCGCGACACCGAGCGGACCCGGGATCTGGCCGCCACCGGCCACGTGCGAGAACAGCGCGACGAGCGTCGCCACCGTCGCCGCGACGACACCCCGGAGGGTGCGCAGCGGGCGCGACGACGACATCTCCCCAGTGTCGCAGACGCCTCCTTCCCGCGGAGGACCGCTCTCGGGCGAGAGGGGCGGCCGGCCGACGGTTCCTCTCAGCGGGCCGCGGAGGCTCCGGGGCGTCACTTCTCGGGCCGGACCACCAGCCCGACGCCGCCGCCGCGCCGCACCGGTTCGGCGACCGCGGTCATCCGGCCGGAGGGGTCGACCTCGATGGCGGCCACCGCCCCGATCTGCGCGGCCGAGGTGAAGGTGTCGCCCGAGGGGACCAGCTGCTGGCCGAAGGGAGCGAGGTCGTCGGCGTACGCCTCGATGAACTCGGGCTCGGCCGAGGTCGTCGCGCCGTTGCGCTGGGAGGCGCGGGGCGCTGCCACCGCCTCGGGGAGCGTCATGCCGAGGTCGATGCGGTTGACCAGGGTCTGCAGGACCGTCGTGATGATCGTGGATCCGCCCGGCGAGCCGACGACGAACCGCACGTCCCCGCCGTCGAGCACGATCGTCGGCGACATCGACGAGCGCGGGCGCTTGCCCGGCTCGATCCGGTTCGGGTCCCCGTTGACGAAGGTGGGGGAGAAGTCGGTCATCTCGTTGTTGAGGAGGAAGCCGCGGCCGGGGACGGTCATCGCCGAGCCGCCGGTCTGCTCGATCGTGAGCGTGTAGGAGGCGGCGTTGCCCCACTTGTCGACGACCGAGAGGTGGGTCGTGGAGATGTTCTCGGTGTCCGGCTCCTCCGCGGCGGGGGCGGTCGCGCATCCGGAGCCGTCGAGAGCGCCGGGCGCGACCGGGCGGACGGAGGCGGTCGCCGGGTCGATCGTGCAGTCCCGCGAGTCCGCGAACTCCTGGCTGAGGAGCGTCTCGGTGGGCACGTCGACGAAGGCCGGGTCGCCGACGTAGGCGCCGCGGTCGGCGAAGGCGCGGGCGGACGCCTCGAGGTAGAGGTGCAGGGCGCTGCCCGTGTCCTCGGCCGCGAGGTCGTGGTTCTCGAGGATGTTGAGGGCCTCGCCGACCGCGATCCCGCCGGAGGAGGAGGGCGCCATCCCGTAGACGTCGAGTCCGCGGTAGGAGACGCGGGTCGGCGCCTGCTCGGCGACCGAGTACGCCGCGAGGTCGGCGGCGGTCATCGTGCCGGCCGGGGCGGGGAGGTCCGACCCCTCGGCGATCCGCGGGTTCTGGACCGTGTCGGCGATCTCGGCGGCCAGCGCGCCCTCGTAGAACGCGTCCGGCCCGTGGACGGCGATGGAGGTCAGCGTCTTCGCGAGGTCGAGGTTGCGGAAGGTGCTGCCCACCTTCGGCGCGTCCCCACCGGGGAGGAAGAGCTCGGCCGTGTCGGGGAACGCCTGGAACCGCTCGAGGTTGTCGAGCGTCTGGTTGCGGAAGGTCTCGTCCACCCGGAAGCCCTTCGCCGCGAGCGCGATCGAGGGCGCCAGCACGACGGGGAGCGGCAGGGTGCCGAAGCGGTCGACCGCGGTGTCCCAGGTCGCCACCGTGCCGGGCACGCCGACCGCGACGCCGGAGGAGACGAGGTCCGGGGTGAACGGGTACGGGGCTCCGGTCGCGGGGTCGAGGAACGCGTCCGAGGTGATGCCGGCCGGCGCTGTCTCGCGTCCGTCGATGGTGCTGACCTCGCCGGAGGCCTTGTCGAAGTAGACGAAGTACCCGCCTCCGCCGATGCCGGCGCTGTAGGGCTCGCTCACGCCGAGGGCCGCGGCCGTGGCGACAGCGGCGTCAGCTGCGTTGCCGCCGCGCTTCAGCACCTCCATGCCCACGCGGCTCGCGTTCGCGTCGACGCTCGAGACCGCTCCGCCGTAGCCCACCTGCGTCGAGGGCGAGATGAGGGGTCCGCCGAGGAAGTCGCGGATCTTCTCGGGCGTGAGCCCGCTGTCCTTCAGGTACCCGGAGACGGGCCTGTCGAGAGCGGACGCCGGTGCGGCACCCGCCACTCCCACTGCGACGACCGCGACCAGCGCGATCGCGATCCTGCGGAGCACGGGTGTCGTGGCCATGGCGTTCCTCCATCGGAACTCAGTGGTGCGCGGTCGGCGATGCGGGTCCCCCCAACCTAGGGGCGGGGTGGGGGTGCGGGGTAGGGGGTGTGCGGCGGGCTCCACGATCGCTAGGCCTGCCGTTGCCGCGTGCCGGACCGGATCGTGGAGGTGCCCCTGATCGGGGCCGCAGTCTCGATCCGTCCGGCAGCCCTTCTTGACAGGCGAGCAAAGTAAGTGTTCGATCAGTCACATGCCTTCTCCCTCCACCCGCTCCACCGCCGAGGCGCAGCGCGAGCGGATCACCGCGGCGGCGCTCCACGTGTTCGCGCGCACCGGCTACGCCGCGACTCCGATCACCGAGGTCGCGGCCGAGGCCGGCGTCTCGCCCGCCTACGTCTTCCGCCTGTTCCCGGGCAAGCTCGGCGTCTTCGTCGCCGCGGTCGACCGCTGCTACGAGCAGGTGGCGTCCACGCTCGCGGCGGCGGGGGAGGCCTCGCCCTCCTCGGACCCGGCCGACCGGCTCGAGGCGATGACCGTCGCCTACATCGACCTGATCGCCGACCGTGACCTGATCATGCTGCAGTCGCAGGCGCAGAGCGCGTGCGAGGTCCCCGAGATCCGCGAGGCGGTGTGCCGCGGGATCTCCGCGGTCGTCCGGACGGTCACCGTCGTCTCCGGAGCCGACGGCCCGGCCGTGCAGCGCTTCATCGCCTACGGGCAGCTCTGCCACCTGATCGTGCAGACTGACCTCGGCGGCGTCGACTCCGAGTGGGCCCGCATCGTCTCCGACGGCATCCGGCACCGCGACTGAGTCCGCGGCGCTCGCCTCTCCTCCTCTTCTTCCTTCCCTCCTCCTTCTCCTCTTCGCCATCATCCCTTTTCATAACCGCCGTTGTGACTGTTCAGTCACTCACCTACGACCTCAGGAGCCGCTCATGCCCACCACGCTTCCCCGCACCACTACCCGCGTCGTCCTCCCCGGGATCGTCGAGCCGTCCGGGCTGCTCCTCGAGCAGGCGCCGGTCGAGCCTCCCGCGGCCGGCGAGCTGCTCGTAGCCGTCGAGGCCACCGGCATCTCGTTCGCCGAGCAGTCGATGCGCCGCGGCCGCTACTTCGCCCAGCCGCCGTTCCCCTTCACGCCCGGCTACGACCTCGTCGGCCGGGTCCTCGCGGTCGGCCCCGGCGGCGACGCGTCGCTCGAGGGCCGCCGCGTCGCCGCCCTCACCAAGACCGGCGGCTGGACGGGTCACGCCCGCGTCGCCGCCCGCGACTGCGTTCTCGTCCCCGACGGAGTCGCGTCCGAGGACGCCGAGGCCGTCGTGGTCAACGGAGTGACGGCGTGGCAGATGCTGCACCGCTCGGCCCGGGTCTCCCGCGGCGACACGATCCTCCTGTTCGGCGCGAACGGCGGAGTCGGCGGCCTCGTGCACCGCCTCGCCCGCCTCGAGGGGATCCGCGTGATCGGCGCCGCCTCGCCCCGCCACCACGAGGCCCTCCGAGCGGCCGGAGTGGAGCCCGTCGACTACGCCGATCCCGACCTCGCCGCTCGCGTGCGCGAGCTCGCTCCCGGCGGAGTGCAGGCCGTGTTCGACAACGTCGGCGGAGCGACGACCCGGCTGGCGTGGTCGCTGCTCGCGCCCGGCGGCACCCTCGTCGCCTACGCGATCGTCAGCGCGAGCACCGGGAGCATCTGGCCCCCGTTCCTCCGCCAGCTCGCGCGGATCTAGGCCTACCAGCTCGCCCCCAACGGCCGGCGCGCGGTCTTCTACGACCTCTGGGCGGGCCACTCGCTGCGCCCCGCGCGCTTCCGTGCTCGGCTCGAGGAGGACCTCGGCCGCGTGCTCGGACTCCTCGCCGACGGCTCGCTGACGGCCAACATCGCCGCCCGCTTCCCGCTCACCGGGATCGTCGAGGCGATGGAGCTCGCCGAGTCCCGGACGCTCGACGGCAAGGTGATCCTGCTGCCGTGAGCGGGGTGCGTCCGGGCGGAGGGTGATTCCGGCGCGGAGGCGCCCGGACGGCGAGCGGAGGAGAATGGCGCGGTGGACACGGGACTGGTCGAGGTGCTGAAGGCGCTGGGCAATCCCACGCGACTGCAGATCATGGAGTGGCTCCGCTCTCCCGAGGCGTCGTTCAGCGAGTTCGAGCCGATCGCCGACCGCGCCGAGTTCGGGGTCTGCGTCACCCATCTCGCCGCGAAGAGCGGTCTCGCGCAGTCGACCATCTCGTCGTACATGGGATCCCTGGAGCGCGCGGGCCTCGTCCGCTCGACGCGCGTGGGGAAGTACACCCACTACCGGAGGAGCGACGCCGACGTCGACGGGCTCCTGAAGCGGCTCGGAGCCTCGATCTAGCGACATATCGCGAATCGTCGATATGATCGGCCGCATGACCGATGCTTCCGAGGCCGCTCCCGCTCGCCGTGCTCTGCTCGTCCACGCCCATCCCGAGGAGCGGTCCTTCTCCTCGGCGCAGGCGGACGCGGTCCTCGAGCAGCTGAGGGCCGACGGCATGGAGGTGCGACGGCTCGACCTGTACGCCGAGGGCCGGGACCCGGTGCTGCACCGCGACCAGTTCGCGCCCGGCTCCGGCTACTTCAAGCCGCAGGCGCAGCAGATGACCGCGGTCCTCGAGAAGACGCTCGGGGAGCCCGTCACGAGCGACCTCGACGAGCTGATGCAGGCGGATCTCCTGGTGCTCTCGTTCCCCCTGTGGTGGTTCTCGATGCCGGCGATCATGAAGGGCTGGATCGACCGCGTCTTCGTGATGGGCGCGACGTTCGGAGGCGAGCACGGCGTCTTCGCCGAGGGCGGCCTGCGCGGCAGGAGCGCGATGCTCCTGCTGACGACGGGCGGCGGCGAGGCGGCCTTCGCGCCCGGCGCCGCCGACGGCTACGGCGACCTGCAGTCGTTCCTCTTCCACATCCATCGCGGGATGCTCGAGTTCGTCGGCTACGACGTCCTGCCTCCGGTGGTCACCTACGGTCCCGCCCGCCTCGACGCGGCAGGACGCGAGGAGGCCCTGCAACGGGCTCGAGCGCAGGCGTCCGCATCGACGGCCCGGCTGCGCGCCGCGTAGCCTTCGCCGCTGCGCCTCCCGGCCGCGCTCAGTCCCGCGACCGGCTCGCGTGCGCGCGGGCCTTCATCCGGTTGCCGCACGTCGCCATCGAGCACCACTTGGCGGTGCCGGGGCGGCTGCGGTCGAGGAGGAAGAGGTTGCACTCGTCGTTCGCGCAGGCGCGGAGCCGCCCGGGGAACCGGGCGTTCACAGCGGACCAGGCGAGGATCGACTGCACCGCGAGGCGATCCGGCTCGGGAGCGCTCAGCTCCCACACGACGCCCTCACCGGTGATGCGCGGGGTGCGAACGGCGCGCGCGACCAGGTCCGCGAGCTCCGTGACGGCCGCGGGCGCGTCCGAGCGCACGACGGCCTGGAGCGCGTCGCGGGCGCGGCGCAGCCGCTCGAGCTCGTCCTCGGTGCCGACTCCGCCCCACCGCCGGGCGAGCTCGCGACCGGCCGCGTCGCCGAGGTCGTCCGTCGGCTGTCCGTCCACCACGGGCGCGCTGTTCAGCACCGCCAGGAGCAGCTCCTCGTCCCGATCCATCGTTCTCCGTCCTCCCGCGCCGTGCGACCCGTTCGATCCATGCTAGCGTCCGACTAACCAGTAAATCTCTTTGAAGGGGTTAGCCATGGTCGTCGTCCATCACCGCACCGTGTCCGTCGACGGACTCGACGTCTTCTGGCGGGAGGCCGGGCCCGCCGACGCGCCCGTCCTCCTGCTGCTGCACGGATACCCGAGCAGCTCGCACATGTTCCGCCATCTCCTCCCCGCCCTCGCCGGCCACTACCGCGTCATCGCCCCCGACCACATCGGCTTCGGACGCTCGTCCGCGCCCTCCGTCGACGACTTCGACTACACGTTCGCGGCCCTGACCGCGGTGACCGGCCGCTTCCTCGAGACCATCGGGGTGACCCGGTACACGATCTACGTGCAGGACTACGGCGCCCCCGTCGGCTGGCGCCTCGCCCTCGCCGATCCGTCCGCGGTCGTCGCCGTGATCTCGCAGAACGGCAACGCCTACGAGGAGGGCTTCGTGCCCGGCTTCTGGGACCCGATCTGGGCCGACGCCGCCGAGCGGACCGACGAGACGCGCGAAGCCCTCCGACCGGCCCTCGGCCGGGAGGCCGTCGAATGGCAGTACACCCACGGTGTCCCCGACTCCACCACCGTCGATCCGGACGCCTGGGAGCACGACCTCGCGCTCCTCGCCCGCCCCGGCCAGGTCGACGTGCAGCTGGCGCTCTTCCGCGACTACGCCACCAACCGCGCCCTGTACCCCGCCGTGCAGGCGTGGATCCGCGAGTCCGGAGTCCCCGTCCTCGCCGTCTGGGGCCGGAACGACGAGATCTTCGCCCCCGCCGGCGCCCAGGCGTTCCTCCGCGACGCCCCTCACGCGCGCATCGAGCTCGTCGACGGCGGGCACTTCCTGCTCGAGTCCCACCTCGACGGCGTCGTCAGCGCGATCACGGACTGGCTCGGCCGCGAGTGACGGTCCCGTGAGCCGGGCGGGCCCGCTGGTTCGGCCTCGCGGGAGCGGCCACGGATGCCTGCTCCTGCTGCCGGCAACCGCGCCGACGTCGGCGCAGCCGGGTCGCGATCCCGACCCGCTGCGCCCGGCGAGACCCTCCTGCCCGGCGCCCCTCAGCGGCTGAGGAGGGCGACGAGGTCGGTCGCGATGCGGTGCTCGACGTCGGCCGGGACGGGCTGCACGGCGGCGTCGAGGTCCGCGGTGACGACAGCGGCGAGGCTCCGGGCCTGCAGGGTCAGGCCGAGGTCCATCGCCTGGATCGGATTCCCGCCGGCCGCGGTGAGGTTGATCATCCGGCCGTTCTCGAGGCGGACGATCTGCTTGCCGTTCTTCAGGCGGATGCCCTGCCGGCGCTGTCCGTCGGCGAACTCGGTGGTCGACTCCGTGGCGGCCGCGAGGGCGTCCTCGTCGATCTCCCACGGGAAGTGGCCGACGCCGGCGATCACGGCGCCGTCGGCGAACGCGTCGATCTCCGACGCGCCGATGACGCCGGGTGCGCCGGTGGCGGTGAAGACGAACTGCGCGTCCGAGAGGACGTCGGCGACGGCTCCGACACGGTGGCCGCGGAGGATCGCCTGCAGCGAGCGGATCGGGTCGACGTCGGCGACGGAGACCCGCGCTCCGAGCTGCGCGAGGGTGTCGGCGACTCCGCGTCCGCACGGGCCGTAGCCGATGACCGCGGCGCGGGTGCCCGGGATCATGAGGTTCGTGGCGTTCATGAAGCCCTGGACGACGCTCTGGCCGACCCCGTACTCGTTCTCGACGATCAGCTTGAGGGGCGAGTCGTTGATGACGACGACCGGTCGCGGGAGGGTCGCGCTGTTCTCCCGCAGGCGGATGCCGCCGGTGGTGGTCTCCTCGGTGCCGCCGAGGTAGTGGTCCGGGACGCCCGAATTGATCAGGCGGAGGGTGAGGTCGGCGCCGTTGTCGAGGGTGAGATCGGGATCGTGCTCGAGCACCTTCTCGATGTTGCGGAGGTGCTCCGCCTCGCCGTCGCTCTGCTTCGTGTGGACGTGCACGCCGAGGGTGCGGAGGTCGTCGGCGACGTCGTCCTTCGTGGTTCCGGGCGAGCCCGTCAGAGCGATGTCCATCCCGGCCTCGACGAGGAGCGAGACGAGGGCGGCGGTCTTGGGCTCGACGTGGAGGCAGATCGCCAGCTTCTTCCCGGAGAGCACCGGAGCGAGCTCCCGGACCGCCTGCGCGGTGAGGGGCATGTGGTCGAGAGCCCAGCGGCTCGCCGGGTGGGAGAGGGAGGAGGTCATGGCGGGTCCTGTCTGGAGTGGGTACGTGCGGGCGTCGAGTGGGGGCGGCGTGTTGTCGGCGGCGCGGGAGTCGCGTCAGGGCGCTGTGCGCCCGGCGTGCTGCCGCCGCGCCCGGCGTCGAGGGTGCGTCGAGCGCGCCGCCCGGTACGGCAGGTCGTGAGGAGGCCGGTCGTCGGGGACGGCCGCGAGGGGCCGCGCTCGCTCGCTCATCGCGAGATGGAGCCTGAGGTGCATCTCCTCACGCTGCGCCGAGGTCAGCACGGCGCGGATCGTCATCGGTGAGGACACCAGCCCAGTCTGTCGCCCCGGACGCGCCCTCGCTCGGATGATCGTGCTCGGCGGCGGCACCTCGGGAGAGGTCGACCTGTCGTCAGGTGACGTCCTGCGCGGCCCGACCAAACGCCACCGCTACCCTGACGCCATGCGCCGCAGCCTCGACGACCCTCCTCGGAATCGCGCCCGCGCCGGCTCCCCGGCCGTCGCGTCCGTCTGATGGAACGGCGACGGACGGACCGCTCGGAGCCGGTTCGCGAGTTCCGGCCCTCGAGGGCCCGGCAGAAGAACGAGTCGCGACGGCTGAGGCCCGTCGCCGTCCTTCCCGCGCTGGTCCTGCTGGCGGGGAGCGTCTGGGGCGTCGTGATCGCCGACGACCGCGGGGCAGCGCTGGCCGTCTACCTCGGGCTGTTCGGCTTCGCCACCGTGGTGGCTCTGGTGATCGTCGGAGTGCTGGCGCTCCGCAACCGGCGGTTCCTCGCCAGCGCGTCGCTGCGGATCTCGGTCCGGGCGATCGAGTGCACGGACGCTCGAGGCAGGGTCGTGACCTTCGACCGCGCCGACCCGTCGGTGAAGGCGCTGCTCGCGTGGGTGCCCGCCGGCCCCAACAGTGAGGGGATCGATCTGCCCCCGTCGCTCATCCTGTTCCTGTCGGACGGGAGCCGGTCGCTGCGGCTCCGCGGGTCGGACTGGGAGATCGAGGATCTGCGAGCCGTCGTCGCCGCCGTGACGACGCCGCTCTTGCCGGCGGCGCGTGGCGTGCACACCGGTGGCCGGAGCGTGTGGGCGCGCCTGACCGGAGCCGCTCGTCGGCGGAAGATCGAGGCGCCGCCCGCCCCGGAGAAGACGCTCAGCCCCGCCGAGATCAACGAGCTGATCCCCGGCACGATGAGCTTCCGCGAGACCCGTCCGCTGACGTTCGCCCTCCTGATCGGGTTCGGCTCGGCGGCTCTCGTGCTGGGCGTCGTCGTCGGAGTCGCCTTCGCGGTGGTGCCTGGGTAGCGGTCCAGGTCAGCGGCCGTGCCGGGGAACGCTGGGCGGGAGACGCGGGCGACAGGCCCACATGCCCGATCGGCGACCTCGCCGGGGCGATCCTGCCCGCGCCCTAGGCTCCACGCATGACACTCACCCAGGACTCCGGTTGGATCTGGTTCGGACTCGCGATCGTCACCGCCGGTCTCGCCGAGCAGAAGGGCCGCTCGCGCTGGCGCTGGTTCGTGCTGGGGCTGCTGCTCGGGCCGATCGCGACGGCCCTCGTGGTGCTGTGGACGCGTCCCGAGGGCGGAGTGGCGACGGACGTGCGCTGGAACTTCGCGATCGGCGCCGGCGTCGCCGCGGCGGCGCTCGTCCTCGTCGCCGTGACCTCGGCCCTCTGGCTGCTTCTCATCCCGGCGGCGATCGCGGCGCTCGCCGCCGGTCTGCTCGCCTGGCTGAGCCGCCGCGTCCCCTACGAGCACCTGCCCCGCTGACGACCGCCGGCTGGTCGAGCATCGGAACTCGAGATCTCGCGGTCCGCAGCGTCCCGAAAGACATGCCCGATGACAAGCCTCGGTGACAGGGCCTCTCACGGGACGTCCGAACGGCTGATCCGCCGAGGATCGCGTGAACCTGAGTCGCCTCCCGTCTAGCGGAGACGGGAGCTCTCACCGTCGAGGTCGATGAGGTCCTGTCCGCCACTGGCCGCCGCCCCACCCAGCCGCACGTCCCCCTCCGGATACGCGTCGTGCGAGAAGCGCAGCCGCACGCCCGCCGCCTCGACCCGCTCGAGCATCTCGGATGTCCGCTCGTGCGCCCGCGCGTCGTCGCTGATGAACCGCGGCAGCCGGCGCAGGCGCCCGGACCAGCCGAGGAACTCCCGCCCCCACGCCGCGTCCCCGGCGACCAGCACGCGCCCCTCGACGAGCGCCCCCAGGTGCCCGCGCGCATGCCCCGGGAGCGGCACCACGAGCAGCGATCCGTCGCCGAAGAGGTCGAATCCGCTCAGCCCCTTGATCGTCGTCACGGGCTGCTCGTCCGTCACGATCCCGGCCGCGAACCACGGCGGCAGCAGCGCGCGGAAGATCCCCTCGCGCACGCGGTTCCGCCGCACGGAGGCGACCTGGCCAGACGACAGCACGAACGTCGCGTCCGGGAACCAGCGCACGCCGCCCACGTGGTCCGGGTGCAGGTGCGTGAGCACCACGAACTCCACGTCGGCCGGGGTCAGGCCGAGGGCGAGCAGCCGCTGGTCGACGGTCTCGTCGTCCGGCACGGACGCGGGCAGGATGCGCTCGTACAGCCGTCCGACGAGGCCTGTTCCGCGGAACGTCAGCGGGTAGCCCGTGTCCACGAGCACCCGCCGGCCGCTCGCGTGCGTGTAGAGGAAGACGTTCGAGGGGAAGACGCGGCGGGGGAGCCCCTTCCCGCGGAACACCCGGGACAGCGGGAAGACGGTGCTCCCGCACGCCATCACCTGCAGCGACGACTCAGCCACGCGTCCTCCTCAGGTGCTCGCCGACCCGGCGGATGCCCTCGGCCAGCGGCACGGTCGGCTCGTAGCCGAGCTCGGTCCGCGCCCGCGAGATGTCGAGGGTCTGCGCGTAGGCGAGGGTCGCCACGGTGTAGCGGGTGAACGGCGGCTCGCGGCCGGGCAGTAGCCGGTACACCCGCTCCAGGATCTCGGCGAGCGCAGTCAGCACGCGCAGGTCCACCCGGATGAAGCGCGGCTCCTCGCCCATCGCGGCGAAGAAGCGCTCGAGGAGGTCGCCGAGCGGAGCGGGCTCGCCGTTGGTGATGTTGTAGACGCCGCCGTCGGCCACGGGAGCGTCGGCCGCGAGGACCAGCGCGTGCGCGGCGTTCTCGACGCAGGTGATGTCGACGGGGTTCCGGCCGCCGTCGAAGAGGGGGATGCCTCGGCGGCGGCTCGCGGCGACGAAGCGGGGGAGGAGGCTGGGGTCGCCGACGCCGATCAGGCCGCGGGGGCGCAGGATCACGAGCTCGGGGATCCGGCCGGAGCGGTGCGCCTCCTGCAGCAGCCGCTCGGCCTCGATCTTGCTGCGGATGTAGAGGCTCATCCGGCTGCCGGTGTCGACCTCCTCCTCCCGAACCAGGTACTGGTGGCGGCGGGCGGAGTAGATGCTCGGCGAGGAGACGAAGACGAAGCGGCGGATCCCGCAGCGCTCGGCCAGCGCGATCATCGCCTCGGTCCCCGCGACGTTCGCGCGCTCGAACTCGCTCCACGTGCCCCACGGGCTCGAGAGAGCGGCGGCGTGCACGAGCACGTCGGCCTCGACGGTCGTCGCGCCCAGCTCGGCGAGGTCGGCGCGGAGGACCGTGGCGCCCTCCTCCTCCAGCCGCGCCAGCGCCTCGGGGGCGCGACCGGTAGCGAGCACGTCGTCGCCCGCGGCCAGGAACTCGCGCACCGCGTAGCCGCCGAGGAAGCCCGTCGCCCCGGTGATCAGCACGCGGCGCCGGCGCTCAGCGGACATCGACGACCTCCAACCCGCGCTTGCGGCCCCAGTACCAGAGCAGGATCCCCAGGTACCCGAGCGCCTTGCCCTTCCGGATCGACATCAGCACGACCGCGTCCTTGTCGAGCAGCGCCTCGCTCCGCCCGATCACCTGGCAGACCTTGAGGTGCAGCTCCAGGTCCTCGTCGGTGTCGTCGATGCTCGAGCGCGGGAAGCCGTCGACCTGGAGGTACAGCGCGGCGTCGATCGCGAGGTTGCAGCCGGCCGCCATGAACATCCGGTACCGCTGGCCGGGGCGGCGGTAGAAGACGCCCGGCGCGTGCTCCATCAGGCGGATCAGCGCGGTGCCGAGCACGCCGTCGTACCAGCGGTAGACGGCTTCGTCCCGCCGCGGGGACAGGCGGCCGCCGACGAAACGGGCGCCGCCGCGGAGGTCGGCCTTGAGGCGCGCCACCCAGTCGGCTTTCGGCAGGCAGTCGGCGTCGGTGCGGGCGACGGCCGACGCGCCCTCGGCGATCGCGTGGCGGAAGCCGGTGTCGGAGGCGGCTCCCGTGCCCTTCTGCGCCTCGTCGATCACGGCGACCTGCCGCTCCGGGCGTCGGCGGCGGAACTCCTCGATCACGGCGCGCGAGCCGTCGGTGCTGCCGTTGTCGACGAGCAGGAGGGTGAAGTCCGGATCGGTCTGGCGGGCGAGCGCGTCGAGGGCGCCGCCGAGCAGCTTCTCCTCGTCGAGGAAGGGCACGACCACCCAGAAACCGCGCGCGTCCATCCGTCCCCCGCTCCGGGACCATGGTGTCGGCGGGGGCCCGTGCCGTCAAACCGCGCCGAACAGTGCGCGCGGAGGTGCAGAGGCGCGCTATACAGGGATTCGCTCCGCACGTCCCGGGGCAGGAAGGGGCCCGCGTGCCCGACCTCCTCCCGCTCCGCGTCCTCGGCACGGGCGAAGCGCTGCCCGAGCGGATCGTCACGACCGCCGAGGTCGCCGCGCTCTGCGGCCTGCCCGCCGACGAGGCCGAGCGCCGCTCCGGCGTACGCACCCGCCACTGGGTCACCGACGACGAGGACCCGCTGGAGCTCGGCCTGCTCGCCGCCCGCCGGGCGCTCGCGGCGGCCGGGCTCGACACGGTCGACGTGGTGCTCAACGCCTCGGGCACTCAGCTGCAGGCGATCCCGGACGGAGGCGCGCTGCTCGCGGCGGGACTCGGCCTCGACGACGTCTCGGCGTACAGCGTCGGCGCCACCTGCCTGTCGTTCCTCTTCGCGCTGCAGGAGGCGGGATTCCTCCTCGCCACGGGTCGCGCCGACACCGTGCTCATCGTCTCGACCGACTGCGGCAGCCGCGGCATCGACCCGGGCCAGCCCGAGAGCGCCCTGCTCTTCGGCGACGCGGCCGCCGCCGTCGTGATCGGACGCGCCGAGACTCCGGGGCAGGGCCTGGTCACCACGCACTTCCGCACCCGCCCGAGCGGTGTGCGCCACGCGGAGCTGCGCGGCTTCGGCTCGCGGATCCGGATCGAGGAGGCGCAGGACCGGCTCGCCGACTTCCGCTTCGACATGCAGGGCAAGGCGCTGCTCGTCGACGCGTTGCGGCACTTCCCGGGGTTCCTCGAGGAGGTGCGGCCCGGCCTCTCGACTGGGCTCCCCGGCATCGACCGGGTGGTCCCGCACCAGACCAGCGCGGCGGGGCTCGAGGGCATGGCCCGCCTCTGGGGCCGCGACCGGATGACGATCACGCTCGGCGAGGTCGGCAACACGATCGGCAGCGCGATCCCGCTGGCCCTGCACCGCTCGCGCGTGCAGCCGGGGGAGTCGGTGCTGCTGGTGGGCACGGGCGCGGGCACCCACTACGGCGCGGTGGTCCTGCAGGCGTGAGAGGCCGCGCCTAGCCGAGGAGCGACAGGGCCGAGAGCCCGAGGAACGGCGCCATCACCACGAGGCAGACCGCGGCGGAGCGACCGAACCCGTGGGAGGAGTCCCGCCCGCCGACCAGACGGGCGAGCAGCCCCGTGACCAGCGGCGGGAGCAGGAACAGCAGCAGCCACGGAGCAAGGACGTCCGCGCTCGGCGCCGTCCAGTCGGGCTGGTCGTCGCGGTCGAGCGGACGGAGCCGCACGAGGAGGAACGCGGCCGTGAGGACGATCGCGGGGAGGACCGACAGGCAGGTGAGCATGATCGCGGTGAACCTCGCCCCGTCGCCCCGGGAGTACCGGCCGCGGTCGGGGTCGGGCGCGGGCCCCCGGTCGGTGTCCTCGTCCCAGCCCGGACTGCTGAATCGGATGCGTCCCATCAGGCGATCATGCCGTTCCGGAGCGGGGTCCCGGCCCGGCCGACGGAACCTCCGTCATCCCCGCCGCTCGACCAGCGCCCGCAGCGCGTCGCGGACGAACCGGGCGCCGGCGACTCCGCCGTAGTGCGCCGAGAACCGCTCGTCGTCGACGTACATCTCGCCGAGCCCGAGCAGGTACTCGTCGCTCGGGCCGCCGGTCGCGTCGCGGGGCGTGCCCGGCACCTCCGCGAGCCAGGCCCGGTGCCGCTCGGCGAGCGCGAGGGCCGCGTCCCCCGTCGGATCCGCTCCGCTCGCCGCCGCGGCGGTCCACGCGCCGGCGAGGTCCGCCTGCCTCCGCCGCCACCGCTCCCGCTCCTCCGCGCTCATCGACCGCCACCAGCGGTCGCCGTCGGCGTACGCCGGGGCGCCCCAGCGGCGCTCCACCTCCTCGCGGTGCTCCGCGTGGTCGAACCCGTCGAACATCTCCTCGGCCATCGGCCCGTTCCCCTCCCTCATCGTCGTGATCGTCCCGGCGACCGCCCGGATGCGGCGGTCGATCCGCCGGCGCTCCTCCTGGAGCACGTCGAGGTGCCGCTCGAGAGCGGCCACCGGCTCCGCGTCGCGTCGCAGGATCCGCCCGATCTCGGGCAGCCCGAGACCGAGGTCGCGCAGCAGCAGGATCCGCTGCAGCGTCACGAGCGCGGCGGCGTCGTAGTAGCGGTAGCCGTTCGCGCCCACCCGGCTCGCCGTGAGCAGTCCCTCGGCACCGTAGTGCCGCAGCGTCCGGCTGGTCGTGCCGGCCAGCCGCGCCACCTCGTGCACGGTCCACTCCTGCTCCACAGCGCCCTCCGTCTCCGCGTCGCCGGTGACTCCGGCGGCGATGGAAGCGACGGTACGGGTTGACGCGGCGTCAACGTCAAGCGGCGGGAACGGATCCGCTAGCGGGCGCCGATCCTGCGGGTTCCCACCCGGAGGACGAGCTCGGTCACCGGCACCGCGGCGATCGAGCAGCAGGCGGCGGGCACCACGGTCAGCAGCGCGACGACGGCGTCCGTCCCGTCGCCCGCGTCGGTCCACGCCGCGATCGAGACCACGATCCAGGCGATCGCGAGGATGCAGACCGCGGAGGCCGACCAGAGGACCGGCCAGGGCGCGCGACCCCGTCCCGCGGAGTAGGGGAGCCCGCCGACGGCCGCCGTCACGGCGGTCGCCAGAAGCGCTCGGGCCAGCGGGGGGAGCAGCTCGCCGGGGTCCCGGCCGGTGTCGAGGGAGGACAGGGCGAACAGGACCGAGGTCGTCGCGAGCGAGAGGACCCCGGCGACGGCGACGAGCGTCAGCAGGGTCCGGATCAGGAGCCTCACCGGTCGCCCCCGGCGAGGAACGCGCCGCGCTCCTCCAGCAGCCGCCGCAGGTGCCGGTCGAGCACCAGCCGCTCCGCGATCCGCCCGAGGACGCCGAGCGGGGCGGAGTACTCGAGCCGGTCGATCATCACCGAGCCGGAGCCGGAGCCGTCGGGCTCGAAGCGGTGCTCGTGCCGGAACGTCGCGAAGGGTCCGCGGGTCTGCTCGTCGACGAAGGAGTGCGGGGCGTCGAGCGCGGTGACGGTGCTGGTCAGCCGGAGCGGGACACCGAAGTGCCGGGCGCTCCAGGTCACGTGCTCGCCGAGCCCGATCAGCCCGGTGGTCGTCCCGGACACCGCGCGCTCGCGAGCGCCGGCCTGCGAGGCGGTGTGCAGGTCGATGTCGCGCGCCCGGTCGAACATCTCGGCGGCCGGGCGGGCGGAGCGGGTCACGACCTGGAGGAGCACGGTGTCGATCCTGCCCGCCGCGCCCGCAGCCGGCCACGGACGCGCCGGTCCGCCCGCCTCACCAGCTCGTCACCACGGTCCGCGTGATCACCCACCCCTCGTCGCGGCGGACGAGGCGGCTCGTCAGCTGGAGCCGCCAGGTCGCGTGCAGGCGGCCGATGGTCGCCTCGGTGATGGTGCGGGAGGTGAGCACCGGGTGCGCGGCGCCGCCCGAGAGGGCGCTCTCGACGTGGTCGATCTCGTGGTACTCCTTGCGCGCCTCGTCGATGTCGGCGAGCCACTCCTCCCGCGACTGCACGAGGCCGGTCGGGTGCTCGATCACGAAGCGCTCGTCGAGCAGCGCCTCGAGCGCGGGCAGGTCCACCAGCTCCAGCGCGTCGAAGAGGGCGGCGTGCACCGCGGTCGGGCCGTCGTCCTCCAGCTCGTCGCCCCTGCCGGCGGTCCCGTCGCCGCTCATGCCGGCGGTCCCGTCGTCGCGCGGCGGACGAGCTGCGTCGGCAGCTGCACGTGCAGCGAGCGCGGCTCGCGCCCGGCCATCAGGGCGATCAGCATCTCGGCGGCGGTCGCTCCGAGCGTCTGCATCGGCTGGCGGACGGTGGTCAGCGGCGGATCGAAGCGCGCGGCCTCGGGCACGTCGTCGAAGCCGATCACCGACAGGTCGTGGGGCACGGCGAGGCCCAGGTGCGCGGCGGTCTCGATGATCGCCAGCGCCGAGACGTCGTTGGCGGCGAAGACCGCGGTCGGGCGGTCGGGCAGCGACAGGAGCGAGGAGGCGGGCCGCCGGGCGGTGTCGCGGTGGTAGTTGCCCACCCGCAGCAGGCGCTCGTCGAAGGCGATGCCGGCCTCCGCCAGCGCCGCCCGGTAGCCGGCCTCCCGCAGCCGCGCCGAGCGCAGGTCGCCGCGGCCCGCGACGAAGCCGATGCGGCGGTGCCCGAGGGCGACGAGGTGGCGGGTGGCGAGCAGGGCGCCGCCGAAGTTGTCGGACTCGACGGTGGGCAGGTCGGCGCGGCCGGTGTGCGGGTCCACGGCGACGAGCGGGATGTCGGAGGGCGCGCTCACCACGCTCGGCGTGACCATGATCGCCCCGTCGATGAGGGTGCCGCTGAGCCGGCTGAGCGAGCGCCGCTCCCAGCCCTCCTGCTCGCCCTCGTGGGAGCCGGAGTAGGCGAGCAGGTCGAACCGCGACTCCGCCAGCACCGACCCCACGCCCTTCAGGATCTCGGCGCTGAACGGCTCGAACCCCGCGACGAGCACGCCGATCACGCCCGTGCGTCGGGAGCGCATGCTGCTCGCCACCAGGCTCGACTCGTAGCCGAGCTCGCGCACGACCTCGAGCACGCGGGTGGCGGTGGACGGGGCGATGCCGTAGCGGCCGTTCACGGCCTTGGACACCGTCGCCACCGAGACGCCGGCGGCAGCGGCGACGTCGTGGATGGTCGGTCGGGTGGTCATGTGGCCGACTGTAACCCGTGCTTCGAAAACCATTTCGAAAACGTTTGACCACTTTCGCAAGCACTGCGGACACTGACTCCACCCGCGAAGGCGGGAACCCCCACGGCGCCGGTGCACCAGGCGGCGCCCTCGATGAAGAGAACGGTTGGACGATGAAGTTCAGGAAGATCGCAGTGGCGACAGCAGCCCTGCTCGGCACGGTCGCGGCCCTCACCGGCTGCTCGGCTCAGGACTCGGGATCGAGCGACGGCACCGTCGCGATGACCCTCTGGCAGAACTCGACCACGGGCCCCGGCCAGGAGTTCTGGGACAAGACGATCGCGGACTTCGAGGCCGCGAACCCCGGAGTGACCATCGAGTCGCAGGCCATCCAGAACGAGGACCTCGACGGCAAGCTCCAGACGGCGCTCAACTCGGGCGACGCCCCCGACGTCTTCCTCCAGCGCGGAGGCGGCAAGCTCGCCGCCCTGGTCGCGGGCGGACAGCTGAAGGACCTCACCGGCGGCATCTCGGACCAGGCGCGCAGCGAGATCCCCGAGGGCTCGTTCTCGGCGAACACGCTCGACGACAAGGTCTGGGCGATGCCGGTCGCCGTCCTCCCGGGCGGCCTGTTCTACAGCCAGGACGTCTTCACGGCGGCGGGAGTCACCGAGACGCCGAAGACCATCGACGAGCTCGACTCGGCGATCACGAAGATCAAGGGCAGCGGAGCCCAGGCCGTCGCGCTCGGCGCGAAGGACGCCTGGCCCGCCGCGCACTGGTACTACTTCTTCGCGCTGCGCGAGTGCAGCGCCGACACCATGGCCGAGGCGGCCGACACCAAGGACTTCTCGGACGACTGCTGGGTCCGCGCGGGCGAGGACCTGCAGGACTTCTCGGCAACCGAGCCGTTCAACGAGGGCTTCCTCACCACCGCCGCCCAGCAGGGCGCGGGCAGCTCGGCCGGACTCCTCGCCAATCACCAGGCGTCGATGGAGCTCATGGGCGCGTGGAACCCCGGCGTGATCGCCTCCCTCACCCCCGACGAGAAGCCGCTGCCCGACCTGGGCTGGTTCCCGTTCCCCGAGATCGACGGCGGCGACGGCGAGGCCGGCGCGATCATGGGCGGCGTCGACGGCTACTCCTGCTCCGCGGGCGCTCCCGACGAGTGCGTCGACTTCCTCAACTACCTGGCCACCTCCGACGTGCAGAAGGAGTACTACGCGGCCTTCAACGCGCCCCCGGTGAACACCGTGGCGCAGGAGGCGGTCACCGAGCCGTACCTGCAGCAGATCCTCGAGGCCTACAACTCGGCCCCGTACGTCTCGCAGTGGCTCGACACCGTCTACGGCCTCAACGTCGGCAACGCGCTGAACGTCGGAGTCGTCGACCTGCTGGCCGGCAAGAGCGACCCCGAGCAGCTGGTCGAGGCCGTCAACGCCGCCGCGGCGAAGGCCTAGCCACCATGGCACTCCGCGAGAGCCCGCTCCTCGGAGTGGATGAGCCCCGCGGGACCGCGCGCACCGGAGGCGTCACCTCGACGCCTCCGGTGCGCCGGCGCCGCCGCAGCGTGGGCTGGGCGGGGCGCTTCGAGATCGCGCTCCTGGTCGGCCCGGCGCTGATCGTCTTCCTCGCCTTCGTGATCTTCCCGGTCGTGATGGCGGCCTACTACGGCTTCTCCAGCTGGCAGGGCTACGGAGTGCCGACGGACTTCGTCGGCTTCCGCAACTACCTGACGATCCTGCAGGACCCCACCTTCCACGACGCCCTCGCGCACAACGGCATCATCGTGGTGCTCTCGCTCGTGCTCCAGGGGCCGGTCGCGATCCTCCTGGCGCTGCTGCTGAACCGCAAGCTGCGCGGGCAGTCGATCATCCGCGTCCTGATCTTCGTGCCGTACGTGATCTCGGAGGTCGTCGTCGGCACCGGCTGGAGCCTGATGCTCCAGACCAGCGGCGCGGTCAACGGCCTGCTCGAGAAGGTCGGCCTCGGCGCGCTGAAGCAGGACTGGCTCTCGGATCCGGCGATCGCGATCTGGACGCTGATGCTGATCATCACGTGGAAGTACATCGGCTTCGCCGTGATCCTCTTCCTCGCGGGACTGCAGGGCATCCCCGAGGAGCTGTCCGAGGCCGCGGCCATCGACGGCGCCTCCTACTGGCAGGTGCAGCGGCGGATCACCCTGCCCCTGCTCGCGCCGACCCTGCGGATCTGGGCGTTCCTGTCGATCATCGGCGCACTGCAGCTGTTCGACCTCGTCTACATCATCTGGGGCCAGTACGTGTCCTCGACCGCGGGCACCTCGACCATGGCGATCTACCTGGTCACCAACGGCCGCAACGCCGGCAACTACGGGTACGGGAACGCCGTCGCGGTGGTCCTGTTCCTGATCTCGCTCGTGGTGGCGCTGCTCTACCAGCGCTTCGTGCTCCGGCGCGACACGGCGGGCGCACTGACGGGAGACAAGCGATGACCGGCACGACGATGACGGCCCCGCCGATCACTCCGGAGACCCCTCGGCCTCTCGCGGTGAAGCGGCGCCGGCAGCCCCTGGGCCGCGGCACCACGATCGCCTACGTCGTGGCGATCGTCGTGATCGCGCTGATGCTCGCCCCGGTGGCGTACATCATCCTCGGCGGCTTCCGCACGAACGCGCAGATCACCACCGACCCGGCGGGCCTGCCCTCGCCGTGGAACGTGCAGAACTACCTCGACGTGATCACCGGCGGCGTCTTCTGGCAGGAGGTGGGCAACTCCACCGTCGCCGGCCTCGCGACGACGCTCGGCGTGGTCGTGCTCGGCCTGATGGCGAGCTACGTCCTGGCCCGCTACGACTTCACCGGACGCGGCGTGTTCTACGCGCTCTTCGCCGCCGGCCTGATGTTCCCGATGACCGTGGCGATCACTCCTCTCTACCTGGTGATCAAGAGCCTCGGCCTGATGAACTCGCTCGCCGGAGTGGTGCTGCCGCAGATCGCGTTCGGCCTGCCGACCACGATCATCATCCTGGTGCCGTTCCTCCGCGCGATCCCGGACGAGATCCAGGAGGCGGCCTTCATCGACGGCTGCAGCCGGATCGGCTTCTTCTTCCGGATGGTCGTGCGCCTGGCGATGCCCGGCGTGATCACCACGGGGATCCTCGCGTTCATCGCGAGCTGGAACAGCTACCTGCTGCCCCTGTTCATCCTCAACAACGAGTCCACCTTCACGCTCCCGCTCGGAGTGCAGGCGTTCTCGTCGCAGTACTCGGTCGACACGGCGAAGGTGCTGGCCTTCGTGTCGCTGTCGATGATCCCGGCGCTGATCTTCTTCAGCGTCTTCGAGCGCCGCATCGTCGGCGGGCTGACGGGGGCGGTGAAGGGATGAGCGGATCGCTCCGCCCGTCCGCCGCGTCCCCCGTCCCGTCCGCACCCGTCGCCCCACCCGCAGAGAGGGTCGCACCGTGACCGCACCGCACGCACCAGAGGACCCCCAGGCCCCGTCCGCCCGCACCACCGAGCTGCTGGGCCGGATGACGCTGGAGGAGAAGCTCTCCCAGCTGGTCGGCTACTGGGTCGACCAGGGCGGCGAGGTCGTCGCCCCGCTCGCCGGCGAGATGGCCACCTCGACCGGGTACGCCGAGGCGACCCGCGAGGGGATCGGCCAGCTGACCCGCGTCTACGGCACGCGCCCCGTCGATCCGCTCGAGCGCGCCCGCTGGCTGTGGGCGGAGCAGCGCCGGCTCGTCGAGGAGACGCGGCTGGGCATCCCGGCGATCGTCCACGAGGAGTGCCTGACCGGGCTCGCCGCCTGGCAGGCCGCGACGTTCCCGACTCCACTCGCCTGGGGCGCCTCCTTCGACCCGGAGCTCGTGGCCGAGCTCGGCGCCGTGATCGGCGGTTCGATGCGCGAGCTCGGGATCCACCAGGGCCTGGCGCCCGTGCTCGACGTGATCCGCGACCCCCGCTGGGGCCGGGTCGACGAGTGCATCGCCGAGGACCCGTACGTGGTCGGCACGATCGGCACCGCGTACGTGCAGGGGCTGCAGTCCACCGGCGTCGACGCGACGCTGAAGCACTTCATCGGCTACTCCGCCTCCCGCGGCGGCCGCAACCACGCGCCGGTGCACGCCGGACCGCGCGAGATCGCGGACGTGCTGCTGCCGCCGTTCGAGATGGCGATCCGCGACGGGGGCGCCCGCTCGGTGATGAACTCCTACGCCGAGATCGACGGGGACCCGGTCGGAGCGACGCCCGCCTACCTCACCGGCGTGCTGCGCGAGCGCTGGGGCTTCGACGGCGTGGTCGTCGCCGACTACTTCTCGGTCGCGTTCCTCCACCTCATGCACGCGGTCGCCGCCGATCTGGGCGAGGCGGCCGAGCTGGCGCTCGCCGCGGGGATCGACGTGGAGCTTCCCACGGGCGACGCGTTCCTCGCGCCGCTGGCCGCGCGGATCCGGGCCGGGGAGGCCGACGAGGCGCTCGTCGACCGGGCCGTGCTGCGGGTGCTCGCGCAGAAGGAGCGGCTCGGCCTGCTCGACGCGCGCTTCGACGACGCCCCCGAGTCGATCGACCTCGATTCGCCGGCCCACCGCGACATCGCCCGCCGCCTGGCCGAGGAGTCGGTGGTGCTGCTCGCGAACGACGGCGTCCTGCCGCTCGCTGCGCCGCGCCGCCTCGCGCTGATCGGCCCCAACGCAGACAGCGCGCCCGCGCTCATGGGCTGCTACTCCTTCGCCAACCACGTGCTGGCGCACCACCCGGGCGTGCCGCTGGGCTTCGAGATCCCGACGGTCGCGGACGCGCTGGCCGACGAGTTCGGGTCGGCGGAGCTGCTGCTCGCCGAGGGCTGCTCGGTCGAGGGGGACGACGCCTCCGGGATCGCCGAAGCGGTCCGGGCGGCCGCCGACTCCGACGTGGCGATCGTGGTCGTCGGCGACCGGGCGGGTCTGTTCGGCCGCGGCACGGTCGGCGAGGGCAACGACGTCGAGAGCCTCGAGCTCCCGGGCCGCCAGCGCGAGCTGGTCGAGGCGGTCGTGGCGACCGGGACTCCGGTCGTGCTCGTGCTGCTGACCGGCCGCCCCTACGCCGTGGGCTGGGCGCTCGACAGGCCGTCGGCTCCCGCCGCCGTGCTGCAGGCGTTCTTCCCGGGGGAGGAGGGCGCCGGCGCGATCGCGGGCGTCGTCTCGGGACGGGTCGACCCCTCCGGCCACCTGCCGGTCTCGCTGCCGCGCTCGGCCGGGGCGCAGCCGTTCTCGTACCTGCACCCGATCCTCGGCGGGCCGTCGGACGTGACCTCCGCCGACAGCACGCCGGTGCGGCCGTTCGGCCACGGGCTCTCGTACACGCACTTCGCCCGGACGGAGCTGGCGGCCGAGGAGTCCGCCCCGACGGACGGATCCTTCACGGCGACCGTGCGCGTCCGCAACACGGGCGAGCGGGCGGGCATCGACCTGGTGCAGCTGTACGCCCGCGACGTGTTCGCGAGCGTGACCCGGCCGGTGGCGCAGCTGCTCGGCTACGCGCGGGTCGCGCTCGAGCCCGGCGAGGAGGCGGAGGTCCGCTTCGAGGTCCCGGCCGCGCGCCTGGCCTTCACCGGACGCGAGGGCGTGCGGATCGTCGAGCCCGGCCGCGTCGAGCTGTGGGTTGGCCCGGACTGCGCGACGCGCGAGACGGAGACGGCGCTCGAGCTGGTCGGCCCGGCCGCCGCTGTCGACGCCTCCTCGCAGCGCCTCGTCGGCACGCGGGTCCAGCGGGCGGGAGCGGGCGTCCCGGCCTGACCCCGTGGACAACGCTGGAAGGATCGCTCCGGCGGGCCGTGGATCCGCGGATCCCGGTGCCCGCGGGGCGATCCTTCATGCGGTCTGGGCACGGCGCGGCTCCGGCACCGCTCTGGCGCGGCTCGGGCGGGCGCGGCAGGCTGGGGGGATGAGCGACGACGCGAAGCAGACCCTCCTCCGCTACCTGCAGGAGGGGCGCGACGCCCTGCTGCAGAAGCTCGACGGGCTCGACGAGTACGACGTGCGGCGGCCGCTGGTTTCGACGGGCACGAACCTGCTCGGCCTGGTGAAGCACGTGGCGGGCACCGAGGCGGGCTACCTCGGCGCCGTGTTCGGGCGGCCGTTCCCGGAGTCGATGCCGTGGATGGAGGACGAGTCGGAGCCGAACTCGGACATGTGGGCGACGGCCGACGAGTCCCCGGCCGACGTCGTCGCGCTGTACCGCCGCGTGTGGGCCCACTCCGACGCGACGGTCGCGGCCCTCCCGCTCGACGCTCCCGGGCAGGTCCCCTGGTGGACGAACCGCGACGTGACGCTGCACCGGATCCTCGTCCACATCACCGCGGAGACGCACCGGCACGCCGGCCACGCCGACATCGTCCGCGAGCTGATCGACGGGCGGGTCGGGCTCCGGACGCCCGGCGACAACCTCCCGCCGGTGCCGGAGGAGTGGTGGCCGGAGTACCGGGAGCGCCTCGAGTCGCTGGCGCGCGCCGTCCGCGACCGGGGCTGACATGCCGGCGTCCGTCGGCATCGCGGTCACGCCCGCGCGCGCGGCCCGGCTGCTCGACGAGCTCGATCCCGCGACGGAGGAGGCGCTCGACGCGGCTCTCGGAGGTCGCGGTCGCGGCCGGGCCGCCCTGCAGCGGAGCCGCGACGGGGCGTCGCCGGAGGAGCGGAGGCAGCGGGCCGCGCTCGAGCGCCGGGCGTTCAGCGCGGAGGCGGACCCCGCGGCGCTCGAGGAGCTGGCACTGCTGCGGGCGCAGCGCCGCGAGCGGGAGGAGGCGCTCGACGCCGCGGTCGCGGGACTGGCCGCGCCCGTCGGACCCGCAGCGGCCCAGGGCCGGATCGGCCGCGGGACGGCGAGCGGCCGGACCGGTGGGGACGAGACCGGCGAGACCACCGGAGCCGACGACGCCGACTCCCGCACCTCCACCACGCCCCGCCCGCGCCGCCGCCTCGGGGTGATCGCCGCCCTCGTCGCCGTGCTCGGGCTCGCCGCCCTCGGCACGGCCGCCTCCGTCGCGCTGGCCCCTCGCCCGTCTCTGGAGGTCTTCACCGAGCCCTGGGCCGTCCCCGACGACGTCGCCACGCGCCCGCTGTCGACCCTCGCGAGCCTCCGCGTCTTCCACTGGGGGCCGACGCGCTACCTGGGCAGCATCGCCGGAGTCGACTACTTCGCCACCCTCAGCCTCGACTCCTTCTCGGCCGCGGAGCTCGCCGACGAGTCCGTCTGCCTCTACGGGCTCGCGCGCTCCGACGGCGACGTCGTCGTCACGGACTGCGCGGCGACCGCGGACTTCGTCGCGAGCGGCATGGCCCTCTCGCCCGACGACTACCAGGGCGACGCGGGCGGCGCCGGAGTCGCCTGGGGTCCGACCGGAGGGATCCGCTCGGCCGGCTGAGGCGGCGGGCCCGACTCCACCGGGCTCGCCCGCCGTCCCCGATCAGCCCCCAGGCCC
>NZ_PSWG01000017.1:0-68395 GCF_002931195.1 Rathayibacter sp. AY1C2 | reverse complement strand
CCGATCAGCCCCCAGGCCCCGCCCCGTCAGACCCGCCGCGTCGACGCCCGCTCCACCAGCGGCATCGGCACCAGCACCCGCTCTCCCGGAGCGCCGCTGAGCAGCAGCTCGACCGCCCGGCGGCCCATCTCCTCGTGCGGCAGCGCCACGGTCGTCAGCCCGGGGCGGAGGTAGGCGGCCAGCTCGTCGTCGTCGAACGACACCACGGCGACGTCGCCGGGGATCGAGAGCCCCGCCTCCGCGACCGCCTGGTAGGCCGCCTCACGCCGAGCGGCTTCGGGCACGACGGCGCGGGCGGACAGGTCGCCTTCGCCGACCCGGACGCGGGAGTCGGCTTCGCGTTCCTCACCAACCGGATGGAGGGGGTCGGCGACGTGCGCGCGACCCGCGTCGTCGAGGCGCTCGCGACCGCGCTGCGACTGCCCGTTCCGCGCGGACTCTGACCCCTCCGCGCCACCCCCGTCAAGGGGTGGGGCGGCCGGTCGGCGCCGTCCTAGCGTCGGGGGACGGGCCGACCGGAGGGGCGGTCCGGGATCCAGGGGAGGGCGAGATGCAGAAGCTGTACTACGCGAGCGGATTCGTGCTGCTGGGCGACGAGGTGTGCTCGGCGGTCGTCGAGTACGCGCAGGCGCTGGCGAACGTGGGGAAGTCGGACCTGGTCGTGGTGCCGTCGCTCTCGGACGAGGGGCTGCGAGGCGAGACCCGTCTCCTGGTCGGACCGGCCAGCCAGCTCTTCACCAGCCCGGCGCTCGACCGCGGCGTCGACCTCGACGACCCGGAGGCGGTGGAGTCGATGCGCGAGAAGACCCGACGGCTCCAGCCCGCGCGGCCGACCGTGCAGCCGCGCGGCGAGGGCGACGACAGCGAGGACGACGGCGGGACCGACTACCTCTGACGCCTCAGGTGTCGAGCGTGGTGCTGGGGCGCTCGCCGAAGCGGTGGGCGTACGAGGCCGAGAACCGGCCGAGGTGCGCGAAGCCCCAGCGCCGTGCGACCTCGCTGACGCTGACGACTCCGGACTCGCCCGCCCGCAGCTCCTTCTGCACGCCGTCCAGCCGGATCCGCCGCAGGTAGTCGACCGCGGTGAAGCCGAACTCGCGCCGGAACTCGGTCTGCAGCGTCCGCAGGCCGATGCCCGCCGCGTCGGCGATCTGCTCGGTCCGGAGCGGCTCGTGGGCGTGCTCGTACATGTACTCGATCGCCTGGCGGAGGCGCCCCGAGCGGGGTACTCCGAGGTCGCCGGGAGTGTCGAGCGTCGAGTGCGGGAAGGTCTCGAGCAGGGCGACGGCGACCGCGCGGTCGGCCTCGCGGCGCAGCAGCGGCGAGCTGTCGGCGTCGTAGATCACCCGGGCGACCGTCGCGACGGTCGCCGACCAGCGCCGCAGCGCCGCGCCCTCGGGTCGTGCGGTGGTGTCGAAGAGGAGGGGGCCGCGGGTGCCCTCGACCTCCTCCGCGATGCCCTCGAGGTACGCGCCGTCGAAGTGGATGAGGTTCTGGCGGTAGTCGTGGAACTCGAACCGGCTGGGACGGTCGTTGACGAAGATCGCCGGTTGCCCGAATCCGAGGGTCACCGCGTCGCCGTCGAGATCGGTGACGCCCGCGCCGGCGGTCAGCCACGAGACGACGTACTCGCCCTCGGTCTGGATCGAGCCCTGCACGGAGCCGGCGAACTGGCTGCCGCGGAGCGTCACATCGCCGTCGCCGACGGAGGTGTAGCGGTACGAGAAGTCCTCGCCGGGCTCGACGACGAAGCGGTGCCCGTTGTACGACTGCTCGAAGAGGGCCCGCGCCTGCTCGATGTCACGCCCGCCGATGTCGGAGCGCATGACCTCGTCCTTCTCGTTCATCCCGATCAGGGTCGCACGAAGAGCGCTCCTCACCGCGTGCCCCGAACGGGGAATTCGTTAAGCGGATAAACCAGTCGCGGGTCCGGCGGCGCGGGTCATGGCCTGGACGGTCGCCGCCTGGAACTGCGTGAGCAGCACCACGGTGTGCCGCGCTCCGGCTTCCACGGCGAGCGAGAAGGTGGCGCCGGCCGGAGTGGCCCGCCAGGAGCGGATGTCGCGGGTGCCGACGCGGGTCGAGTCTCCGGTGCCGGCGCTCCGCAGCACCAGGGAGTCGGGCAGCACGCAGAGCGCGCCCGTCACGCCGTCGACAGTGGAGGAGCACTCGAAGCCTGCGTCGTCGTGCACTGCACCGGCGAGCTCGACGAAGTCGGTGACCTCCATCGGCTCGTCGTCGTCGCGCCTGGACACGGCGCGCTCAGGCAGCGTGCGTGAGCCCGGAGGACTCGGGCTGCTGCGCCGGCTCGGTGACGATCCGCAGGCCCCGGCCGCTGTTGGCCTCCTCCATCAGTGCGCGCACCCAGGTGGCGTTGATCGCCGGCATGCGGCTTCCGTGGAACGAGAACTGGAGAGGGATGGTCGGGTGCAGCCAGAGCGTCTGGCGTCCGGTGCCGT
Source organism: Rathayibacter sp. AY1C2 (assembly GCF_002931195.1). Lineage (NCBI taxonomy): Bacteria > Bacillati > Actinomycetota > Actinomycetes > Micrococcales > Microbacteriaceae > Rathayibacter > Rathayibacter sp. AY1C2. The sequence goes on along the minus strand of NZ_PSWG01000017.1, from coordinate 65,936 downwards.
GCGCGCTCGAGGCGTCGAGCTGGAAGGCGAACGCCTCGTCGCGACGGAACTTGTTGATCATGACGATCTGGAGGTGCGCGAGCGCGCGGTCGTCGATCTCGTGCGAGGTGGGGGGAGTGCCGTAGAGGAGAGCGCCCATGGTGCGTGCCGCCGTTCTGTGCTGTGTCGCGGGTGCCGACCGCGACTGTGAGGTGCCCCGGCGAGTGCCGCCGGGAGGGGGAGTGCGAGATGGTGGGGGGTGTTCGTGGGGAGCAGGACCCGGGGTGTGCTGTGCCGCCGAGTCGAGTGTCCGGAGTGTCGAGCCGGGGGTGCCGGGCTCCGGGATGTCGAGTCCGGATGCCGTCGCGCCGAGCCGTCGATCCCCGCTGACGCCTGCTCTGCAGGCCCGTGGAGTCGGGCGGTCGGGCCGTCCCTCCGGCTGTTCTCCGAAAGTACGCCCCTCGTTCGGAGGGCACGTGCCGCTATCCGTAATGCGAAGCAGTGGCCCCGGCCGCCGGGCGGACTCCCAGCCGGGCGACTCCGGGGCTCAGTTGCGGGGTGCCGCCGGTGGGCGGTGCGGCTGCGTCGAGACGGAGCGCTCGTGCGCGAGACGCCGTCTCGACGGCGGTGTGTCGGGCGGGCCGGCGGTGTCTCGGCGGGGCGTGTGGAGCGGGAGGAGGCGCGACGGTGCGCTCACTGGACAGGGCGTGCGGCTCCGTCGAGACGCCGCGCTCGTGCGCGAGACGCCGTCTCCGCGGCGGTGTCTCGGCGTGTGCGGGAGCGGGAGGGTGCGCTCCTGCGCGAGTCGTCGCGCCGCCGCTCCGGCGGGGGCGCCGGCTCAGAAGGCGTAGCGGACGCGGCAGTAGGGGAGGCGCTCGGCGAGGAGGGCGCGGAAGCGGTCGAGGGCGGCGCGCTTGAGGTCGCGTCGGTAGCGGATGTTGACGGCGCCGTTCTCGGAGACCTTCTGCTCCTGGCGGCCAGGCTGCCAGAGCAGCGACTCCGCCGTGGGGTGCCAGCCGAGGTTCACCTCGTGCAGGCCCTCGTTGTGGGTGAGGAGGATCACCTCGGCCGCGAGCTGCGCCTTCGCCCGCGGGTGGAGGGCGGCGTCGAGCTGGTCGAAGAGCTCGGTCCAGTCCTGCTGCCAGGTCTCGGTGAGGATCACGGGCGAGAAGTTGACGTGCACCTCGTAGCCGGCGTCGACGAAGTCGTTGATCGCCGCGATCCGCTCGGCCATCGGCGAGGTGCGGATGTCGGTGACCTTCGCTGTCTCGGCGGGCATCAGCGAGAAGCGGATGCGCGTGCGCCCGAGCGGGTCCCACTCGAGGAGCTCGCGGTTGACGTACTTGGTCGCGAAGGACGCCTTGGCGGTGGGCGACATCCGGAACAGCTCGCAGAGGTCGCGGACGTTCTCGCTCAGCAGCGCGTCGACGGAGCAGTCGCTGTTCTCGCCGATGTCGTAGACCCAGGCCTCCGGGTCGCACTGGTTCGCCTCGGCCTTGGGGCCCTGCTTGGCGATGTGCCGGGCCAGGTGGCGCTGGATCTGCTCGACGTTCGTGAAGAGCGTGATCGGGTTGCTGTAGCCCTTCCTCCGCGGCACGTAGCAGTAGACGCACGCCATGGCGCAGCCGTTGGCGGTGGAGGGGGCGATGAAGTCGGCCGAGCGGCCGTTCGGGCGCGTGACGAGCGACTTCTTCACCCCGAGCACGAGCGCCTCCGTCTTGATGCGCACCCAGCGCGCGACGTTCGCCTCGTCGCCGTGCACCTCCGGGATCAGCCAGTGCGACTCGACGGGAACGATCTCGGCGCCCGGCCATCGCGCCACGACCTCCTGCCCGCGGGGCAGCTCGAGCGCGGCCGGCTCGGCGTAGATCCGCCGGATGTCGAGCAGGCGCCGCTCGCGGACCGGCGCGGACGCGGGGTTCGGAGCGGTGTCGGACATGAGTCCGTTCTACCGGCGACCACCGACATCCGCGGGGGCGGGGCCGTCGCCCGGCGCGCAGGTCCTCCGCCCGCCGGGGTGTGTCGCTGGGCTGCTCCCCGAGGACGGCCGGCCACGGACATCTGCGAGGCGAGATCGTCGCCCGCCACGCAGATCCTTCGCCCGTCGGGCCGGGCGGCGGGGGAGAGTCCGCGTAGCGGCCGTCCCGAGGCGGACCCCGGCGGGACGGGCCGCGGCGCCCGAGCCCGGATCGTGTTCGCAACGGAGGAAGGATTCGTCTGCGCGCCTCCGGATCCGCGGAGACAGGCCGCGGTTCCGACGTTCCTCCTCCGTTGTGAACACGTACGGGGATCGTCGCCCGCCGCCAGGATCCTGCGCCCGCCTGCAGGCACCGTTCCGCCGCTCCCTCAGGATGGAGGCATGCCCTCCTCCGCCGACCGCTTCCGCCGCGCCGCCGTCGAGCTCGCGCAGACCTCCGAGCAGCAGGTCGAGTGGGCGCTCGCCGTCGCGGAGGATGCGCGCCTCCTCGCCCTGATCGACGAGCTGCCCGCGCAGCACCGGCAGCCGTCCCTGCTCTTCTCGGTCGCGCGGCTGCTCGGCGTGCCCGACGTCGACGGCGCCGGATTCGCCGCGTGGCTCCGGAGCGAGTGGGCGCGGGTGGCGCCGGTGGCGGCGGAGCGGAGGACGCAGACCAACGAGGCGCTGCGGTGCGCGCCCCTGGTCGCGGCGCTGGAGCGGATCACGGAGCCCGGTGAGCCGGTGGCGCTCGTCGAGATCGGCGCCTCCGCAGGGCTCTGCCTGGCGCCGGAGCGGTACTCCTACGCCGTCACGGCGAGCGACGGCGAGACGCGGCTCGGGTCGGGCGCGCCTCTGCTGCGGTGCGCAGTGAGCGGAGGCGAGGCGCCGGGGCGGCTGCCGGTCGTCGCGTGGCGCCGGGGGCTCGACCTGGCGCCGCTCGACGTCCGCTCGCCCGAGGACGTCGCCTGGCTGGAAGCGCTGCTCCCGCCCGACCGCCCGGAGCGGACCGCGCGGCTCCGCTCGGCCGTGGAGACTCTGCAGGACGACCCGCCCACGATCGTCGCGGGCGATGCGGCCGCCGAGCTGCCCGCCCTGCTCGACGCAGTGCCGCCGGGTCTGCGGACGGTGGTCGTCTCGCTCGGGACCCTGGTCTACCTTCCTTGGGCCGCGCGCGAGAGTGTCCTGGCGACGGTCGCCGATCGCGGCGCGAGCCTGGTGACGCTCGAGGCGGAGGCGCTGCTCCCGCACCTCGTCGCCGCGCGCGGGGACCGCACGGCACCCGAGCCGACCCCGTTCCTGCTCGCCGCCGACGGCGTCCCGCTCGCGAGCGCGGCCGCCCACGGCGGCACCCTCTCCTGGCTGGCCTGAGGCGCGCTCCCGCGCCGGGAGCGGGGTGCCCGGAGCCCGGGGAGGTGCCCGGCGCCCGGTGCTCGCTCCGCCCCGGCGCTCGACCCGCGCCCACTGTTCAAGAGTTGTCGCACTCAGCGTCGAGTGCGACAACTCCTGGACTCTCGCGGAGGAGCGAGCGTCGAAGCCCGAAGCCCGAAGCCCGAAGCCCGAAGCCCGAAGCCCGAAGCCCAACGCGCAGCGACCAGCGCTCTGAGCTCAGGCGCTCGGCCCGATCGTCCGCCCACTGTTCAAGAGTTGTCGCACTCAGCGTCGAGTGCGACGACTCCTGGACTCTCGCGGAGGGGAGGACGGCCGAGCGCAGGACTCAGAGCTCAGAGCCAGAGCTCAGAGCGTCCAGCTCCCAGCGCCCAGCGCCCTACAGCCCGTCGACGACGAGCTGCGTCGCGCGCGGGACGTACGAGGTGTTCGTGGTCGGGTCCCAGCCCACGAGCGCGACCGCGTCGCCGCCGACGCGCGCGGTGATGCCCACGAGCGAGAACGGCTTGCCGCCCACGGCTCCGGACACCTTCCAGCCGAGCGTCTCGTCGGCGCCGGTCAGCGTCTGCTCGGTGCGCTCGACGGTCGTCTCGACCGGCACGCCCTGCATCGCGAAGAGCGTCGAGCCGGAGGCGCAGCGCGTGGTCGCGTCGGTGGCGCTCGCGAGGAGCGAGGCGGCCGCGTCGGCGGTGCCGGTGCTCGACACGACGGCGGTCATGGAGCGGTCGGCGCTGGTGCCGTACGAGAGTCCGGCGGCGGGCTGCGCGGTGTCCCAGCCCAGGCCGAACGGCGAGAGGCAGCTGGCGTCGGTCGCGGTGAGGCCGGGGTAGATCGAGTCGAGCATCTCCTGGATGCTCGCGTACTCGCCGGGCACGAACTGCACGCCGGTCAGCACGGCGGCCACCTGCTCGCCGGTCTTCTGAGCGGTGTCGGCGGCAGGGGCGGCGGCCGTCGCGGTGGCGGACGGGGCGGCCGACGACGAGGGGAGCGTCGGAGTGAACGGGCGGAGGGTCGATCCGCTCGTCGCGGTCCCCGCGCAGCCCGAGAGGGCGAGCAGCAGCACGCCTCCCATCAGAGTCGTGCGCAGCAGTGTCTTGGACATCATGTCTCCCCCTTCGCCCGCCGGCGCCGCACCGGGGCGCCTGAGGCTAGCAGAGCCCCGCGTCCCGGAGGCGGCCCGGCGCCGCCCACAGGACGGAGGCGGCCCGGTGGCACCCGCAGACCGGAGGCGGTCCGGCAGCGCGTGCGGACCGGAGTCGGCCCGGCCCCACTCGCACAACGGAGCCCGGAACTCCGAGCCCACGCCTCCGACGGCCGTTCCCGCCGCCTCCGCTCCGCAGCTCAGATCTCGGTGTGCCCGAGCTCGGCTCCCGCGAGCAGGCGGATCTCCGGCTCGGCGATGCCCTCCAGCTCCAGCACCACGACGCGGTTGCGGCCGGCGCGGGTGACCGGCGAGGGGACGATCAGCGTCCGCTGCGGTCCGCGGCGCCAGTAGCGCCCGAGGAGGAAGCCGTTCACCCAGACCAGTCCCTTGCCCCAGTGCAGCGTGTCCACGTAGAGGTCGGCCTGCTCGTCGAGGTCGAACGAGCCGGAGGCGAGCTGCGGTCCGGCCGAGAACGCCGGTGCCGCGACGGCCAGGTCGGGGAGGCACTCGAGCGCGAGGGCACGCGCCGCCCAGCCGTTCAGCGGGGCGCCGTCGAGCGTCACGCCTCCGATCAGGCCCTTGTGCTCGCCGATGCGAGTGCCGTAGTTCACCCGGCCCTGGTTCTCGACCAGGATCGCGAGCTCGCCCCGTCCGCTCGGCAGCGTCAGCGCCCGCTCGTGGTGGTCGCGCGCCAGCACGCCCACCGGCACGCCGTCCAGCAGCACCCAGGCGCGGTCGCGCACCTCCTCGCCCACCACGAGGCGGGCCGGAGCGGAGGAGCCGTCGAGCGTCGTCGTGAAGAGCACGAAGCCGTCGTCGTGGCCGAGGTCGTCGAAGCTGGCCATCGCGTCGAGGTGCGCGGCCGGTCCGAACGCCTGGCCGAGGCCGAGCAGCGCCGGGCCGGGGACGAGCGGAGCGGTCAGGGCGGGGGCCGGCGGGCGCACCGCGGGCACCTCCTCCGGCACCGGCGCGTAGCGCGCGATGACGTCGCGGAACGCCCAGAACTTCGCGGTCGGGTCGCCGCCCTCGTCGAGCGGGGCGTCGTAGTCGTAGCTCGTCGTGATCGCGGCGTAGCGGCCCTTGTCGTTCGCGCCGCTGGTCAGGCCGAAGTTGGTGCCGCCGTGGAACATGTAGATGTTGACCGAGCCGCCGGCCGCGAGCAGGGTGTCGAGCTCCTGGGCGGAGGCGTCGGCGTCCGTCGTGTGGTGCTGGGTGCCCCAGTCGTCGAACCAGCCGCACCAGAACTCCATGCACATCAGCGGCCCGGTGGGCTGGAACTCGCGCAGCGTCGCGAGGCGCTCCGTGGTCCGCGAGCCGAACGACCCGGTGAGGTGCAGGCCCGGCAGGCTGCCGTCGGCGAGCATCTGCGGAGTGGGCTGGTCGATGGTGGTCAGCGGCACCGTGATGCCGGAGTCGCGGGTCACCCGCACGAGCTCGGCCAGGTACTCCTTGTCGGAGCCGTACGCGCCGTACTCGTTCTCGATCTGCACGAGGACCACAGGCCCGCCGGCGTCGATCTGGCGCGGGGCCACGATCGAGTACACGCGGCGCAGGTAGTCGCTGACCGCGGCGAGGTAGTTCGGCTCCGAGCGGCGCACGCCCACCTCGGGGTCGCGGAAGAGCCAGGCCGGGAGGGCGCCGTTGTCCCACTCCGCGCAGATGTAGGGGCCGGGGCGCACGATCGCGTGCATGCCCTCGGCGGCGATCAGGTCGAGGAAGCGGCCCAGGTCGAGCCCGGCGTCCTCGCGCCACTCGCCGCGGCGCGGCTCGTGCGCGTTCCAGGCGACGTAGGTCTCGATGGTGTTCAGGCCCATCAGGCGGGCCTTGCGGATCCGGTCGGCCCAGAGGTCCGGGTGGATGCGGAAGTAGTGCAGCGCCCCCGACAGGATGCGGTGCGGGCGGCCGTCGAGCTCGAAGTCGGCGGTGCCGATGGCGAAGCGGCTCTCGGGAGCGGTGGTCATCTGGATCCCCCTCAGGATCGGTGCCCGGTGTGTCCGAGCGTGAGAACGACGCGGGGCCGACCGGAGCGATCCGGCCGGCCCCGCGTCGAGCAGTGGTGCTACTCCGAGACGGTGAAGCCCTGCGCGTTGCCGTACTGGACGAGCTTGCTCTGCCAGTCGGCGAGGCCCTGGTCGAGGCTGGTGCCGTTGGCGTACGCCTGGCCGACGGTGTCGCCGAAGACGCTGTTCGCGTAGACCTGGTAGGGCAGGTACGACCAGCCGGAGCGGACGTCCTTCGAGGCCTGGGTCAGCACCTCGTTGATCTTCTGGCCGCCGAAGTACTCCGACTCCTGACCGGTGAAGTCCGAGCTGTCGAGGTCGGCCGTGGTCGACGGGAATCCGCCGCTCTGCAGGAAGACGTCGACCGAGGCCTGGTCGCTGTTCAGCCAGCGCAGGAACGCGGCGGCCAGCGCCGGGTTCTCGCTCTGCTTGGTGACGGACTGGCCGCCACCGCCGTTCTCGGCGCTGACGGCGGTGCCGTCGTAGGTCGGGATCGGCGCGACGGCCCAGTCGCCGGAGGCGTCGGGGACGCTGGACTCCAGCACGCCGGGCATCCAGGCGCCGGTCACCAGGGAGGCGATGGAGCCGTCGGCGAGGCCCTTGTACCACTCGTCGCCCCAGGCGGGGGTGTCCGAGAGCAGCTTCTTCTCGACGAGCTGGTTCCAGACGCCGGTCCACTTGGCGGTGCCCTCGTCGGCGAGGTCGATCTTCACGTCCGTGCCGTCGGTGGTGAACGGCTCGCCGCCCGCCTGCCAGATCATGCTGGTCGCGAAGCCGGCGTCGCCGGTGTCGGCGGTGATGTACTTCGACGGGTCGGCGGTGTGCAGCTTCTCGGCCGCGGCCACGTACTCGTCCCAGGTGGCGGGGACGGCGATGCCGTACTGGTCGAAGACGGTCTTGTTGTAGAACAGCGCCATGGGGCCCGAGTCCTGCGGGAGGCCGACGAGCTTGCCGTCGATGTTGACGCTCCCCCAGGTGGAGGCGGAGTACTTGTCCTCGAGGTCGCCCATGCCGTACTGCGACAGGTCGAGGAGCGAGTCCGACAGCGCGAACTGCGGCATGGCGTAGTACTCGATCTGGACGACGTCGGGGGCGCCCGAGCCGGCCTTGATCGCGTTCTCGAGCTTGGTGTACTCGTCCTTGTTGGTGCCGGCGTTGACGAGCTCGACGTCGACCTTCGGGTAGGCCTTCTCGAACGCGGCGACCTGCGCCTCGGCGCTGGGGGTCCAGCTCCAGTACGTGATCTTGCCACCGGCCTCGAGGGCGGAGTCGAGGTCGGCGGCGGAGCCGGCGCTCGTGGTCGTGCCGCCACCGGAGGTGGACGAGCAGGCCGCGAGGGAGCCGGCGGCCAGGGCCGCGACGGCCGCGACCGTCAGGGTCCGCCTGAGGGCGGAACGGGCGATCTTCATGGTGGTGTTTCCCTTCACTTCTTCGTGCTGCGGGTGCTGTGGACGGGGCAGGACGCTCCGGCCAGGGGATGGGTAGGGGGAGGGCTCAGCCCTTGACGCTGCCGGCGCTCAGACCGGACTGCCAGAAGCGCTGGAGTCCGAGGAAGGCGACGACGATGGGGATGATCGTGAGGAGCGAGCCCGTGATCACGAGGTTGTAGATCGGCTGCGCGCTGACGCCGGTGGCCTGCGCGTTCCACTGGTTGAGGCCGACGGTGAGCGGGTACCAGGTGGGGTCGCTCAGCATGATCAGCGGGAGGAAGTAGTTGTTCCAGGTCGCGACGACCGAGAACAGCAGCACGGTCACGATGCCGGGGGCGAGGAGGCGGATGGAGATGGTGAAGAAGGTGCGGAACTCGCCCGCCCCGTCCATCCGCGCCGCTTCGAGCAGCTCGGTGGGCACCGACTCCACCGCGTAGACCCACACCAGGTACAGGCCGAACGGGCTGATCAGCGAGGGGATGATGATCGCCCACGGGGTGTTGGTCAGGCCGAGCTGGCTGAACATGAGGAACGTCGGGACGGCGAGGGCCGTGCCGGGGACCGCGATCGCTCCGAGCACCACGGCGAAGACCGCCTTGCGGCCCGTGAAGCGGAACTTCGCGAGGCCGTAGCCGGCGAGCGTGGCCAGGAGCGTCGCTCCTCCGGCGCCGACGACGACGTAGAGCAGGGTGTTGCCGAGCCAGCGGAGGAAGATCCCGTCGCGGTAGCTGAGGGTGTCGGCGATGTTCTGGAAGAAGACGAAGTCGCCGTCGAACCAGAGGCCGAAGCTCGAGAGCAGGCCGGCCTGCGTCTTCGTCGCGTTGATGACCAGCCAGGCCAGCGGCACGAGGCTGTAGAGGATGAAGACCGACATCAGCAGGGTGAAGGCGATCGACTTCTTGGGCTGCACCGAGGAGCCGCGGCGGGCGGCCGGGCGCTTCGGGGCGCGGGCGGGCGTCCGGGGAGCGGTCGCGAGGGCCATCAGTTCTCCTTCCGCGCGCCGCGGAGCTGCACGACGTAGGCGATCACCGCGGTGATCACGCCCATGACGATGGCGACCGTGGCCGACGCGTTGTACTGCTGACCGGCGAAGGACAGGTTGTAGGCGTACATGTTCGGGGTGAAGTAGGTGGTGATGATGTTCGGCGCCAGCGTCCGGAGGATGTTCGGCTCGTTGAACAGCTGGAAGCTGCCAATGATCGAGAAGATCGTGGCGATGACGATCGCGCCGCGCAGGGCGGGCAGCTTGATCGAGCGGATGACGCGCATCGGGCCGGCGCCGTCGATCTCGGCCGCCTCGTAGAGCTCGCCGGGGATCGTCTTCAGCGCGGAGTAGAAGATGAGCATGTTGTAGCCCACGAACTCCCACGTGACGATGTTGCCGATCGAGGCGAGGATCCAGTCGCGCGAGAAGGGCTGGACGACGTCGGAGCCGAGCAGGTCGTTGACGTTCGCGGCCAGGCCGAAGTTGTCGCCGTAGATGAAGCCCCACATCAGCACCGCGACGACCGCGGGGACGGCGTAGGGGAGGAAGACCACGATGCGGAAGAAGCCGGTGCCGTGGAGGCGCCCGCTGTCGATCGCGAGGGCCGCGACGAGGGCCAGCACGAGCATCACGGGGACCTGCACGACGAGGAACAGCAGGACGCGGCCGAAGCCCTCCCAGAAGTTCGGGTCGGTGAAGATCGCGGCGTAGTTCGCGAAGCCGACGAAGGAGTTGCCGCCCACCAGCTGCTCGCGGAAGAGGCTGAGGTAGATCGAGTAGACGACCGGGGCGATGAAGACCAGGAGGAAGACGACGAGGAAGGGGGCGACGAACGCCAGGCCCTTCCACTCGCTCTTCGCCCGCGACTTCGGGGCCGCGAGGGGGGACGCCGGAGGGGCGACCTCGCTCAGCGGGACGGGGGGAGACGTCGTCGTCATGGGATTCCGTTCGGGGAGTAGTGCGGGCCCGTCATGTTCACGTCAACATGGCAGAGCGTCACCGTAGCATGTCCACGTCGCCACCCGCGACTGTTCCTGCGTCACGGTTCGGCGCACGATGCACCACGGCTGACGGGCGGCGCGCTATAAAGGGAAGCCCATGTCACTCGAGACCGACCGCCCGTCCCCGTCCACCCGGCCGCGACGCGGCGTCTCGATGGCCGACGTGGCCCGGCGCGCGAACGTCTCGGGCCAGACGGTCTCGCGGGTGTCGAACGGCAAGCAGAACGTCGACGGCGAGACGCGCGAGCGGGTCCTCGAGGCGATGCGGGCCCTCGGCTACCGGCCCAACAGCGCGGCGCGGGCCCTGCGGACGGGCCGCTTCCACAGCATCGGCGTGATCATGTTCACGCTGTCCTCGTTCGGCAACATGCGCACCCTCGACGCCATCGCGATCGCGGCCGCCGACGCGGGCTACTCGATCACCCTCATCCCCGTCTCCCACCCCACCCAGGGCGAGGTGTCGGTCGCGTTCCACCGGCTGAGCGAGGAGGCGGTCGACGGCGTCATCATCATCGTCGAGGCGCACCTGCTCGACGAGGCCGACATCGTCCTCCCGCCGGACCTGCCCGTGGTGGTCGTCGACTCCGCCGGCGGCGAGAAGTACCCGGTGGTCGACACCGACCAGATGTCGGGCGCCCGCCAGGCCGTCGAGCACCTGCTCGGACTCGGACACCGCACCGTGCACCACATCGCCGGCCCCGACCGCTCCTACTCCGCCGAGCGCCGCCACGAGGCGTGGGAGTCGACCCTGATCGAGCGCGGCGCCCCGGTGCCGGAGGTGCTGGTCGGCGACTGGTCCACCGACTCCGGCTACCGCCTCGGCAAGCAGCTCGCCGCCGATCCGGAGGTCACCGCGATCTTCGCCGCCAACGACCAGATGGCGCTCGGCGTGCTGCGCGCCCTGCACGAGGCCGGACGCGCCGTGCCCGGCGAGGTGAGCGTCGCGGGCTTCGACGACATGCAGGAGTCGGCGAGCTTCTGGCCGCCGCTGACGACGGTGCGCCAGTTCTTCGGGGACACGGGCCGCCGCTCGGTCGACATCCTCCTGCGCGAGCTCGAGTCGGGCGAGCGCACCGGCGTCTCGCTCGTGCCGACCCGCCTCATCGTCCGCGAGAGCACCGGCCCGGCCCCCGCCGCCTGATGCTTCCGCGGAGCCGGCCCGCGGAGCCCGCCCGCCCTTCACGCTGATCGAGGAGCCGGCCCCGCCTCCGTATCGAGATCCCCTGCACCGGACCCCCTCTGCCGCACCCACGCCCCTCCCCGTGCCCGCTCGACCGCGGCGCTCGCGATACTGTGAGCCCTCTCACCCCGGACCTCCAAGGAGACGCACATGTCGGTCGGCCTGCTCGCGGTTGTCGATGACATCCTCACCGCCGCCCTGAAGGCGAGCGCCAAGACGGCGGGCGTCGTGATCGACGACGCGGCCGTCACCCCGCAGTACGTGCAGGGCCTCACGCCCGCGCGGGAGCTGCCGGTGGTCGGGCGGATCGCGCTGGGGAGCCTGTTCAACAAGTTCGTCATCATCATCCCGCTGGCGCTGCTGCTCTCGGCGTTCGCGCCGCAGGTGCTGCCGTACCTGCTCATCCTCGGCGGCGCGTTCCTCTGCTTCGAGGGGGCGGAGAAGGTGCTCGAGTGGTTCGGCGTCTCGCACGGCGGCCACGAGACGGAGGCGCGCGACGAGAAGAAGCTCGTCTTCGGCGCCATCCGCACCGACCTCATCCTGAGCACCGAGATCATGCTGATCGCGCTCGACGGCCTCGACCCCGACTTCGGGATCTGGCCCACGCTCGGCGCGCTCCTGGTCGTCGGGCTCGGGATGACCGTGCTCGTCTACGGCGCCGTCGCGCTGCTCGTGAAGATCGACGACGTGGGCCTGCGCCTGATGAAGAACGCGGCCCGCGGCGTGCGGCGCACCGGGGCGAGGATCGTCGCGTCGATGCCGGTCGTGTTCCGCGCGATCAGCATCATCGGGACGCTCGCCATGCTCTGGGTCGGCGGGCACCTCGTCGTCGCGAACCTCGCCGAGACGGTGTGGCACGGTCCGTACGACCTCGTGCACGTCGTCACCCACGCGGTCGAGGGCGCGGGCCCGGTCGTCGTGTGGCTGGCCGACACCTTCGTCTCGATGATCTTCGGCCTCGTGCTGGGTCTGGTCATCGCGGCCGTCGTGATGGGCGTCTCGCGCCTGCGCTCCCGCGACGAGACGGCCGCGGGGCACTGAGCGGGGTCTCGATACTCCGCGTGCCGCGGCTGGTCGACCGGCATGGGGGTGCGCGGTCGCTCCACCGGCGCGGAGGTGTGCGGCCGCCCGACCGGCACGGATCCATGCTGATCGAGTAGCCCGCGCCGCGGGCGCATCGGGATCCCGCGACGTGCCGCCCCCGCAGCGCCGCTCCCGATGAACGACGGACCGCCCCCGTCCCCGGAGGGGCGGAGGCGGTCCGTGTCAAAGGGGGCGTCAGCAGCTGCGGGCCGCGTACGCTCCCGTCGCCACCGAGGTGACCTGCTTGCCGTCGACCGTGCCCGTCGCGGTGACGGTGGCCTGGCCGGCCGGCACCGAGGCCGCGCGCGTGGTGAACGCGGCGCTGCCGCTCGCGCCGGGCGCGACTCCGGTGACCTGCTTCGACCCGGAGGGCGTCGCGATGGTCATCGAGACCGGCACGCCGGACTCGTTCTTCGCCGCGACGGTGAGCGTCACCTTGCCGGCGATGCAGCGGGTGGTCGCCGTGACCGCGACCGCGAGGGCGGCGGGCGCCTTCAGGGTCACCGTCACCGTCGTGGTCGAGGTGACGGAGCCGTCGGCCGCGCGGACCGCGATGGTCGCGACTCCGCCGTTCGCCGTCGTCGGCTGGGTGATCCGCACGGTGGCCGCCGAGTCGGTCGCCACTGCTCCGATCACCGGCATCGCCGTGCCCTCGACGGTGACCGCGTAGGAGGTGCGGGCCGGGTCGAACCCGGCGATGCCGGCTCCTCCGACGCGCAGGGCGCCCAGGGTGGCGACCGCGGCGGGCGAGGCGACCGACTCGTAGAGCTTGGTCTCGGCCACGATCAGGTGCGTGTTGTCGTAGGCGTTCATCACGACGCGGAAGGCCTTGGCCGTGACGGGCGCGAACGACGCGACCAGGGTCGGAGCCGTTCCGCCGGCCGGCGACGCGAGGGCCACGGCCGACTCGTAGCCGGGGACCGCGGTCCAGGTCGTGCTGTCGGCGGCCTGGTACTGCAGCTGGTAGGTCTGCGCCCAGCTGGTGCCGCCGTCGGCGAGGAACTGCACCGACACCTTCTCGACCTGGTGGGTCGAGGGGAAGGTGTAGGTCAGCGAGCTCTGCGCGGCCTTGGTGCCGTTGGTCCAGTTCGACCAGCCCTTGTCGCCGTCGACGCCGTTGCGGGTGCGCTCCGGTCCGTAGCCCGACTCCGACGACGACGCGGTCGCGACGATGCCGGCGTCCGGGTTGAAGTTGCGGAGCGTGCCCGTGGTGACGAGCACCGTGAGCGTGGCGGGGAGCGTCGCGCCGTCGGCGGTCGCCGTTCCCGAGACCGTCACCTGCCCGGCCCGGGCGAGGGAGGCGGTGGTGAGCGGCGTCCAGTCCCAGACGACCGGCACCGGGAAGGTGCTGGCCGAGGCGCCCACGCGGGCGGGGACCGTCGTCGGGGCCGAGGCCTTCACTCCGGCGACCGAGGCGCCCGCGGCGGCCGTGACCGACACGGGGTCGGTCGCGGTCAGTCCGCCGACGTCGACGAGCGCGGTGACCGTGATCGTCTGGCCGTAGAGGTCGGTCGCGGTGCCGGGCACCTCGACGCGGCCGGTCGCGCCGTACGCCGAGTCGGCGGGGCGCTGCCAGGTGACGGCGAGCGGTGCGCCGGCTCCCCAGGAGTACTGCGGGGTGATGCTCGCGGGCAGGGTCGGAGCGACGCCCGCGGTGGTGCGGACGGCGATCGTCTGGCCGGCGGTCGGCGCGAGGTCGCGGAGGGACCACGACTGGTTCGCTCCGCCGTTGGAGGTGTAGACGCCGACCGACGCGTTGTCGGCACTGGAGCCGCCGTTCACGTCGAGCGACTGGGCGATCGACTCGTTGACGAGCGAGAAGTTCACGCCGTCGGTGGTGTTGACGATCCAGCGGGTCGCGGCGGTCGTCTTCGCCGCGTCGACGGACAGCGAGCGCAGGTCGGTGCCGGCGGTCGTGGCTCCGAGCACGCGTCCGTCGCCGTTGACGAGGACGACGCGGCGGGTGGCCTCGCGCTCGCCGGCGGCGACCTCGCGGACCGTCCAGGTCTGCTTGGCGGCCGTGGCGGAATCGGTGGCGAGGCCGGTGATCGTGGTCGCGGCGCCCGAGGGGTTGCCGGTCAGGGCCTTGCCGCTCTGGGTGCCGACCAGCTGGTAGCGGTGGCCGTCGCGCAGGGCGGGGGCGGAGTCGGCGACTCCCGAGACTCCGTCGATCGAGAAGCTCGTGACCGACTTGGCGGGCACGGTGATCGTGGCGGTGCGCGAGATGCGGTCGACGCTCACCGGCGTCTTGGCGACCAGGGCGTTGCTCGTGGGAGCGGCGGCCGAGGAGGCCTTCGTGGTGACGTACGGGGTGACCGTCGCGGTGTCGGCGATGGTGCCGAAGCGGGAGAGGTCGAGCACGACGGTCTTCTCGGTCGCGGTGCTGTTGGTGTGCACGACGGTCGCGCCCGAGCCGTCGCCGCGGACGGCGGCAGTGGAGGAGCTGTCGTTGGAGGGCATCAGGTGGTCGCCCTCGTGGATGAACTTGGTGAAGTTCCGGATGGTGTTGAACTTCGAGTTCGTCTCGACGCCGCAGACCGGGGCCTTGGTGGAGTCGCCACCGGCGTCGGCGACGCGGCGGACCGACTTCCAGACCTCGGTTCCGTTCTCCTGGTACGGCTTGCAGTCCAGGTCGATGTAGACGGAGCCCCAGTTGAGGTTCTCGCCCTTGGGCTTGGGCTGCTGCATGTTGTAGTAGTCCTCGACGGGCTGCCAGAGCACCCACGCCTTGGGCTCGAGCTCGCGCAGGTCGTCGTTGATGCGGCCGGCGATGCCGAGGCCGTTCTCCATGTTGGTGGGGTCGAAGCCGGTGACCCAGTTGCCCTCGATCTCGCTCATCCACAGGTCGGTGTCGGCCTGCTTCGCGAGGTCGCGGACCTTGAGGCGGCCCGAGGTGCCGTAGGTGTGGACGTTCATCCGGTCGACCTCGGCGCGGATCGCGGCGGAGTAGGCGGCCCAGTTCGTCGCGAAGATGTCGGGGTTGGTCTCGTCCATCGCGGCGATGCCGGCGTCGGTGGTCGAGGCGTCCAGCACGGCGGCGACGTCGGGGATCAGACCCGCTTGGCGCGTCGGTCCGACGTGCATTCCCTCCTGGCGTCCGCCGGTCGGGACGCCGTTGGAGAGCTGCGTGCCCCAGTAGTTCGTGTTCGGCTCGTTGAAGGGGTCGAGCGTGTCGAACTCGATGCCGTACTCGTCCTCCATGTGCTCGGTGACCTTCACGAGGTACTTCGCGAACTGCTCCTCGGCGGCGGGCTTCAGCTGCTCGCTGTTCGCGTCGAAGCCGCCCGAGACGTAGCCGCTCTCGGTCATGAAGTACGGGGCGGAGTTGGAGAACGCCTCCCAGTGCGAGATCTGCTTCTCCTCGGCGAGCCTCTCGACCCACCAGCGCTGCGTCTCGTCGGCGGTCCAGTCGTAGGAGGCGGGGTCGTCCGCGTTCCACTTGGCCAGGAGCGCGTCGCGGTCGGCGAGCTTCGTGGAGGTGCCGCCGTAGGTCGACGCGTCGCCGGCCGGGTTCGGCTTCCACCAGCCCTCGACGGCGCCGCCCGGGCGGAGGTAGTCCTTCACATCGGAGGCGTTGCCGCCGCCGATGTTGTAGCGGGCGATGTTGAGGTCGAGGCCGCTGTCGCCGAAGACCTTCTGGTAGAGGTCCTCGCGGAGGGCCTCGGGATAGCCGCCGGTCGCGTTCGCGAACCAGACGAGGCTGGTGCCCCAGCCCTCGAACGCCTCACCGGCGGCGGCGGGGTTCGGCGTGATGCGGAACGCGTCCGCGGCCTGAGCGGGGGCCGCTGCGGCGGGGATCGCCAGCAGTGCTCCTGTGGCCAGGGCGGCGCTCGTGGCGAGCGCGGCGACCCTTCTGAAGGACATCGACATTGATGCGGTCTCTCTTTCGCCATCGAAATGCGGGCATGTTCACATGAACGCGCCCTGACGGCCGACTGTACATGTTCACGTCAACAATCGGAAGGTGCTCAGGGGTGGGCGAGGCCCGCAGCGTCGAGAAGCCGGGAGTCGTCGCAGTCGACGCCGAGTGCGACGACTCCTGGAGTGTCGTGGGCATGCGGCGGCGTGCGGCCGCGCGCCGCGACACCCCCGCGCTCAGACGCGGTGCGTCGTCTCCGGGAAGGCCTCGGGCTCGCACTGGATGGTCGCGTGGTCGATGCCGTGGCGCTCGCGGAGGACGGCGAGCACCCGCGAGAGCGCGGTGCGGTAGTCGGCGTCGGGGGCGACGACCACGTGGCCGGTGGCGCTCTCCATGCCCGAGGTGATCGTCCACACGTGCAGGTCGTGCAGCGCGAGCACGCCGGGGACGGCGCAGACGTCGCGCTCGAGCGCTGCGAGGTCGACGTGCGCGGGCGCCGACTCCATGAGGATCCCCAGCGCCTGCCGCGTCAGCGACCAGGTGCGGGGAAGGATCAGCAGCCCGATCAGCACGCCGACGATCGGATCCGCCCACGCCCAGCCGGTGGTGAGCAGCACGATCGCCGCGACGATCACGCCGATCGAGCCGAGTGCGTCGCCGAGCACCTCGAGGGAGGCTCCGCGGAGGGTGATGCTCTCCTTCGCCCCGGCCGACAGCAGGCGCAGGCTCACGAGGTTGACCGCCAGGCCCACGACGGCGGTGATCAGGAGGGGGCCGCCGGGCACCGCGGGCGGCTCGGCGAAGCGGCGGACGGCCTCGACGATCACGAACGCGGCGACCGCGAACAGGAGCAGTCCGTTGGCGAGGGCGGCCAGCACTTCGAGGCGGTAGGAGCCGTAGGTGCGGCCCTTCGCAGCGGGGCGGGCGGCGAGCGAGATCGCGGCGATCGACATCCCGAGCGCCAGCACATCGGTGCCCATGTGCGCGGCGTCCGAGAGCAGCGCGAGCGAGCCCGTCGCGACTCCGACCGCGAACTCGACGACCATGAACGCCGCGGTCAGGACGAAGGCGGCCACGAGCGGACGCCGGTGCCGCGCGGCGGCGGAGCCGGCCGGAACGCCGTGAGAGTGGCCCATCGGCTCCTCCGATCCCTGTTCGTATAAACAGTCTTGCATGCGTTTGGAGCCGAGCGCGAGCGTCCTCAGCCGACCAGCGGGTCCAGCGCCTCGCCGAGGTAGGGCGCCAGGGTCCGGGCGTACGACTCGGTGAGGTGCCCGAGGTCGCGGTACACCTTCACTCCGCCGATCACGAGGGGGCAGCCGCGGTCGTCGCAGAACCAGCGGGTGAGGTCGACGGCGGCGGCGCCCGGCCAGCCCTCGGCGGCGGCGGCCATCAGCTCGCGGTCGGCGAAGGCCTCGTCGAGCGGCACGCTGCAGTCGGCCGCGGAGCCCGGCTCCTCGGCGCAGGCCAGCAGGGAGAGCGAGGGCAGCACCGGATTGTCGCGGATCGCGACCACCGTGGATCCGCGGGCGATCAGCGGCGCCCACGACTCGTGGAACCCGTCGATGCCGGCCTGCTCGTCGGGGGTGCCGGACGCGTCGACGAACACGGACTTCTTCGCGGAGTAGGCGGTGACGACGAGCGCATACGGCTCCTGGCCGGCGAGCTCCTCCTGCAGCTTCCTGTTCCAGACGTCGCAGGAGCGGCGGGAGGAGGCGGAGTCGTCGCGCCGCTCCGCGGTCGAGAAGACGCAGCCCGTCTTGTAGTAGGTGTGCAGGTCCCAGCCGCGCTCCTCCGCGACGCCGCGCAGCGCCGGGAAGAAGGACGCCGCATGCGAGTTGCCGATGAGCAGCACACGGAGGCCGGCGGGATCGCCGAAGCGGCACTCCTTGAGCGCGGTGCCGGAGTTGCCCGTGCTGCACTCGTCGGTGTTCAGCGCGGAGCCGTCCTCCGAGGCGTCGACGGCGGGCAGGCTCGTGGTCCAGGAGTCGGGGCAGGCGTTCGCGAGCGCCGCGGCTCCGACGCAGCCCTCGGTCGAGACGGGGAGGGCGTGCGCGCGGGTGAGGTCGGCGGCGATCGCGGCGTTCGTTCCGGTGAGGCCCGTCGCTCCGACCAGGGCGGCGACGGCCAGCAGGGCCGCCGGGGCGAGCGCGCGGAGGCGGTGCGGGCGCTCGGCGGGGGCGCGGCGGTGGAGGGGGTCCTCGAGGAAGCGCTTCGAGGCGGCGGCCAGGAGGATCGCGGCGGCGATGACGCCCAGGCCCGCCGGAGCGGTCGGGTCCTCGCCGGTGCTCTCGCGCCAGAAGACCAGGAGCGGCCAGTGCCAGAGGTAGATCCCGTAGCTCAGGCCGCCGAGCCACACGAGCGGGCGCAGGGCCAGCAGTCGGCCGACTCCGCGCTCCGGGGCGGGGCCGGTCCCGGCGACGAGCACGAGCACCGCCGAGAGGGTCGGCCAGAGCGCGGCGGTGCCGGGGAACGCGCTCGAGACCTGGAGCACGAATCCGCAGGAGACGACTCCGATCAGCCCCAGCCACCCGGCGACCGTCCGCAGGGCCGCCGGGATCGCCAGTCCCGGGAGCACGAGGGCCGCGAGCGAGCCGAGCCCGAACTCCCATGAGCGGGCGAGGGTGCTGTAGTACGCGGTCGGCTGGTCGATCCCGACCAGCACGACGGAGAACGCGAACGAGAGGACGGTGAGCGCCGCGACGAGCGCCAGCAGCAACCGCGGCAGCTGCGCGCGTCGTCGCAGCAGCACGGCGGCGAGGGTCGCGACGAGCACCAGGGCGAGCCAGATCAGGTAGAACTGCCCCTGCACCGACATCGCCCAGAAGTTCTGCACCGGCGAGTGGAAGTCGTCCTGCGCGAGGTAGTCCACTCCGGCCCGCGCGAGCGCGACGTTCTCGACGTAGAAGGTCGAGGCGAGCACCTCGGTGAAGGTCTGCAGCAGCTGCGAGGGGCGCAGGAGGAGCGGAGCGAGCGCCGCGACGACGACCAGCACCACCGCGGCCGCCGGGAAGAGCCGCGAGGCGAGCCTCCGGAGGAAGGCGATCGGACGCACGCGCCCGAACCGGCGGATCTGGCCGAGGAGGGTGAGGGTCGTGAGGAACCCGGCGATCACGAAGAAGACGTCGACGCCTCCGGAGACGCGGCCCAGCCAGATGTGGAACGTCGCGACCAGGAGGGACGCGACGGCGCGCAGTCCCTCGATCTCGGGCCGGTAGCCGGACGCGTCGGCCTTGCGCACCAGCGCGGACCGGCCGGAGGGGGCGGTGCGGGCGGAGTGGCGGGGCAACGGGTTCCTTCCGTGACGGTCGGCGGGCGGTGGGGCGGGAGCCGTCGATCGTCGGTGTTCAGGATCGCGCTCTCCCGCCCCCAGGGGAACCGTGTCCGGGGTGCTGTCCACCTGGTTGGGGGCTGCGGAGGCGAGGTGCGCGACAGGTGTCCGCTTACTCGGCTGTTCCGGGCCTTCTGGGTGACATGAGAACTCGGAGGTCGCCGTCCGCGCGCGCGACCACGGCGACTTCTGCGGAGTCGCCGGCGGGCCGGGCCGAGGGCGCCGAGGGCTCGGTGGCGCGGATCGACTGGCGCGAATGGACGGGGCCAGATGAGGTAAGGCTATGCTTACCTGGGCTCCACGCCGAGACGCGGGTGCCGCCCGCCGACGGACCGGGCCGCCGAGCCCTGCCGGCGAACCGGGCCCATGAACCGGGCCCATGAACCGGGCCGACGACCGACGCCCACGAACCACGGGAGATCCATGTCCACGCACCGACGGCGCCCCGCCGCCCTCGCCCTCGCCGCCCTGACCCTGCTCGCCCTCACCGGCTGCGGCGCCTCCGAGCAGATCGAGCCCGAGAGCACGGCCGCCGCGGGGGAGGGCACGACTTCGTACCCGCTCATGCTGGACAACTGCGGCACCACGACTACCGTCACCGCCCCTCCGCAGCGGGTCGTCTCCCTCGACCAGAACTCGACCGAGATCCTGCTGTCCCTCGGCCTCGAGGACCGGATGGTCGGCACCGCCTCCTGGACCGACCCCGTGCTCGCGACCCTCGCCTCCGCGAACGAGAGCGTGCCGCGCCTGGCCGACAACGCGCCCACCTACGAGGTGCTGCTCGGCGCCGACCCCGACTTCGTCACCGCCTCCTTCGGCCGGCACTACGCGCCCGAGGGCGTCGCCTCGCGCGACCGCCTCGCCGAGACGGGGATCGGCTCCTACCTCGCCCCCTCCGACTGCGACAACGGAGCGAGCGTCAACGGCGGGAGCGGCACGCGCACCGTCCCGCTGACCGTCGACGTCCTCTACCAGGAGATCCACGAGCTGGCCGAGGTCTTCGACGTGCAGCAGCGCGGCGACGCCCTGGTCGCGCAGCTGCAGGAGCGCGCCGCCGCCGCCACCGAGGGGGTCGACCTCGGCGGCCGGAGCGTCGCCTTCTGGTTCGCCGACACCAAGACGCCCTACATGGCCGGCGGCTACAACTTCGCCTCGATGCTCGGCACCACGACCGGCATGACCAACGTCTTCGCCGACCGCACGGAGGACTGGCCCGCCGTCGGCTGGGAGAGCGTCGTCGCGGCCGACCCGGACGTCCTGGTCCTCGGCGACCTGCAGCGCGACCGCTTCCCCGGCGACCGCCTCGACGACAAGACCGCGTTCCTCCGCTCCGACCCGCTGACCAGCAGCCTGCCCGCGGTGCAGGACGGCCGCTTCATCGCGCTCCACGGCGCCGAGTTGAACCCGTCGATCCGCTTCGTCGACGGGCTCGAGAAGATCCGCGCCTGGTGGGACGAGAACGGGGCCTCGCTCTGAGCACGCACACGGGCACGAGCACGGTCCTCGTCCGCCGGGTGCCGCGGGGTCTGGCCGCCGCCGCGCTGGTCGTCGGCGGGCTGCTAGCGCTGGCGCTCTCGGTCGGCGTCGCGGTGACGCTCGGCCCGGCCGACGTCTCGCTCGTGAACGTCCGCGACATCCTCCTCAACCACCTCGGGCTCGCCTCCGTCCCGGTGCGTGCGGCCGAGGACGCGATCGTCTGGCAGGAGCGCCTCCCGCGCGCACTCGTGGCCGCGGCCTGCGGGGCGGGGCTCGGCGTGTGCGGAGTGATCCTGCAGTCGCTGCTGCGCAATCCGCTCGCCGACCCGTTCGTGCTGGGCGTCTCCTCCGGAGCGTCCACGGGCGCGGTGCTCGTCGGCGTGCTCGGGGTCGGCGGAGGAGTGGTCGGGCTCTCCGGAGGCGCCTTCGTCGGCGCGCTGGTCGCCTTCGGCTTCGTGCTGCTGCTCACGCGGTTCTCGGCGGGCGGCACCTCGGGCGTGATCCTGGCGGGGGTGGCGAGCACCCAGCTGTTCTCGGCGCTGACCTCGCTGATCGTGTTCGCTCTCGCCGACTCGGACGAGACGCGCGGCGTGATGTTCTGGCTGCTCGGCTCCCTCGAGGGCATGCGCTGGGACGACGTGGCGCTGAGCGGAGGAGTCGTGCTGCTCGGCTCCGTGGTCTGCCTCGCCGCGGCGCGCACGCTCGACGCGTTCGCCTTCGGGGAGGACGTGGCCGCGTCGCTCGGCGTGCACGTGGGCCGCACCCGCCTCCTCCTGCTGGTGGTGACGGCCCTGCTGACGGCGACCCTGGTGAGCATCGCCGGCGCGATCGGCTTCGTGGGGCTGGTGCTGCCGCACGCCGCGCGACTCGTGTTCGGCCAGCGGCACTCGCGGGTGATCCCCGCGACGATCCTGCTCGGCGCGGTGTTCCTGGTGTGGGTCGACGCCGGATCGCGGGTGGCGTTCGCGCCGACTCCGCTGCCGGTGGGGGTCGGCACGGCACTCGTCGGCGTGCCGGTGTTCATGCTGCTGCTCCTGCGGCGGAGGGGCCGCTCGTGACGCTCGAGGCCGACCGGGTCTCGTGGCGCCGGGGCGGCCGCCTGGTGGTGGACGGGGTCTCGCTCCTCCCCCATCCCGGCTCGACCGTCGGACTGCTCGGGCCCAACGGCTCGGGCAAGTCGTCACTGCTGCGGCTGCTGCAGGGCACCGCGGCTCCGGACGCCGGCGTCGTCACCCTCGACGGCGCGCCGCTCCGCTCGCTCCGCCGCCGCGAGGTCGCCCGGGCCGTGGCCACGGTGACGCAGCAGGCCGAGACGGAGGCGGACCTCCCCGTCCGCGACGTCGTCCGGCTGGGGCGGACACCGCACCGCTCCCTTCTGGGCGGAGACTCGGCCGAGGACCTGCGCGCGATCGAGCGCGCCCTCGAGCAGGTGGATCTCGAGGCGAAGGCCGACCACCTCTGGCACACCCTCTCGGGCGGCGAGCGGCAGCGCGCGCACATCGCCCGGGCGCTGGCGCAGGAGCCGCGCGAGCTGCTGCTGGACGAGCCGACCAACCACCTCGACATCCGCCATCAGCTGGAGCTGCTAGCCCTGGTGCGGGCGCTGCCGGTGACCACGGTCGTCGCGCTGCACGACCTCAACCTCGCGGCCCTGTTCTGCGACGCGCTGCTGGTGCTGCGCGAGGGGCGCGTGGTCGCGGGCGGCACCCCGGAGGAGGTGCTCACTCCGGCGCTGATCGCGGACGTCTACGGGGTGCGCGCCCGCGTGATCGTCGACGCCGGACGGCCGCACGTGCTGTTCGACTCCTGATTCCGCTGCCGCATCCTGACCCCACTGCCAGACGATCGTCGATCAGTCAACGGCCTCGTCCACTTCTGGCAGCGCGTTCTACCGTCGGTGAACCGGCTTCGAGACCTCACAGGAGAGGTCCTCCTCGCGCTGGGCGAGGTGAACTCCTGACGGAGGTCGATGGACGTGCCGGTGACGGCGAAGGGGAGTCGAGAGATGTCCAGAGACGACGTGGCACCGGGGCGGTTCGCGCGGTTCGTGAAGTGGGTCAACAAGGCCGACGGCTGGGAGCCGCAGTACCTGCGCGGGCGGGTCGTGGCCAAGAAGGACGGCGAGTGGATCGTCGCGGTCGACGGCGAGGAGCGCCGGATCGTGAAGAAGGAGTGGAGCGTCTACCGCTGACCCTCGGGGAGGACTCGTGATGCTGCCCGACCGGCGCACGCCCGAGATCAGAGAGGCGCGTCCCGGAGTCTTCGTGCTCGAGCTGCGCCGCACCCGCCGCCGGCCCGCCGAGGAGCTGGGCGTCCTGATCCGCACGGGCACGACCTGGACGGTGCTGGGCCCCGAGGGCGTGCTCTCCGACGTGCCGAGCTTCCACGACGCCGTGGCGGCCCTGCGCGAGTAGCGAGGCATCACCGAGGTACCCGCGGCCCCGCTGAGTCGCCCGAGACGGTCGCCCTCTCCGGCGTGTCGACGGCCGTCCCGGGCACCTCAGCGCGGAAGGGGGCGGCGCGGCGGTGGTGCCGCCGAGGCGTGGGCCCGCCGCGCCTACAGCTGGCGGCCCGGACGCTGCACGCCGAAGAAGGTGACGGTGAGGGTCGCCGAGGTGCTCTGCGCGGCGGACGGCGCGGACTCCGACAGGCGCACGGTCAGGCGGAGGTGGTCGGTCGCTCCGACGGCCAGAGCTGGGGAGCCGGGCAGGTCGAGGCGGGAGGCGGCGGGGCGGTCGGCCGACACGGTGGTGACGGTGCCGGGGCAGGTCGCGGCATCGGCCGACCAGGACTGCGAGCAGCGCTCGATCGCGAGCTGCAGGCCGTCCGAGAGGTCGGTGCCGGTGGCCGTCTGCAGCTGGAGGGCCGACATCGGCAGGGTCCCGGCGTTCGTCAGGTCGAGGAGGCGCCGGGCCGTGCCGCCGGGGACGAGTCCCGCGACGGGGACCGGCACGGTCGTCGCTCCGGTGCCGGTGAACGTCGCGATGACGGTGCCGGAGGCGATCCGTGCGCTCACGGAGCCCCGGTCCAGGAGCACGGCGGTGGCGGTGGCGGCGGCGCCGAGGACGAGCGCGCCGGCGACGAGTCCCGCCAGGCCGGCGCGGGAGACCACGCGGCGGCGGACCTCGGGGGAGTGGCGCGGGGCTCCGCGGTCGCGGGAGGACGGCCGGGCGCTGTGCCGTCCGTGCTCAGCGGGCGGACGCAGGGGCTCCGGGGGCGGCGTGCCGTCCGACGAGCGGTGCGCGCCGCTCACGGGGCAACCTCCGCGGGGTGGCGCCAGATGGCGATCAGGAGCGCGCCCACGATGACCGCGCCGCCCGCGGCGAAGAGCGCGAACCGCGCCTCCGGGTGGGCGAGGCCGATGCTCGGCCAGCCCAGCAGCGGCACCACCGAGCTCTCGCGCCAGATCCGCTCGTCCGCGATCGTCACGATCCACGGGTCGGCCGACTCGTTGTTGTCGCCCTTGGTGGTGAGCGCCAGCTGGCCGGGCTCGCGGCCGCGGAGTGCTGCCGCCTCCTCCTCGGAGTAGACGAGGGTGACGCGGTGGATGACGCGGCGGCCCGGATCGTCCGGGTCGGTGAAGACGATCACGTCACCGGCGCGGATCGCGGCCTGGTCGACGGGCAGGGTGACGGCGAGGGAGCCGACGGGCATCCCGGGCGCCATCGAGTTCGACAGCACCGGCACGAGCCGCACGAGACCGAGCGCGGAGAGGACGAAGACGGCGATGCCGGCGACGGCCACGATCGTGACCAGGCCGCCGAGGAGAGCGCGGAGGGCCTTCACGCCTGCTCCCTCCGGTGACGACGGCGCGCCGCCGCGGCGAGCAGGGCGCCCGAGCCGAGGGCGAGCATCCCGCCCAGGAGCGCAGCGCCCAGGTCGCGGCCGGTGACGGCCAGCCCGCCGCCCGCCGCTCCGGGGAAGGAGCCGGGGCCGGGCGTCGCGGAGGGATCCTCCTCCGTCGTGCCCACGAGCACCCGCAGCGACGCCGCCGCGAGCTCGGTCCCGTTGCCGGCCGACTCCGGGAACAGGACGCGGACGCGCACGCCCACGGTGGCCCCGCGCTCGAGCGGACGGACACCGTCGAGCCGGCCGAGCGTCGCCGCGGGCCCGGATCCGAGCGGCACAGCGTCGTCGGGGCAGAGGTAGCGCTCGACCGTGCGCCCCCCGTCGACGACCTCGGCGACGGTGAATGCCGAGCCGCAGAGCTCGACGGACAGCTGGAGGCCGTCGCGCGGGTCCTGCGCCAGCGTCCCTCCGTCGACCGCGAAGGCCACGGAGACCCCCTGCGGCGACAGGCCGGTGCTGGTCACCTCGACCGCCCACTCGGCGCGGTCGCCCGGAGCGAGGTCGGTGAGGGATCCGGGCGCCGAGAGCTCGCGCACGTCGAGCACGCCGACGGGCTCGGCGCTCGCCGCGGGCGCGAGGAGCACCGCCGCGAGGACGGCGACGAGCGCACGGGCGTGGGGCATGGGGACGACTCCGGGAGGAAAGGGGGATGCCTCCGCCCCGCGCCGGTGGCGGCCGGGCAGGACGGAGGCGGTGGGGGACGGTCTACTTCTGGATGCCGGCGCGCTGGATCGCGGCGGCGGTGAAGGTGACCGTGGCGGAGGCGTTCTCGTACGCGTTGTCGGCCGCGGTCGGCAGGACGAGCTCGATCAGCGTGTTCAGCGTCACATCACCGGCGTCCGAGGGGAAGGTCCCGGTCGTGGTGGGGGTGATGCCGAAGTTCGCCGGGGTGAAGTCGACCGCGCCGGCCTGGCCGCCGATGGACGACAGCTTGCCGGATCCGGTGACCGTGGTGGTCCCGCTGCAGGAGTACGGGCCCGCCGGAGTCGTGGTGGGGGCGGTCGTCCAGGCGGTGGAGCAGGTCAGCAGGCGGTAGTCGAGGCCGTTCGGGCCGGAGACGAGAGACTGGCCGACACGGTTCTGGTCGGTGGTGTCGGATCCCACGACGTCGTTGGTGACGGCCTGCGAGAAGCGCACCGACGAGACGAGGTCGCCGTCGTTGGTGGCGTTCGGCAGGACGATCGTCACCGGGCGCTGGATGGTGTCTCCGGGCGCGATGTCCGTCACGATGAAGGTGCCGTCGAGGTTGATGTCGAGCTGTCCGGCGTCCGCGGTGACGCTGGCGCTCCCGGAGTCGGTGAACACGGCGAAGGCGCCGGCGCCGGCGAGGGCTCCCGCGGCGAGGAGGACGCCGCCGGTGAGGGCGATCTTCTTCCAGGGGCTGCGACGGGTGGGTGCTGTGGTGGTCATGGCGACCGTTCCTTTCTGGTGGGTGGTGCCCGGTGCGGGCGTGGTCTCCCTCACGAGGACACGTGCAGGACGAGAGGGGTGTCGGCGGGGAGGCATCAGCAGCCTCCGGCGGTGGTGACGGCCGGCTGGGCGACGGCGGTCGAGGCGGCGGACGCGACTCCGAGCCAGCGCTGCAGGTCC
Organism: Rathayibacter sp. AY1C2; assembly: GCF_002931195.1. Taxonomy (NCBI): domain Bacteria; kingdom Bacillati; phylum Actinomycetota; class Actinomycetes; order Micrococcales; family Microbacteriaceae; genus Rathayibacter; species Rathayibacter sp. AY1C2. Next base: position 39,686 of record NZ_PSWG01000017.1, on the reverse strand, counting down.
GGGCGGACCCGCCACTGGTAGCTGCGGCCCTCACCGACCCGGTCGTCGGTGAAGCTCGTCGCGGAGGCGGCGGGTGCCGCGATCACGGTCCAGGGGCCGGGCGTCGTCCCCGCGAGGCGGCGCTCGAGGGTCCAGCCGGTCGCTCCAGCGGCGGCCGACCAGCTCACGAGGGTGCTCGGCCGACCGGCCGTGCAGCTCGCGACAGGCGTGGCGACCACGGAGGAGCTGGTCCAGGCGCCGAGCCCGACCGCTCCGCTCGTGCTGCCGGTGCCGGAGAAGCCGCGCCGGACGAGGGGAGCGGGATCGACCCACACCGTGATCGTGCCGCCCGCCGTGAGCGCGCCGTCCGTGACCGTGTACGCGATCGTCGCGCTCCCGGTCCAGCCGTCGGTCGCGGGCGTGTAGGTGCACGTGGATCCGGAGCAGGAGAAGGTGCCGCGCAGCCCGGCCGGGACGCTCGTGCCGGCCAGGGCGAGGGTCGTGCCCGGGTCCTCGTCGGTGTCGTTCGCGAGCGGAGCGACGGTGACGGCGGGGCCGCCGGTGGTCGCGACCACGCGGTCGGGTCGGGCGACCGGCGCGCGGTTCAGCGCGGTGACGGTGACCGTGACCCGCACGTTCCAGGTGCCGTACTGGCCCGAGAGGGAGTAGTCGAAGACGTCGGTGCCGACGAAGGCGGCGATCGGGCGGTAGGTGCACTGGCCGCGGGTCGCTCCGCTCGCGACGCAGGAGACGGACCCCTGCAGGGGAGTGGCGGGGGCTGGGGTCGCCGCGCCTCCGATCGCCTTCGGGGTCGCCGAGAGCTGCGCGCGCGAGAAGGTCGCTCCGGTCGCGGCGGGCCCGTCGTTCGCGAGCACGTCGATCACGACCGATCCGCCCTGCACGACCGTCGCGGCGTCGGCCGCCGGATCGGGGATCACTGAGATGCTCACCGAGGCCGTGCGGGTGAATGCCCCGCCGGTCGGGCCGGTCGCCGTCGCCGTGGCGGTGTTGGCGATCGTGCCGGCGGTGACGTCGGCGGCTGTGGTCGTGTAGGCGGCGGTCGCGGTGACGACCTGGCCGGGCAGCAGTCGTCCGGAAGTGCCCGGCCAGGAGTAGGTGAGAGCGGAGAGCCCGCTCTTGGGGTCGCTGATCGCGACCGCGGTGAGGGTGGTGGTGCCGGTGTTGGTCGCGCGGAAGGTGTAGGTCACCACGGTGCCGGCGGCGCTGATGAAGGCGGGGTTCGCGGTCTTGGCGAGCGCGAGGTCGTTCGTGCGGGTGATCGTCACCGTCCGCGAGGCGGTGGCCGTGACGGCGGCGCCCGTCGGAGGGGTGCCGGTCGCGGTCGCGGTGTTGAGGACCTGGCCCGCGTCGACGTCGGCCTGCGTGAGCGTGTACGACGCGGTCGCGGTGACCGACTGGCCGATCTCGAGGCGCCCGGCGGTCCCCGGCCAGGAGTAGGCGAGCGCGGAGAGCCCGCTCTTGGGGTCGGTGACCGCGACGGCGCTCAGCCCGGTGTTGCCGGTGTTGGTGGCGGAGAAGCTGTAGGAGACGGTCGAGCCCACGGCGGCCCCGGTCGGGATCGTGCCGTTCTTCGTCAGCGAGATCGAGGGCGCGTAGCGGATCGGCGTGGTGGCCGTGGAGGTCGCGGTGACCGTCACGGGCGAGGCGGCCAGGGTGCGGCCGGAGACGGTCGCCGTGTTGACGAGCGACGTGTTCTTGTCGATGTCGGTCTGAAGGACCGTGTACGGCGCCGACGTGAAGGTGGCGCTCGCTCCGGGGGCGAGCTGCGTCGAGGCGGGCGTGATGCCGGTGACCTTCGGGTCGGCGACGGCGACCGTCTGCAGTGTGACGTTGCCGGAGTTGAGGGCGAGGAAGGAGTAGCGGATCTGCTCTCCGGCGTCGGCCTGGGCGTTGCCGTTCGTGTCGGTGAGCAGGGCGGTCTTGGTGAGGGTCAGAGCGGGAGCCGGGGTGGCGATGGGGGCGGTGGCGGTGGCGGTCCTGCTCGTGACGGGGGTCGTCGTCACGACGTTCGAGATCGTCTCCGTCTTCGTCGCTGCAGCGGTCGCCGTGTTGACGAACGAGCCGGCCACCGCTTCGGCGGCCGTGACCGTATGGGATCCCGTGCAGATGGTGGAGGCGAGCGGGAGCAGGGTCGTCGTCGGACAGGAGATGCTCGCGGCCTTCGGGTCCGTGACGACGATGCCGGTGAGCGTGCCCCGGATGGACCCGTTCGTGACGACGAACTGGTAAGGGATGACGGATCCCTCGGCGTAGGCGACGGGCTGCGTGGTGGTGCGGTCGATCTGCTTGACCAGAGTGATGTCGTCGAGAGTGTTGATGGACGAGACGGAGACGTTGCGGACGAGGTGGGTGTCGTTCGATCCACCGGTGGACGCCGTGAAGCCGAGCTTGTAGGTCGAGGGCGCTGCGGTCGGCATCGTGAACTGCATCAGCTGATCGAGCTGCCCGGCGGGCAGACCCGCTGTCCCTCCCCAGTAGACCGTGACGACGGGAGTGGCGGCAGCCGAGACCATGATCCGTATCGTGCGCCCGTAGGACGCGGGCGGAGCGCCCGTCGATGTCGTGGCCGTCGTGCGGACCGACGTCAGCAGGGGAGGCGAGGCCGACTGGAGGAAGCAGTATCCGCTCTTGGCCTGCCCGGGTCCGCGCGCCACGATCTTGTTCGCCGTGAGGAGCGCCGACCCGGAGTTCGAGGGGCAGTCGGAGCCGAGGCCGAGGGTAGGCGCGGCGGGGGGCCTGGCCGAGAAGTTCCCGAAGGCGTCGATTCCGATCCCGAGGTAGCCGCCGTTCACCCCGTCGACGGTCGCCGACTGGCCGTAGCCGAGCGATCCGCCCGGAGCTCCCGCCGCGGTGAGGGACCTCGAGCCGTCGGTGAGGAAGAAGCCGATGCCGTCGGCCCCGGTCAGCGAGCTTCCGTACTGGTACTGGTCGAACTGGACGTCGATGCCGCCCGCGGCAGGAATCGGCCGGTTGAAGACCGCGCCGCCCTTGGCGTTGTTCCGGGCGTCGGTGAGCTGCAGGAAGCCCGGACTCGTCGCGGCGGCGGGGGCCTGAGTCCGGTTGGCGCAGACGCCGAGATTCGAGGAGCCGGTCGGCGGAGCAGTGGTCGCCGCCGTGATGCAGGCGCCGTCGAGCGCCTGCCACGCCGAGTCCGCGACGCTGGTGCCGCCGAAGCCCTCCTGGAGCAGGACCGTGGCCGCCGCAGCTCTCGTCGCCGGCAGAACCACGAGGACGGCGGCGAGCAGGAGCAGGACGAGGCCGAGGGCGATCGAGCGGTCGTGGCTCGGCCGGGCATGCGCGTTCGACACGGATCGACCTCCCCCCGGGGCGCCTCGCCGGGCCTTCCGGATGGAGCGGGATCACGATAGGTCGCGGCTCGGAGGCGCCCTGTCCCCCTGAGACGGGACGTGGGCGGCGGACGACGGGCCCCCGATCCGGTGGGCACGCAGAAGGGGGAGAGCGAGCGCTGAACCAGCGCTCAGGTGGTGTCCAGAAAACGCGACCTCTCCGGGGGTCCCCCGCGAGAGTGTTGACGTGCGCACGGCCCTCGCGCCGGGCTCAGGGCGGCCTGGTTCCGTGCCGGCCCCGCGGGACCCCGGAGTTCCGGCACCGACACGATGCGGTTCCGCTCCCGTGGCGGGCATCTCCAGAGCAGTGGCGCGAGATAGCGCCTTCACCAGGACCTTCTCGCATCCCTCCGCCGCTCCACGCCAGGTGGGAGCGCCGCCGCGGGTGTCCCTGAAGCGGGTCTGGTGGTCGCGCGGCGGACGCGGGAGGATGCATTCGCGCCTGCCCGCCCGCACGGTCCCCCGAAGGACCGCCCCGCGCCCCCTCCACGGTGGTCCGATCCGGACCGCAGCACCCCCCTCACACCTTCCGGTCAGGCTCCGCCGACCGAGCAGCCCTCTCCACGTCGGGATCCCATGTCCTCTCCTGCGCGCCACAGCCGCCGTCTCGTCCTCACCGGAGCCGCCCTCGGCGTCGGATCCGCCTTCGCCTACGCGATGACCGCGTCCGCGGCGCCCGACTACAGCGTGATCCCGCCGCTGCCCAACGAGCTCGGGCGCAGCGACACGGCGATCTCGCGCGTGGGGAAGAAGCCGTACCAGATCATCGACGTGATGATCGGCACCGACCGCGCGCGGCTCTTCGTCCCGCACACCGCGGTCCCCTCGCAGCGGATCGGCCGGGTCGTCTACTGGTACTACCACGCCAACGGGAGCACCTACGCGGCCCTGTCCGGCGCCTACCAGTACAGCGCTGACCAGGCCGTCGACAAGGGCGTCATCTCGATCTGCCCCAACTACGGCGGCAGCATCTACACGAACAAGCGGGCCGTCGCCATGCAGGTGGACGCGGTCGCCTGGTTCCAGAAGACGTGGCGGATCGGCGCGAGCTTCCTCCGCTCGAACTCCGGCGGCGGAGCGCTGCTCTGCTGGGCGTACGGCAACAAGCTGGTCCCCGAGATCCGCGGCGCGTACCACGCGGCCGGCGTCTACGACATGGCCGACATGGCCCGCCGCGATCCGGGGCGCGTCCTGCCGGACTACGACAACGACCCCTCGACGATCCCGGCGACCGACCCCGCGCTGCTGCCGCAGGCCTCGTGGGCGGGGGCGCGGATCCGCACGACCGGCTCGACGGAGGACGTCCTCGTCCCGATCGCCGTGCACGGAGGGGCCTGGGTCGCGCTCGCGAAGCCCGTCGCGAAGGAGGCTGTGGTCCTCTACACGCCGACCGACGGCGCTCCGAACGGCCACAACGTGCCGAGCCTGACGAACAAGGACATGCTCGACACGTTCGACCGCTGGCTCGCGGAGCAGCCGGTCGTTCCGCTGCCCGACGAGCCCGCCTCGTCGATCCCCGGCGAGGGCACGTACCAGAACTACTCGCCGCTCATCACGACGGCGGGCACCTGGAGCACGATCTCCTCCTCCGCCGACAGCGGCGGGAGCATCAGCTACTCCAGCTCGGCCGGAGCGTCCGCGAGCTTCCGCTTCTCGGGCACGGGCGTCAGCTGGGTGAGCCGGATGACGGCGACCTCCGGCATCAACGAGGTGCTGCTCGACGGCGTCCTCGTCGCCACCGTCGACCGCTACAGCCCCACGACCCGCTCGGGTCAGACGGTGTGGACGAGCGGACCGATCGCCGCCGGCACCCACACGGTCACGATCCGCCGCGGGACGACGCGCAACCCGGCGTCCACCGGGTCCACCCTGATCCTCGACGCCTTCGTCGTGACCGCGGGGACCGTCTCCACGTCGACCCCCACCCCCACCGCGACGGCGTCTCCGACCAGCACGCCGACGCCGACGCCGACGGACACGCCGACCCCCACCGACACGCCGACTCCGACCGAGACCCCGACGGCCACGTCCACGCCCACCCCGACCTCGACGCTGCCGGCGGCGGGGACGTACCAGAACGGAGCCGCCGTCATCGCGACGGTCGGCACCTGGGCGACGCTCTCGAGCACCGCCGACAGCGGCGGCAGCATCTCGTACTCCAGCACCTCCACGGCCTCGGCGACCCTCCGCTTCCGGGGCACGAAGGTCAGCTGGGTGAGCCGGATCACCCCGACCTCCGGCATCAACGAGGTCCTGATCGACGGCGTGCTCGTCGCCTCCGTCGACCGCTACAGCGCCACGAACCGCTCGGCCCGCACCGTGTTCACCAGCAGCACCCTCAGCGCCGGCGAGCACACCATCACCATCCGCCGCGGCAGCAAGCGCAACGCCGCCTCCACGGGCAACTCGCTGATCCTGGACGCCTTCGTCGTCGTGTGAGCCGCTCGGGCGCCCGAGCCGCCCGCGTGATTCCGGACAGAGGACGCGGGCGGGCTCGGGTGGCCGGGTGTGCGGGGGCTCGTGGAGGGGGCCTTTGTCGCTGAGTCGCTCGCTCGGCGCCCACTGCGTCGAGTCGCCCGTGTCGAGTCGCCCGAGAATGCAGTTGTTTCAACGTTCTCGGGACCAATTCGGGCACCTCAGCGGGCTTCGCGCGAGGCGGCCCGTGCGAGCATGCGGGGACGAGAACGCTGATCCTCGGAGGAACGGGCTGGCTCGGCGGGCACCTCGCGGCGGAGGCGCTGCGGCGCGGCCACGACGTGACCTGCCTCGCGCGGGGGACGGCCGTGCCCGCGGGGGTGTCCCTCGTCCGGGCCGACCGCGACCGCGAGGACGCCCTCGACGCCGTGGCTGCGGCATCGTGGGACGCGGTGATCGACGTCTCCTCGACCCCGCAGCACGTCCGCCGATCCGTCCGCGACCTGCGCTGCAGCGCCTACGTCCTCGTCTCGACCACGAGCGTCTACGCCGAGAACGCGGTCGTCGGCGCGGACGAGGACGCCGAGCTGCTGACTCCCTCCGACGATCCCGCCTCGTACGGCGCCGCGAAGGCCGCCTGCGAGCAGGCCGTGCTGGCCGGATCCGCGCCGTCCCTGATCGCGCGCGCCGGCCTGATCGGCGGCCCCGGCGACCCGACGAGCCGCTCCTCCTACTGGCCCTGGCGCTTCAGCGCGCGGTCCGGGCCCGTGCTGGTGCCGGATGCGCCCGAGCTGCCGACGTCCGTGGTCGACGTGCGGGACCTCGCCGCATGGCTGGTGGCGTCCGCCGAGGCGCGGGTGGCGGGCGTGATGAACGTCTGCGGGACCCCCGTGCCGTTCGGCGAGCACCTCGCCGCGGCGCGGAGCGGATCGTCGGCCGAGCCGGTCGCCGTGCCGCAGGAGTGGCTGCTCGAGCGTGGCGTCGGCCAGTGGGCGGGCGCCGGCTCGCTCCCGCTGTGGATCGCGGACCCGGACTGGCGCGGCATGAACGCACGCTCGACGGCACGGGCGGAGGCCGCGGGCTTCGAGCGCCGCGAGCTCGCCGAGACGCTGCGGGACGCGGCGGCCGCGCACGTGCCGGGACGCGGCGCCGGACTGGGGGAGGAGCGGGAGCGGGAGCTGCTGGGGGAGTGGGGTGCGGGGCGGGATTGAGGCGGCGGGCCGTCTCGGCTGAGTCGTCCGATGGAGCAGGCGGCCCTACGACGAGGCGCGGAGTTCAGAGGCCGGAAGAAGTATTGATCCCTGCCCGCCTGGCAGCCGCTCGACCGATGTCGTCCAGCTGAGCGAGCATCTCGGCGGGCGGCCTCGTGACGTCGATCCGCACCGTCCGAACCACGACACCGGAGCCTTTCACCGTCGCTGTCCGATCACTCGGGTCTCCGGCGCTCGAGACGTAGACGAGCGTCCCTTCAGCCAGCCCGAGCACTGTGCAGTAGGCCAGCATCTGGTAGAGGTCCTCGACCCTCGGTGGCCCGAGTTTGTACTTGGCATCGATGACGACCACTGGTCGGCCGCCGGCGACGTGGACGAAGTCGGGTCGGATCGGCTGGCGTCGTTCGAGATCGAGATGAGCGGGGAACTGACCGATACTGACGCCACGCGAGACCCCTGAGAGAGCGCTGCTCAGAGTCGTGGTCACGAATGCCTCGAACGCCTCCGCCATATTGACGACGAAGGAGGCGACGGTGTGGCCGCCGTTCGTCGTGGTGGGCGTGATGCGTGCGAGCACGAGTTCGGCGAAGCGCAGGGCGGGCTGATAGCGCTGGTTCAGCCGCGACGGCTGCCACGACGGTGTCATCGTCCCTGGCCGCAGGAGGGCTGCCTCCGACAGTCTCGAGTCGAGGTGCGCCAGGCGCCGCCGGACGTCCGGCGACACGCGGGGCACGGCGAGCAGCAGCCGGCCGGCCGCACGCAGGATCCGGTTCTCGACGATGTCGGCCGAGTAGTCGTCGACCGTCAGCTCGATCGGGAGGAGTCGTCCGCCGCGGCGCGACATCTGGTCGGAGAACCGGACCCGCCCGCGCACCGTCATGGCGCTCTCGTCGTACCGTCGGTACCCCTGCAGGAGGCCGTGCCCGAGTGCACGTTCCGCGATGCGCGCGTACGTCTCGGCGACCGCGGGGAAGATCTCCCTGCCGTCGCCGGAGACCTCTTCCGGTCGGAAGCCCGGGTCCGCCGCGTACCCCAGCATGAAGAGCACCGAGGAGAAGGCGGCCTTCGGACGGACGACGACCTCGTCGCCATCGATCCGAATCGCCCCGATCCTGTTGAGCTGAGGCTTCACCTCGGCGCCTGACGCTGTCATGCGGGATTCGAGCAGCCCTGCGCTGCATACGCGACCGATGACCTCAGGGTCGAACGAGACCGCCGTCCAGCCGCCGTTCTCGTCGAACTCGACGCGGGTCATCCGGCCGGAGCGTCGTCGACCGCTTCGTCCGGATCCGCGACAGCACCGGGCTCGAGAGCGCTGAGACCGAACGTCGCCCGGACCTCCGCGCGAGACAAGCGTCCGTAGTAGTGCTCGTCGAGCAGCGGAAGGATGTCGTACTCCCAGATCCTCGCCAATCCGGAGTCCGTGCGGGCAGAAGCGCCCATGAGGTAGGACGGGCCGATCTGGAAATCGCGGTCGAGGTCGCCGATCCGCTCGTTGAGCTGCCTCAGCAGAGCACTTCGGCTGATCTCATGGTGCTGCGCCTTCGACCATCGCTCGATCAGGCCGAGTACCGGCTCCTCTGCGGGGTGCAGCTCGACGAACGAGAACCGCCTCCTGATCGCCGCGTCCACCAGGGAGATCGAGCGGTCTGCCGTGTTCATCGTTCCGATGACGAAGAGATTCTCGGGCAGACGGAAGTCCTCCTCCGGCGAGTACTGCAATGAGACCCCGGCGTCGCGGTATTCGAGGAGCAGGTAGAGCTCGCCGAACACCTTCGCGATGTTCGCCCGGTTGATCTCGTCGATGATCAGCACATGCGGCACTGTCGGGTTCGCCGCCGCCGCAGCAGCGAGAAGACGTACCGGCCCCGGTGCGAGTCGGAAACTCGCGGACCCCTTCTCATCGACCGTCGGCCGGAACCCCTCGAAGAAGTCCTCATAGGAGTAGGAGGGGTGGAACTGGACGATGCGGACCGCGCCCTTCGGCGCGATGAAGTCGGCGAGAGCACGGGCGAGATAGGTCTTGCCCGTTCCGGGAGGCCCGAAGAAGATCGCTTGGCGACGCTCCTCGAGGAGACCCAGCACCTCGTTCAGCCACAGTGAGTCGTAATGCAGGCGACCCGCGAGTTCGGGCGTGCTGCGGGGGAGGCGGAGGGGGCCGGACAGCGGAGGTGCGGGCGTCGGTGCGATCGGCGGCGATATCAGGAAGCCGACGTCGGTGATCGGAGCGCTGCCGGACAGGACGTCGAGGACGGCGTTCGGTATCTCCGACCTCGAGACCGGCGTTCGCCAGTCGACGCCGCGTCGTCCTCGGGAATCGAGTTCTCCGATGACGCCCCAGTGCACGTCGTCGGAGCCGTCGACGAAGACCTGGTCGCCGGCCGCCATCGTCACGAGGAACTGCGCAGCCGAATCCACCTCGGTGAGGAGATCGGTGATGGGCGGTCGCGGACCGGCCCCGGACGTCGGCCAGTCTCTCCATGAACGGAGCGCTTCGTCGCGGATGCCGCTTCGACCGCCATCCGGCGGGAGCGTGACGTGGAGGCCTGGGAGGGCGAGTGGCGCGCCGGGAGCGGCCGAGGGTACGGCCCAGCCGCGATGCTCGGTCTGCGGTGCCGCAAGCCACCATTCCGCGTCCCACGGTGGCGAGTACCAGGCGATGTCGAGCTCGCCGCTCGGGTCGAGGCTGTCCCGCAGAGCGAGCAGATCGCGGTCGACGTCGTCCGTCACCGTCGGGAGCGCTCCCGCGAAGGCGTCGCGGATCGCGTGCTTCTGCGCGACGGAGACGATTGCTTCGAAGCAGCTCGGCCAGGCCAGAGCGAGCAGAGAGCTCCGGATCGGTGGAGCATCACCCTGTACGTCGAGCGTGCGGTCGCGGAAGAGCCAGGGATCGCCGAGCGCGGCTTCGCGATGATCGGACGCGAGGGCGTCCCACTGCCGGACGAAATCGCACAACCAGAGGAGATGCTGTGCGATCTGCTGGTTGAACCCCTGACCGCCGTTGAAGACGCCGCGAGTGTCGAGGGCGTCGACGATCACATCAGGGACCCGGGGGCGATCGGGCAGCACGTCGAGGATCTCCTGCAGAAGAGCGAGCTTCGTCTGCGCCCGGATGTTGATGAGGGGGAGGCGCTGCAGGAAGCAGAGCTCAGCGGCGAGCAGGACGACCGCCCTCGGCTGATCCGTCATCTGCTCGGCGATCCGCTCACGGAAAGTGCCGGTCGACCCGGGTGTCTCGATCGCTCGCCGGAGTGCCGCCGCAGTATCAGCGGTCCAGGTCACCGTCCGGCCGTCGAACGCGGAGGCCTGGCGTCGGAGACCACCGTCGAGGACGACCCGGGCGGCCTGCGCGATCGCCGTCCGCTCCGCCCGGCCCGTCCGTCCGGACGTCTCCGGTTGCTCCGCTGGAACGCCGGGGTCGGTCGTTCCTCTTATGGCCGCGCAGTCCGAGCACCATCCCGGTCGCGTCAGCGTCCTGAGATCGACATCCGGCGCAGCACCCCAGGCCTTCAGCACTTCGTCCTGAGCCCAGATGCGGATCGGAGTCGTCACGCCGTGAGCACATCCTGGGAGATGCAGCTTGCCCGAGGACGCTTCCTCGTAACCGTGCTCGGATGCGGCGAGCCCCCACTCGACGCCGTCGAAGGACCGCGTGGAACCGGAGATGCGCCCTCGAGCTCCCGGAGCAGTGCTGAGCACCAGGAATCCGAGCCCTGTGAGGACCCGCTGTGCCTGGCCGGAGGTGAACTCGCTCCTCTGCAGACCGGTGACCTCGGAGATCACCTGTTTCACGGGGAAGCGGCTGCCGCTCACCTCGACGGAGTACGTGCTCACCTCGGCCGGCGCGGTACGGGCGAGGGTGCTCTCGACTTGTTCCCGTGTGAGTTCGTAGGTGGCGCCGTTGATCGTGAACTGCACTTCGTCCCCTTCGTCGTTCCGGTGAGTCTGTCGGACGGTACCGACTTTCACCGCATCGGCTCCCTTTTCGCGCCGGGAGAAGAGGGGGTGTCACTGACCGTCTTCGAGTCCGTCTGCTCCGGTCTTGGTATGGGGGAGAGTCCGACGCGATGAGCGCGGAGAATCCGACGGGACGGCGACCGATCGAGAAGGAAGCGACAGCCCTTCCGCAGCGAACCGGACCTCGACCGGTATGGCACGATCAACCCATGCCCGGCTCACTGCACGCCTATGTCGTCGAAGGAACCCGTCTCCGAGTGGATGTGGTCTCGGATCAGGGGGCGACTCTCTCCCTTGCGGGGGAGTTTACCGATCTCGAGCCGGTGACGGAGAGCGGTGGCGTTCTCGAGAGCAATCCTGCACTGCGCAGCAACATGTGGGCGTACGCCAAGACCTGGTACCGCGCCCGGATGACGTCCAATGCCGAGGCTCTCGCGCATTCGGATCCGGCCGAGCAGAAGGCAGCTCTCCAGCAGGTGGAGCAGGAGCGGCGGACCGCACAGAAGGTGGCCGAGACGTACGCGAAGACGGCGCAGTGGATCGCGGACGTCGCAGACGACGTCTCGCTGCTGGACGTCCAGCACGGATGGTGCTCGTCGTGCTTCTTCAACACCGAGCACCGGAAGTCGAACCGTCCCGCGGGGCAGCTTCCCGTCTACGTCTGCCAGGGCTGCGGATCCGCGACGCTCCCGTGCGTGGCTGTGGGCTGCGGCAACATGGCGGTGCGCGAGCGCGGCGCTCTGCGCGTCCCCCAGTTCTGCGCCGAGCACAAGCACGAGATCCCGGGCTTCGAGAAGGCCCAGGGGAGCTTCGGCGAGCTGCACGACTACGAGGCCTTCCTCGAGTACGAGAAGCCCGACCTCGACGCGACCTCGAAGATCATCGTGGGCGGCATCGCTGTCCTCGCGATGGCGGCGCCGGTCGCTCTCCTCGCCGCTCCCGCCATCGGCGGCGCGATCGGCTCGCTCGGCGTCTTCGGCGGATTCACCGGCGCAGCGGCGAGCTCACACGGACTCGCGCTGCTCGGCGGCGGCACCCTCGCAGCGGGCGGGCTCGGCATGGCCGGCGGCACGGCGGTCGTGACGGCCGTCGGAGCGGCGGTGGGAGGTGTCCTCGGGGCATCGGTCGCGAACGCCTACCTGAGCGAGGACAAGTCGTTCCAGATCGAGCTGCTCCGTCCGGGAACGGGCGGCGTCCCCGTGGTCGTCGCTAACGGGTTCCTCACCGACGGTGAGGGAGAGCGGTGGGGCAAGTGGAAGTCGATCGTCGACTCCCGCTACCCGGACTCGCCCGTCTACCGCGTCCGATGGGGGTCGAAGGAGTTGCGGGATCTGGGGGAGCTCGCCGTCGGCGCAGCAGGCAAGGGCGTCGCCATGGGGCTGCTCAGAGGAGCGGCGGCGCTCGGGCACAAGGCGGGGGCGAAGCTTCTCGGAGGCGTCGCCGGGCCGGCGATGATCGCCTCGGACCTCGCGAGGAACCCCTGGCACGTCGCGAAGAATCGCGCCGACAAGACGGGCGTGATCATCGGTGATCTGCTTGCACGCACGAACGCGGAGTCGTACGTGCTCATCGGTCACAGTCTGGGAGCGAGGGCGATGGTCGTCGCCGCGCAGTCCATGGGCACGAAGCCCGGAGGGCCGCGGATCCAGGCCGCACATCTCCTCGGCACCGCGATCGGAGCGAAGAGCAACTGGGACTCGTTGACTGCCTCGGTCGACGAGGCGGTCTACGGCTACTACTCCCGCAACGACGCGATCCTCAAGTTCGTCTACCGGACGGCTCAGGCCGGTGAGACGGCAGCTGGTCTGGTGGGCTTCATCCCCGCGTCCAGCAAGATGCAGAACATCGACGTCTCGGATCGTGTCCAGACGCACTTCGAGTATCAGGACAACGTCGAGCTCCACGACGCCGTCTGAGCGGTGCCGGGCGGGAGGTCGGTGACCTCTCGCCCGCGATCAGTCGATCCGCTGGTCCTTCGTCCATTCGCGCAGGACTCGCCGACGACCGCCGGCTCGGCCGTTCGGCCCTCGAGCGACGAGCGCTGTCCGAGCTAGCGCCCTTCCCCACCCAACCGCACACTCATCCCCGCGACCTCCTGCCACGCCCCGGTCGCCCGTTCCTCCGCCGTCGCCTCCCGGAGCAGCCCGGTCAACCGCTCCCGCAGCCGCAGCTCTGCGGCCGTCATCGCGCTCTCGTGCCCTCGCGCGAGGAGGTATGAGTGGGCGTCCGTCGCGAAGGCGGCCAGGGCGTCGAGGAAGATCTCGAGGACACGGGCGGCCTCGCCGACGCGGGACGGATCGCGGGGCACCGGCAGCATCGGCACGAGCCGCAGCCTCCCCTGCCAGAGGCGCTCGTCGAGCGGATCCGCGAAGAGGGTGAGCGCGGTCGCGAGCGTTCCCGAGGCGGAGGAGGGGAACGCGCGGCGGACGTCGTGGACGATCTCGTGGAAGTGGTCGTCGGTGAGGCCGAAGCCGACGAAGAGCAGGTGCCGGGTCGCGAGGGTGGCCTTCACGATCGAGGAGAGGGCGCGGCGGGAGGAATCGAAGCCGAGGTAGTCGTCGCGGGTGAGGACGATCGAGGACGGGTCGTCGACGGTGCCGTGGAGCTTGAGCAGCCAGCGCTCGTGGTCGCCCTCGTGGTCGCCGGGGATGACGGCGCGGGGGACGCCCGCGTCCTCGGACGCCGTCTCGAAGAGGCGGTCGTAGTTGAGCGTGATGGCCTGCTCGGAGTCGATCGCGGTGAGGAGCGCCGGAGCGAGACCGTACCGCTCGAGGGAGCCGATCTCACGGGCGACGGATTCGGCGAACCGTCCGGGCTGCTCCTCGTCGAAGAGCGTCGCGAGGTAGGACGCCTGGTCGAGCACGTTCTTCCCGCTGAGGACCGCGGACGTCTCGGAGTCGAGTCCGATCTCGCGGCCGAGCTCCTCGAGCAGTCCGTCCCAGGAGGGGCCGCCGGCGCTGACGCTGGTCCCGGCGCCGAGGAAGGGCACGAGCCGGCGGCGACGGGCGCGCTCGGCGAGGCTCTGCGCCTCCTCGAGGGCCGGAGCCTCCAGCTCGGGCCAGGACGTCGCGGGATCGAGTCGTCGCCTGGACTGGGCGAAGGCGTGGACGTCGGCGCGGAGGGTGACGATCGCGATGTCGACCTCGAACGCCTCGGCGGCCTCCCGCAGCACGCGGAGCTGCTGGGCGAGCACGGCGTCGCGGAGGGTCCCTGATCCGCCTCCCGCCGTCGCGAAGAGCGGCACGGCCAGGAGCGGCAGCGGCCGCCTCGTGCGCCGATCCCTCGTCACCGTCCGCGCGGCGACCTCGACGAAGGCCCGGAGGCGGCGGGCGATGTCGGCGAGTCCTTCGCTGTCCTCGGCGTCGTGCACGGCGCGATCGGGGACGGCGGTGAGGACGGGAGTGGGCTCGCCGTCGCGCGGCGCGAGCGGCAGTGCCGCCTGTCGGCCGTCCGAGAACTCCGGAGTCAGCGCGGCGCGTGCGCGATCCTCCAGCTGCGGCACCCCGCGCCAGAAGTCCGTGAACGAGAGGAAGCGGTCCGTCGGCAGGAGCCACGCGTCGCAGGCGAAGTGGAGGAGGCTTCCGCGGGTGACGAAGAGATGAGGTCGAGGCACGGCCTCTTCCTATCAGCATCGCTCAGTCGCCCGGGAGGGCTCGTTCTCCGCGTCGAGAACGAGCCCTCCCGGGCGACTCGGTGAAGAGGGCCGGGAGTCACGCGCGCATCCGATGCCGACGTGACACCGGCGTCAGCGCCCCAGCACTCCCGCGTACACCGCCAGGTACTCGTCGACCATCCGGTCCACGGCGAAGCGGCGGCGCGCGGTCGCCCGCACGGCCGCGCGGTCGAGGAGTCCGACCCGCTCGACCGCGGCGACCGCCTCCGACAGGGAGCCCACCGCGTACCCGGTGACGCCCTCGTCGATGATCTCGGCCATGGATCCGCGGCGGTTCGCGATCACCGGCGTCCCGCACGCCATCGCCTCGACGACGGAGAGGCCGAACGGCTCGTCGAAGCCGATCGGGTGCAGGAGTGCGAGCGCCCCGCCGAGGACGAGGGCGCGCTCCTCCGGCCCGACCGAGCCGCGGTAGACGACGCGCGTCCCGTCGACGAGCGGCTCGACCTCCTCGCGCCAGTAGCGCTCGTCCTGGACGATGCCGCAGATCAGGAGTCGGCGCCCCGCCGCGGCGGCGATCCGGACCGCCTCCGCCGTGCCCTTGTCGGGGTGGATCCGGCCGAGGATCACGAGGTCCTCTCCTCCGGATCCGGCGGGGAAGCCCTCCACGTCGATCCCGTGGTGCACCGTCGCCGCGTAGTCGAGCTCGGGGGAGCGGTCGCTGTCCGAGATCGACACCAGGTGCGCGGTGCGCGTGTGCCGCAGCGCCTCGCGGTAGGCGGGCAGGATCTCGGGCCCCGAGAAGCCGTGCACCGTCGTCACCAGGAATACGGCCGCGGCGGCGTCGACGTCGACGCAGCGGCGGATCAGGAGGCCGGCGCCGCGAGTGGCGTCCTCGCGGCCGTGCCCGGCGGGGAGGACCTACTCGAGGAGGAAGGCGCGCCCGTTGATCAGCAGCGTGTCGCCGTCGGTCGCGGCGAGAACGCCGAACTCGTCGACGGAGCGGGTGGAGTCCCCGGCGGTGTCCGAGGTCGCGGCGACAGCGGGAGTGGCTGCGGCGGCGGTGAGGAGGAGCCCGCAGGCGAGTGCGGTGATCACGGTCGTGCGGTTCATCGGCGTCGTCCTTGGCGTCGTGGTGGGCCGCTTCTCGTGGAGGCGGCGGGAACTGGTTCGAGCCTAGGGCGCCGAGCCCGTCAACGCCCTGGGTCGTTCCTTGGGTTCAGCTATGAAGTACCGTGCAGCCATGCCCTGGGGACGCCTCTACTTCGCCGTGCAGGCCCTCGGCGGCGCGGCCTGGTGGGTCGCCATGGCGCTCGTCTCCGCCGTGCGGATCGCGACGCTCGGCAGCCTCGATCCCGTCCCTGTCGCGGCTCTCGACCTCCCGCTGTTCGTCGGCGCCTCCGCTCTGGCCGCGGCCGGGATCCGCTGGGCGGCCGTCACCGCGACGGCCTGGACGCTCCTCGTCGCGGTCGCCCTGGCCGTCTGGGCCACCCTGACGGGGGAGGCGGGCTGGGGCGTCGTCGCGATGCTCGCCGCGGCGGGCGGCTCCGTCGTCGCGGCGTGCCTGCTCCTGCTCGGCCGGGTGCCCACGCGCTGGATCGCCTCCGGTCCCTTCACCTTCCGCGTCGCGACCGCCGGCCGACGGCCCGGATCGCACCTCGCCGCGACCCTCGGGCAGATCGCGGTGTTCTGGGGAGGCGCGCTGGTCGTCATCCCGCTGGTGATCGCTGGGCTGGAGTCGCGCTGGGGCGTGGGCCTCGGAGCGGCGCCGCCCGCGGTCGTCGGCGTCGGCGTCCTGCTGCTGGTCGCGGCGAGCGCGCTCGGGATCTGGTCGGGGCTCACGATGTCGCTCCTCGGCGACGGCACGCCGCTGCCGATCGCGATGACCAACCGGCTGGTGATCGCCGGCCCCTACCGCTGGGTCCGCAATCCGATGGCGGTCGCCGGCATCGTGCAGGGAGCGGCGGTCGGGCTGCTGCTCTCGTCGTGGCTGGTCGTGCTGTACGCGCTCCTCGGCGCCGTCGTCTGGAACCAGGCCGTGCGCCCGCTGGAGGAGGCGGACCTCGCCGCCCGCTTCGGAGCCGACTTCGAGCGCTACCGCTCGCGCGTCCGCTGCTGGGTGCCCCGCCGCCCGGAGCCGCTGCCGCGCCGGGGGTAGCCGCTGCCGCGGTGCGCTCGCCGAGGCTTTCCGCCCCCGCCGGGACACCGCCGCCAGGCCGGCGTCTCGTCGACGAGGGCTGTGTCTCGAGGCGCGGTCCGCTCCTCCGCCCCCACAACGCGCCTCTCGGGACGGCGACGCGCCTCGCCCGCCGACGCCGTCACTCCGCGGTGCGCCCGCGCCCCACCACCGCGGCGACCAGCCCCGCCGAGACCGCGGCCAGCGCGACCAGCACCCCGCCCACGCCGAGCGTCCCCGCCACGAGCGGAGTCGCGAGCGCCAGCGCGACACCGGGGAGAGCCAGGCGCGCGGGCATCGGCTGGTGCTCGCCGAGCGGCGCGTGCACCGCCCACAGGGTCAGGACGAAGACCGCGACCGGCACCGCGACGGCCGCGCCGATCACCGTGTCGGACGCCTCGAGGTGGCCCGCGGTCGCGGCGACGGCCGCCTCCAGCCCGGATCCCAGCGCCGCGAGGGCCGCGAACGCCGCGAAGTGCGCGTAGCCCCAGCGGTAGGAGAGGCCGCGCCGCCGCTCCAGCAGCTCGCCGGAGGGATGCGAGAACGACAGCCACCACAGCGCGAACACGATCACCAGCCCGCAGGCCGCGACCAGCACGAGCGAGGTGCTGACGCCCGCCTCCGTCACCGCCCGCTGCACGCCCATCACCGCCGCGAGGACGCCCTCGCCGAGCAGGATGATCGTGAACAGCCCGTACCGCTCGGCGACGTGGTGCGGATGCCAGTTCGCGTCGCCCGCCCGCTGCGCCCAGAGGGGCACCGCCAGCTCGCAGGCGACCAGGAGCAGGAAGCTCACCACCCCGACCTCCTCGGGCAGGAGCAGCCGCATCAGCCAGCCGACCTGCACGATCGAGAAGCCGACGGCGTTGCGCACGGCGGAGGTGCGGTGCTCCGGAGTGGACACGGCGACGCGGATCCACTGGCTCACCAGCGCGAACCGCATGATCGCGTAGCCGATGGTGATCGCCCGGTAGTCGCCCTCCTCGAAGCCGGCCGGCACTCCCGCCGCGAGCACCAGGACGCCGCCCATCTGGGCGAGGGTCAGCAGCCGGTAGGGCACATCGTCGGTGTCGTACCCGGAGGCGAACCAGGTGAAGTTCATCCACGCCCACCAGATCGCGAAGAACACCATGCCGAAGGGGAGGAGCCCCTCGGCGAGGTGCCCCTCCTCGGTCGCGTGGGCAAGCTGCTGGGCGATCTGCGCGATCGCGACGACGAAGGTCAGGTCGACGAGCAGCTCGAGCGGACTCGAGACGCGGTGCGCCTCGTCGATCGCGCGCGGCTGCATCCGCACGCGGAGGGGGTGCGCGGGGGAGGCGGGCATGCGCTCATCCTGCACCCGGAGGGCCGCTGCGCGAGTGCCGCGCCCGCCTCCCGCGACCCTCGGCGCCCGCCCTCGCACCGAGTGTCCAGACGTCGTCGCACTCGAGCGCGAGTGCGACGACCATCGGACACTCGCGGGCGGCCGGATCTCGTGCGGCCGGGCTCACACTCGCCGGGTACGTCGCAGCCGCGCCCCGCCCCGGCTTGCGCAGGGCCCCCGCCTACGATGGGTCGGGATGTCCCCCGAATCCGCGCTCGCCGCCCCGACCCGCGCGTCCCCGGGCGCCCGGCGGTCGCGGCGCGGGCCGCTCCTCGGGCTCGCCCTGGTCGCTGTCCTCGTGGCGACGCGCCTGCTCGCCCCGGACGTGGCGGGCGACGCCCTCTCGGACGCGGTGCGCGACTTCCTCACCCTCTCGATCAGCGTCGTCATCGAGTCGCTGCCGTTCGTGTTCCTCGGCATCGTCCTCTCGATCGCGGTGCAGCTGTGGGTGCCCGAGGCCGTGCTGCTGAGGATCCTGCCCAAGCGGGCGCTCCCGCGGCGCCTCGTGATCTCGCTGCTCGGCGTGCTCCTCCCGGTCTGCGAGTGCGGCAACGTGCCGCTCGCGCGCGGGCTGATCGTCAAGGGCCTCTCGGTGTCGGAGTCGATGACGTTCCTCCTGGCCGCGCCGATCGTGAATCCGATCACCATCGTCACGACCTACCAGGCCTTCGGCTGGGCCGACGGGATCCTCGTCTGGCGCATCGTCGGCGGCTTCGCGATCGCGAACCTCGTCGGCTGGATCTTCAGCCGCCACTCCGAGCCGATGAGCCTGCTCACCGACCGCTTCCGCGCTGCCTGCGAGGCGGGCGAGCGGCCCTCCCGCTCCCTCCGCGACCGCTCCCGGCGCAGCGTGCTGCTGTTCGCCGAGGAGACCGGGGCGATGATGCCGGCGCTGTTCGTCGGCGCCGCCATCGCGGGGCTGATCCAGGTCGGCGTCTCGCGCGACGTTCTGACCACTCTCGGCGGCGACCCGCTCTGGTCGGTGCTGGCGCTGATGGTGCTCGCGTTCGTCATCTCGATCTGCTCGAACGTCGACGCGTTCTTCGTGCTCTCGTTCGGCTCCACGTTCCTGCCGGGAGGCATCATCGCGTTCCTCGTCTTCGGTCCGATGATCGACGTCAAGATGCTCGCGCTGCTGCGCACCACGTTCTCGGCCGCGACGCTGGTTCGCGTCACCGTGCTGGTCGCCCTCGCCGCGGCCGTGCTGGGACTGGCGGTGAACTATGCGCTCTGAGCGCCTCCTCGCTCGCTGGAAGGGCGTCGTCCTCAGCCTGATCGGCGTCGTCTCGACCCTGTGGCTCGCGGCGACCGGCCGGCTCGGCCTCTACATCCACCCCCGCTACTTCGAGTTCTCGGTGGTGCTCGCCGTGATCGCCGGAGTGCTGCTGATCGCGGCGTTCGCGGTGGTGCCGGGAGCGGAGGAGGACGAGCACGAGCACGAGGACGACGTCGAGCACCTCCACGCCCCCGCGCCCGCCCGCCCCTGGCGCCGGGTGGTCGCGGTAGCAGCCGGAGTCGCGGTGATCGCCTCCGCCGCCGTCGCCCTGCTCGTGCTCCCGCCGGCCGCCCTCACCGCCTCGACCGCGACGCAGCGCGAGGTCAACACCAGCGCCGTCGACGCCTCCGTGACCGCCGCTGCGCCCACCGGCGACACCGCCTCGTTCAGCGTGCGCGACTGGGCGACCCTGCTGCGCCAGGGCGCGAGCGAGCAGTTCCTCGCCGGCCGCACGGCGACGGTGAGCGGATTCGTGACCCCCGACGCCTCCGACCCCGAGAACGTCTTCTACATCGCCCGCTTCGTCGTCACCTGCTGCGCGGTGGACGCGCAGCCGGTGGGCGTGCCGGTCTACCAGGCCGGCTGGGCCGACACCTGGTCGGAGGGGCAGTGGCTGGAGGCGAGCGGCGGCTTCGGCGCGAACCCGAGCGTCACCAGCGCCGAGGCGGTCGTGCTGGAGCCGGAGGCGCTCACTCCGATCGACGAGCCGGCGATGCCGTATGTCTACTGAGCGCGGCGCGACTCCCGAGCGCGGCGCGTCTCCGGAGCGCCGCACGTCGGCGCAGAGCGGGCGACGGTCCGAAGGCGGCGCGCGGCGGGCTCCCGGCCTCGACTCCGCAGGCGCCTCCCGCTTCCCACGGCTCTTCTGGGCGGTCGTCGCGGTGCTCGTCCTCGCGGTCGGAGGCCTGACCGCCGCCACCGTCGCGAAGGGGCCCCGGGTCGCCTCCCTCGAGGTCAGCACCGACGGCGTGGTCGAGCGCGACGGCTCCCGAGCCCGCCTGCACCTCGACCAGGCGCTCGAGCCCGACGCGCGCGACCGCGTCCGCGTCGCCCCGGACGCCCCGCACACCACCGAGCTCGACGGCGGCGTGCTCACCGTCACCTTCACCGACACCCTCCGCTACGCCACCCGCTACGAGATCGGGATCGACGACGCCCGCAGCGCCGCGACCGGCTCGGCCGCCGACGTCTCCGCCTCCTTCACCACGAAGGACCCCGACCTCTTCACCCTCGACCGCACCGCCGACGACCCCTCGCAGCCCGACGCCGTCCGCGTCCGCCCGCTCTCCGGAGGCGACGCCCGGGTCCTCGTCGCGGCCGACCGGATCCAGGACTACGCCGTCGTCGGCCCGGTGCTGGTCGTCGTGACCATCGAGCCGGACGACACGAACCTCCTCCGCACGGTCACGCTCGACACCGGCTCCGAGGGCGTGATCCCGCTCCCCGGCCCCGGGACCGTGCGCGAGCTGCACTCCTCGCCCGAGAAGGGCGTGCTCGGCTGGACCTTCACCGGGCAGGCGCCGTCGGGCCCGCTCGACCGCGCCCTCTACTCCTACGACCTCACCGACCAGAAGGCCGAGGCGGTCCCCGTGCTCGGGATCGACGGCGGGCCGCTGCGGGCGCGCGACTGGATGTTCGTGCCCGGCACCACCTCCGTCGTCACCCACTCGCTCGACGACACGGTGCTCCTGCTCGACCTGCTGACGCCCGGCTCGATCAGCCCGCTCGGGCAGCACGCGGAGCTGCGCGGATTCGTGCCCGGCGCGAACCGGCTCGTGGTCGCCGATCCGGAGTCGGGCTCGCTGATCGACCTGGCCGACGGCTCGGTCGAGACGCTCGCCCTCCCCCCGGCCGACGTGAGCGCGACCGCGTCGCCCGTGCAGATCCTGCTCCTCGACTCCGGGAGCTACGTCGAGCTCGAGGCCGAGTACGCGCCGGAGACGGGGGCGACCCAGTACTCCGTCGTCCGCGTCGACGCGTCCGGCACCTCGGAGGTGTTCCGCACCTCGCCGACGGGGCGCATCCGCGGCGTCTGCCTCTCGCCGAACGGGCAGTACCTCGCCGTCGAGACCGTCTCGGTCGAGGGTCGGCCGGACGACTACCCGGGCGAGCCGGGCTTCAGCGCGACCTCGACCGTGCTCGTCGACCTCGGCACCGGCGACACCGCGCGCAGCGTCAACGGTCGCTCGCGCGACTGGTGCGCGTAGGGGGCCGGCCTGACGACCGGCTCGTCGACCTGACTGATTGCTGGCGGCCCGGAAGTACCGGATCGTTCAGCAGATCATCGAGAACGACCAGCGCGCCGAGCTGAGCGTCGCGGACCGTACCGCCGCGTGGGCGCAGCTCGCGTTCGAGGGCGTGTCCGCCGCAGCGATCGCCAAGCGCACCGGCACCAAGACCGACGCGGTGAAGAAGGGGCTCGCGGTCGCGGAGTCCGCGACCGTCACGTCCGTTCTGCACGAGCACGAGCTGACCCTGGACCAGGCGGCGGTGCTGTTGGAGTTCGAGGACGACGCCGACGCCCGCGCGACCCTGATCGAGGTCGCCACCCACGACCCGGCCCAGTTCGAGCACACCGCGCAGACCCTCCGCGACGAGGCCGCGCACCAGGCGCTCCTCGCGGCGACCGCCGCCGAGTACACCGGCAACGGCTTCCAGATCCTCACCCGCTCCGACGCCTACGGCGACCAGGCGACGTGGACGCCGATCCGGCAGCTGCGCGGCGAGGACGGGAAGAGCGTCACCCCCGAGCAGGTCGCCGCCGCTCCCGGCCGCGGAGTGCTCATCGACACCAGCTGGCGCGGCGAGGTCGAGGTCACCCTCCTCGTCCAGGACCCCACCGCCGCCGGATTCACCTACGCCTACGGAGCCCCCGAGCAGCCGCAGACCGAGGAGGAAACCGAGGAGGAGGCCGCCGAGAAGTCCGCGGAGCGGAAGGTGCTCATCGCCAACAACAAGGCGTGGAACGCGGCCGAGAAGGTGCGCCGCGAGTGGATCGCGACGTTCCTCGCCCGCAAGACCCTCCCCAAGGACGCGGATCGCATCATCGCTCTCGGCCTCACCACCCACCGGTTCGCGGTGTCCTCCGGGATGACGGGCGGCAGCGATCTCGCGCACACGCTGCTGCGCATCGAGCGCCCCTCCGGCTACCGCGCGGACGCTCTCGCGGCGCTGATCGAGGGGAACCCCGCGAAGGCCCGCCTGGTCGCGCTGGCCGTCGTGCTCGAAGGTCAGGAGGCGCACACGAGCAAGGAGTCCTGGCGCCGCGGCGACGAGCGCACGGCCGAGCACTTCCGCCAGCTCGCGGCCTGGGGATACGCGCTCCCCCCGGTCGAGCAGGTCGTCACCGGCGACAGCACCCCCGCCGACGCCGCAGGACTCAGCTAGCCCACCCAGCGGGGACCGGCTCGCACCGGTCCCCGCCCCTCCTCTTCTCCCACTGCTGCACAGGAAGGCCCCACCATGACCACCACGACCACCGCACCCCGCCCCGCCCACCGCTTCGACCCGTACCAGGAGTGATCGACCTCGAAATCGGATCGCGCCGCTCCCAACTCGGCGCCCGCGGTCAGCCGAAGCACCGGCATCGCCTGCACGATCCACCTCACCCGGAAAGGGGACTTAGTTAGACCGTCTAGAAAATCTAGGCTGTGACCGCTCGATCGGCGATCCCTGGCTGCTGGTCGTTCGAGGTTGGCGCGCGTTCGGCCAACCGGCAGCGAGGGGTGCACCGACCCGAACGGTTGCACCCCTCGCTGTAATTGTGAAGCCACCAGAGCCCGTTGACGAGAGGGCCCGGAGGCGCCGAGACATTTTCGAGGGTCGATGCCGGTGAGGGTCAGGCGAAAGCGCTGCCCGCCAGCGGATGCGCGAGCAGGATCCCCGCGATGAGGACGAGTGCGGCGCTCGGCAGCACGAACTCGACGGGGCGTTTTCCGTGGCGGCTCAGCGCGGAGGGCGCCAGATGGATGAGCACGCCGACCGTGAGCAGGGCGGCGCACGTGAGAAGACCCCACCCGCCGATGAAGAGCAGACTGACTCCCGGGCCACCCGACTCGGGGATCCCGTACCAGACGGCGTCCGCGATCCAGAGTGTCGCGGCGGCGACGCCGGTTGACGCGAGAGCGACCCAGGACACAACGGAGCTAGAGCCGGTCGAGGTCGATCTCCTGGTGTCCACCTGCCGAACGCTAGGGCAGCCGACGGCGCTGGACAACGAAGCCGGAATGAACAAGAGGTGGACGTGAATCCGTCCGGCGACGGACGGCCGTGCCCCTTCAAGGAGTTGCCGGTGGACTCCCGAGCGCAGCGTCGTCGTGTCTCGTTGCCCTGCGGCAGGGAACGAGGAGCGGGGAGGGGGAGGCGCCGGCTGGTGGACCGACAGGTCGGCTTCGCTTGCAGTTCCCGCAGCGGAGGATCGCCATGCTCACCGGCGGTGCCGACTCGCTGCCCGTGAGGGGAGCTCTCGCTGAGCTGGCGGATGAGCCGATCGGCGATCGGGTTCAGCCGGTGAGCCGGCGGACCTGTTCAGCGGAGAGCTGGCGGTCGGCGAAGAGCACGACTCGTGCGGTCGGGTCTGGGCTGTGCGCGTCCGGACCCTCCCATCTGAGCGCGAGGCCGAGTCGCTCGATGGTGCGGCGGGAGCGTGCGTTGCGTTCTGCGACGACCGCGGTGACGGGCAGCTCCGGTCGGAGGCGGTGGGCGAGTTCGATGCCGGCGAGGGCGACCTCCTGCGCGTAGCCCTTGCTCCAGTGGTCGGGGTGGAGGGTGAACGCCACATTCCAGGCTGCATCGGAGAGCAGAGTGCATCCACCCATTCCGATCAGATCACGGCTGTCGATGGGGGAGTCGCGCCGGCGGATCACCCAGCTGCTGAGTCCGTCCCGTGTCCACTGGGTCCTTCGATACGCGATCACGGCCCGGGTCTGATCGGCGGAGAGATGGAGGAGGAGCGGATCCTCTTCCGCGATCCGCGGATCGGTGTACAGGCGGAACAGCTCGTCCAGGTCGGTCTCGGCGGGCCGGCACAGTCGGAGCCGGTCGGTGAGCACGTCGAGGTCCCGTGGGGCACAGGCCTGTCCGTCGCTCACGCTCATGGGATGAGGTTGCCATGACCCGACCGCTCGACCAGCGTTGAGTGCGCATGTGATCCGGTCGCGCGGAGTGGCCCGTACGCGGATCGGTGGCCGGAGGTCCTCAGTTGCTGACGTGAGTCAGAGTCCGCGCGTACTCGATCATCGGATGACCACCGAGCGGATGCGGCGCGGGATCCCCGTGAGGCTCGAAGCCGGACGCCTTGTAAAGCCCTTCCGCCCGATCGTTTCCGGCGCGGACGTGCAGCTTCAGGACGAGGTAGCCGAGCTGAGAGGCGGACTGGACCGCGTCGTCGAGCAGTGTCCGGCCGAGCCCGCGCCCTGTCTCGCTCGGTGCGACGGCGAGCAGTTCGAGCAGCGCACTGTGTCGGCCCGGACCATCGCCCGTGTCGACGGTGAGAGCGAACCCGAGGGGATCCGAGCCGATGACGGCGAACCGAACGAGAGGCCGGTGGAACTTCGCTCGAGCCCTCTCGGCGACCGCGTCGTCCTGACTGCATCCGTCTCGTGCTCTGAGTGCCTCCAGCCAGAGGTCGATGCAGGGCCCGCGATCGTCAGGCGAACCGGCTCGGATCTTCATGCGCTGAGGCTATCGAGGCAGCCATCGGACATGTTCCGAATCCGAGTCGCGTCCTCGTTGTGGACGCCGGCTCGCCGGCTGACGCTGGACAGCAGCTCGCCGAGGCGTGGTCGTGTCACCGAACGAGACGTCGGGCGAAGGACCGGCACATGCTCCGAGGGGCGGGCGTGCGCGAGGAGCGATTCGTACAGTGGAGGTATGAGTGTGATGAAGGAGACGGGTACCGCGCGGCGGAGCGGACGAGGGTGGACGCGGGCTGCGTTCGTGCTGGGCGTTCTCGCCGTCGTGTCCTACGCCGTCGGATACCTGGCGGTGGCCCACCTGTGGGTGGGCGATCCCCTGGTCATCGGAGTCGCGACCACGCTGCAGTACCTTCTCCCGCTGGCCGGCGTCCTCGTCGGTCATCAGGCGCGACGACACGTCGGTCCTCGCTGGGAGTCGACGGTGGGACTCGTGCTCTCCTACCTCTTCCTGGCCTTTGCCGTGGTGCCGGACGTCATCGGCTTGGCCGGACTGCTGCTGGCACGCTGATCGATCGACGACCCGGATCATTCAGCGGTTCACGCGATTCGCCGCCGTCTGAACGATCGGCAGCTTCTTCGCACGAAGGGTGGCGGCGAGGAGCCAACCGAGGAGGGAAGCGATTCCTGCCGTGACTGCGTATTCCGTGATGAGGCCCGCGGAGGAGGGCCAGGTCGCGTTTCCCGACGCGAGTACCAGCGCGGTGGAGGCGGCGGCGCCGATCACGAGTCCCAGACCCAGGAACGCGGCCGCCCGCCCGACGCGCGGGGTGCGGCGTGTCCGCCGGTCGAGCCAGAGACTCGAGGGAAGCCATAGGAGTGCGCCCGCGACAGTGAACGCAGCTGCTGTGCCCGCGAGGATCCCTGCTGCGGACCCGCCCGATACATCCCAGCTGCCCACAGTTCGCAGCAGCGCAAGGACCGCAACGGCAGGCCACGCCAGAATGCCCCATGCCAGTTCTCGTGTTTCCATGAGCATCATGGTCCGGCACGTCGGTGAACACGCCATGAATCAGAACGTTCAGCACTCCACGATCATGTGTTCCGTAAGGGGATGGTTGAGCGGGCCATCTTCGTCGTCCGCGTGGACTCATCCCTCCACAGGACCGAGGCACGTCTCGGGGCTGAAATCGGAGGTTGCGGTGGTTGCGTCCGGGCAGAGGCCGGTGGTCCAACCGTGATCATCCGCGTAGGAGTTGTATTCGTTTGTCAGAGAGAAGACGATCCCTGCGTTCCAGGGTGCCGTGTAGGCGAAAGAGACGACGGGATCCCCTTCATCCGTGAGAGAACTCCAGGCGAGCTCCGCCTCCTCGCCCGCTGCTGCTGCCGTGTCGAGGCATGCGACCGCGTTGATGGGCACGAGCTCGGTGTGATCAAGCACGAACTCTCCGCAGGTGTCGGCAGCGTTGCCTTCCTGCACGATCAGCGGCGCGTCGCGCAACGCGCGAGCTGCCCGGATCGGATCACCCTCCGGAGCTGGTGAACCTGAGCACGCGGCGAGCATCAGTGCGCCAGCAGCAATGAGCGCCGTAGCGGCGCAATGCCGTCCCGCCATTCCCTCGCCTGTTCGTTTCACGGCGCCACCGTACTCAAGACCGCGCCTTTGTCTACTTGCAACCGGCAGGCGGGGCCGGCACCGTCCCGTATCGGGATGGTTCACCGGGCCGATCTGGTGCCCGGCCGTGGAAGACTCGTTGGGCCGACGACAGCGGAGCGTGACGCCAGTGACTTCAGTAGTGAGCCTCATCCGCTCCAACAGCCTCTCCGGCGCAGCGCAGTATGCGTACGCCGCGACAGTTCCCGCCGGCTCGCGCATGATCTTCCTCGCCGGAGATGTTGCACTGGACGCGGTAGATCCCCTGCCCCGGAGTTGCCGTCACGTCGTCCCTAGTCTTTTCCTATGAACGCATCGAGCTCATTGCCCTCTCTTGACGGTTACCGCTTCGCGGCTGTCCGCGACACAGTCGGCGGCGAAGTAGGACCTGAGACTGTCTTCGACTACCACGAAGCGGACGGCGAGGTGTGGGCCACCTACGCCGGCGGCGCAGTCCGGCGGGGATTCCTTGTCGGCACTCGAACCGGTGACACGGTGGCGTTCCGCTACTGCCAGCTCAACGAGGACGGCGAGACCTCGACGGGATCCTGCGTCTCCGAGATTGTTCTCGACCCAACCGGGCTGCTTCGAATGAAGGAGACGTGGGCCTGGGAATCAAAACCCGGTAATGGCACCAGCGAAGTCACGGAGATCATCGTCCCTCGCCTAGCATCGGTCGTCACAGAACCCCGAACCCGACCCTTTCACGAGTCGTAGAATGAGTGACAAGTTATAGGACAACACTGCTCGGCGCGCCGCGTTTGTGGAGTTGATCGCTAAGTGGCGGCGTCTCTTGATCGTTGCGTGGCGCTAGTTGCCGATGACGAGGATGCTGGCAGCGGCTTCGATGACGTCGTCGGTGATGGTTTCGAGGTCGTTGATCTTGAGCACGCGGGCTATCTGCGGAAAGAGTCGTTCGAGTAGGCGGAAGTTGCCGCGGGTGATGCGTTCGATGGAGGCGATGGCTTGGGCGTCGGTGAAGTCGTCGGGGTCGAGGGTGCGGCCGAGGCGCTTCCAGTGGCGGTCGAGGACGAAGAGGAGTTCGTCGCGACCGAGGGCGCGGTAATGGTCGGAGAAGCCGAGGCGGCTGTAGAGCTGCGGGTAGTGGCGGAAGCGTTGGTCGATGCCGGGCATGCCGATCAGAATTATGGAGAGGTGTTCGCGGTCGTGTCGGTCGCGGAGCAGCTCGAGTGCGGTGGGTGTGAGTCGTTCGGCTTCGTCGATGATGAGTAGCTCGACGAGGTGAGCCACTGGTCGTGCTTTGAAAGGCGGGTCAGGTTCGAGGGAGCGCAGATGTTCGTCGGCGCAGAGGCCGACTTTGATTTGCCAATGGTCGATGTCGTGCATGAGGTCTTTGGGTCGGCAGAGTACTTCGGGTGTGTAGAACACGGTGCGGGATCGGTTGGCGAGGGCGTAGTGCTTGGCGTCGTGATCTCCTCGCGGGCCCCATTCGTTGATGTAGGGCTCGAGAGCGTCCCAGTTCGCATAGCGGCGGGCGGAGTTGGTCTTGCCGACACCAGCATCACCGTGACAGATGCCGATGGTTCGTTCCTTGCGGACGGCGTTGGCGAACTCGGTGAAGCGTCGGTGCTCTTTGGTCACGATGAAGGCCTGGTTCATCACTCGTCCTCTTCATAGGTGCGTAGCCGGCGCCGATGGGGAACGGGCGCGACGCTGTGCGGCTCCTCCCGGACGGTGGCGGTGGGAATGCGGTCGTTGATGACGTGCCGGAGTCGTCGTCGGCGGGCGCGGCGGGCGGCTTCGATGTCGCGGAGGCTGAGTCGGAGGTTGGGGTGAGCTTCGTCGACGGCAACACAGACGAAGGTGTCGCGGTCGTAGACCCGGATCTCTGAGACGTCACGTGGGTCATATCGAATCGTGACGGTGTGCCCGACGAAGGGTGCAAGCGTCGGGGCGAGGTAGCGCTGGCCCTGGAAGTGAATGCCATCGCGCTACACGACGCGATTCTTCGGAACAGTGAGAAGAGGCCCATCGAGCTGTTCGAGGCCGTCAGGCATACGCGGGAGCCAGCCGTCAGCAACCCATGCGTCTCGCGGAGAGGCTTCGAGCTCGCGATGCGGGCGCTCGTTGTAGGTCCTGACGAAGGCGCCGATCGCCTGGTCGAGGGCCGCCAGATCAAGTACTGGGTGGGGGCTTCTGCTGCCGGGCCCGAGGTGCCCCGGGAGGGTAGCGAGGAGTTCGGTGTTGATGGTGCGGAAGAAGCGTTCGATCTTGCCGCGGCCCTGGGGTCTGCCGACGATGGAATGGATGATGCGGATGCGCAGCTCGATGGCGGTGCGCTCGAGGTGGTGGCTGGTGAAGTCGGAGCCGTGGTCGACGTGGAGAACGTCAGGTATCCCGCACATAGCCCACGTCGGGTCGGGCTTTCTCCAGATCGCCTGACGGAGAGCAAGTGCTGTGTTCATCGCGGACGGTGCCCCGGCGAAGACGATGTAGCCGCAGATCGCGCGCGAATAGTCGTCCATCACGATCGTCAGCCACGGCCGATCGGGCGCGCCCCCGGTGCCCATGATGAGGATGTCGAGTTCGGTGTGATCCGCCTGCCACATGTGGTTGGGACGTTCGGCGCGTCGGCGAAACACCAGCTCGTGCTTGTCTCGATAGGCGGCCGGTCCTTCCAACGCGAGTGTTACGAGCGCCGGGTCTAGAGCTTGCACGATTTCCCTGACGGTGGCGTAGCTCGGCGCCGACAGGCCATGATGATCTGCTTCAGCGCTTGCTAGGCGGTGCAGCGTGGTCAGCGCTGGTCGCGGCCTGCTCAAAGCCAGTCGTTCGATGAACGCCACGAGCTCAGGCGGCGTTCGACGTACACCAGCGTCCGACCGCTGGTGCGGATCGAGAGCAGTGACGCCGCTTTCTCGGTAGAGCTGATGCCAGCGCTGTAGTGTGCGGAGGCCGATGCCGATGTCTCGTGCGAGGGCGGCGAGGGGTATCTGATCTTCGACGTGAAGTCGGAGAATTCGCCACCGCTCGTCACCGTCCATGGCATTTGCTACATGGCGGTGCTCTCGCGGCCGGCGAGGGCTTGCTGGTGACGGTAGAGGGTGGCGCGACTCCAGCCAACGAGTCGTGCTGCGTCTTCGGCGGTGCGGCCCATCGCTCGAGCATCGGAGGCGATGGCGAGCTTGTCGGCGATTACTGCAGGATCGGACAGTGGGCGGCCGAAGCGTGTGCCGTTCTGCCGCGCCGCTGCGATCCCCGCATTCACCCGCTCGACGATCAGTTCGCGCTCGTACTCGGCGAGGGTGGCCAGCATGTCGAGCATCAGCCGGCCCGTCGACGTCGCCGGATCGATGCCATCAGAGATAGACCGGACGTGGATGCCGCGGTCACGCAGCAGGTTCACCGTGTTCAGGACGTCCATCAAGGAGCGGCCAAGCCGATCAACTCGCCACACGACCACGGTGTCACCGGACTCTGCATGCTCGAGGAGCTTCTTCATCCCTCGGCGCTCGATCGCGGTCTTGCTCCCGGAGGTGACATCAGCGAACACGTCGCGCTTTTGAACGCCGACAGCCACCAGCGCGTCGAGCTGCAACTGCGCATCCTGACTCGATGTGCTCACGCGGGTGTATCCAAGAAGTCTCACTCGACCAGTGTGACTCACAAACCCCTCGCAGTCATGACCCTGAGACGGTTTCTGTTGAGACGCATTTTCGAGACATCTGCGACCTCGGAATCGCGCGGAGCCGACACCGCGACAGCGATGCCGACCGGGCGTCTCAGAAAGCTGTTGTTTTCCGAGATGCAGTTGATGTTGCAGGTACGGTGTCTCCGTGCCGAATAGTTTCGCTCCCGTGGACCCCGTCGCGCTCGCGCAGTCTTTGATCCGATGTGCTTCGGTCACCCCGAGCGACGACGGAGCCCTCGATGTCGTGGCAGGCGTACTTGAGAGCCTTGGCTTCATCGTTCATCGGCTGGACTTCGATGGCACCCCGAATCTCTACGCCCGCCGAGGAATCGACGGACCGCACCTGTGCTTCGCCGGTCACACCGATGTCGTTCCCCCAGGCTCTAACGAGTGGAGCTCCGACCCCTTCGATGCGACACTCCGCGACGGGACGATCATCGGTCGAGGTGCCAGCGATATGAAGGGCGCCATCGCCGCTTTCCTCGCAGCGGTCTCGCAGACGCAGCCCGAAGTGCTCGACCTTGGGTCGGTCAGCCTCCTGATCACCGGAGACGAAGAGGGGCCGGCCACGGGTGGCACCGTGCGTGTGCTCGAGTGGCTCGCCGATCGCGGCGACATGCCGGACTTCACCCTTGTCGGCGAAGCGACGAACCCGGAGCGGATCGGCGACGTGATCAAGATCGGACGGCGCGGAAGCCTTAACGCCAACCTGACGGTGCGCGGGTTCCAGGGGCACGTTGCCTACCCCCACCTCGTCGACAACCCGGTGCACCGCCTCATCCGCGTTCTCAACCGACTCGCCACAACACCACTCGACGAGGGGTCCGAGTGCTTCGAGCCGTCGAGTCTCCAGATCACCACGATCGACGTCGGCAATGCGGCGAACAACATGGTGCCCGCCGAAGCAACCGCGCATCTGAACATTCGCTTTAACGACCTTCATTCAGCCGAGAGCCTCGAGGGCTTGATCCGCCGGGCGGCAGAAGAGTTCGCAACCGACTTCACCCTCTTAGTCGAGGTAAGTGGCGACCCCTTCATCACTGCTGGATCGAGCCACGTCGCGCTGTTATCCGAGGCGGTAACATCCGTGACCGGGCGAACTCCCTCGTTGGATACCGGCGGAGGAACTTCCGATGCGCGATTCATCGCCCACTATGGCGAGGTCGCCGAATTCGGCCTCATCAGCAGCACAATCCATCAGATCGACGAACACGTCGTGGTAAGCGATCTGCAGCAGCTCACAGTGATTTACCGCACGTTTCTCGCGAAATTCCTGACTCGCTGAAATCCTCGGTGATCCGACGCACGCGTAGCGCGACGTCAAGGAGCGATCAAAGACTGCCGCCACAAAGCGATCAACTCCACACCCATGTGCTCATTGCTTCATTTACTCATTTGAGTTGCGGTCGGCGCCGTGCCGAAGGGGTGGTTGCACTCAGTCTACGGACGGGGCCGCCCCCGCCCTCCGATCCATTGAAGGATGCCGATCGTGACGACCGAAACCACGGCGACCAGAAGGAGGAAGGGAAGGGCACCTAGAACCAGGAACAGCACGAAGCTGTCTCCACCCTCGAGCCCGTCCATGACCGCAGCCGCGACTCTAGAAGAGTCAGGACGCCGGCGTGAGCGGCCCGGTCGTGAAGTCACTCCGACCGTCCCCGCCACAGACCTGGAAATCGGAGGGCGTGTCGATTCCCGGTCCGGCGCCGTCCGAGGTGACGAGCACCCGGACAGTCGTCGCGGTCGTCGGCGTGCAGTCGTATGCGCCGACCGCCGAGAGCTGGCCCTCCGCCTGCGCCGACTCACCCGGAGCGAGAGCCCCCGGGAACGCTTCCGCACCCGACGTGCCGGCGGTGGCGAGCTGCGTCCCATCGGCACCGAGCATCAGAACGCCCGGCCACCCGAAGTACGAGCACGCCTGATCCGAGGCGTTCGTGAGCACGATCGCGAACCCTTCCTGGCCCGCCCCGGAAAGCTCGGGCCGGTCCTCCACCGTGACCGTGAGCTGCGTGTCCCGGCACGGGTCCGCCGGCCACACCGGACCAGCCGCCGCCGCACCCGCAGTCGCGGTCGCCGCCGGAGTAGCGGGGGCGGACGACGGGGCGGCGGTCGCGGTCGACGCCGGCGCGGCGGCCGACGTCGATGCCGGAGCCCCCGCCGTCGAACCGGCGCAACCGACGAGCGCGAACACCGGAACGGCGAGCAGCAGGGCGAGAGTCGAGTGGGAGGTCCGAGTCGTCGTCATCCGGCGAATCTACCTTTGACTGCTCACTCCCAGTGCGAGACGACGGGCGGCGGGACTTCCCGCTCGTGGTTGAGCACTCGAAAAGCGATCGCGAGGACGACGCAGACGCCGGCACCGATCAATGCGGCAGCGCCAGCCACCGTCATCCACAGCGGTTGGACAGCCGAACCGTCCACGCACAGCGGATTCCACAGGAAGCTCTCGGAGCTGGAGTAGCTTCCACGAACCTCGCACGCCTCTGCCGGATCCCACATGTAGAGAGAGGACATCAACCCGAGAGCGGCGGCGAAAACTGTGAAGATCACGGCGAAAACGAGGGGGATCGCGTGATCCGGCCGAGGAGACTGTCTAACGCTCATCGGGAGGGTGCCCCCCCCCCCGGAGTTGCCATCTCTCACCACTCATCGCCCAGCTTGCGGAGCCCGTTGTCCTCCGGCAGGGTTTGGCGCGAGTAGTCGTGCAGAACGTCGGGCGACGCAATTTCCTGTCCGTCACGTTCAACTTGACGGCTGGCCGCAATGACGACGCATGTCACGGCCACGATCAACGCCGCAGCAGTCGACAACGTCATCCATATCGGCTGAACGGTTGAACCATCTGAGCACAGCGGGTTCCAGAGGAACCCCTCTCCCGTCAGGCTGCCTCCGCCGCGGGTCCTGCACGTCTCGCTCGGGTCCCACATGTAAATGGAGGCTACGGCTCCCAGGGCGGCTGCAAGACCGCCGAAGACCAAGGCGAGAACGATGGGCGTCGCTGCACTCGGTTGCGGGGGCTCTCCAACGTTCATCGGGACATCATGCACTGCACTCCGAAGGATTGATCAAGAGCCGGAACGCCAGGCCCGGTATCGAGTACCCGCGGGGGGAGGTCATCGCGCCGCGACAGTGAGGTTCAGCTCTTCACCGACGCGCAGAATCTCGTCCGAAGGGAAGCGGAACGGGTTGAGGTAGAACAGGTCATCGGCCGTCATGCCGAATCGTGCCGCGACGTCCTCCGCGAGGTCGTTGCGAGCGACCGTGTACGACGTCGGCATTCCGTCCGTCGATGTCGTTTCGCCACGCGCTGCTGCACGCGGCCCGGCGTCCTGGGCGACGAGATCACTGCGTTGAGGCTTCACGCTCCATTGGACGTCAGCGACAGCAATGATCCTCATCGAGCAGTCGGGGTCGTTCTGGGGCTTGGTGGTGATGACGAGCTGATCGATCGCTGTCGGGTCGCCGTGGAACTCTGCGAGGTTCCGCCAGGCCTTGTAGGGCTTCCCTGGCTCCGCATCCGCGAGACCCATTGGGAAAGCAATGTCGAAACAGGTGGCGCCCTCATCGATCGGGTCCAGCGCTGCCATGACCGCAACGGAACCTGAGGAAGATGCGGTCGCGGCGGGAATGTCGAGCTCGTCTGATGCCAGAGCCAGCCGGCCATCAGCCGCACTCAAACGGATGCTGCCGGCCGTCCCATCGCTCCCCGTGAACGTTGCCACGCCAAGGTCACCGGTCAGTGCGGCGTCGGAGCTGCTGTCTGTGGACACCGGAGGCGGAGCCGGCGGTTCAGGCTGTGGCGTGCATCCCGTGACGACGATCAGGCATGCTGCGATCGCGACCGTTTTTCGCGCCTTCGAGAATGTCCCCACTGGCTCAGGGTAAGCGACGTCCTCGCTCTTCCCTTGGTCGTGCGGTTGGGGCGACTGGATGGAGTGGTCGCGGTTCCCTCCGCTGAGGCCAGCTAGGGGCTACAGCGCCTTGCTAGGGTCCGGACTTATGGATGAGCCCCGAAAGCGCGGACACCCGCTCGTCGTCGCGGGAGCGACGATCGCGGCTGCAGCCGTCCTCTGCGCTTTCGTGTACTACGCCGATCTGGCCGTCTTCCGGACCGAGGGGGACGTGCCGGCGGCCTCGGCCATCGACTTTCCGGCCGGAAGCGAGCTCGTCAGCGAGACCGTCGAGTGCGCCTCCGGTGGATGCTGGCGGCTGTTCTCGGTGCGCCCGCCCGACGCGATGACTCCCGAGCAGCTGTCGAGCGAGCTCGGAACGACGCCGCAAGCGCGCATCGCAGGAACGCTTTGGGACCCGCGCACCATCACGGTCAGTTCCGCCATCGAGGGACCTCTCCTGAAGGTGCGGGCCGATTACTGGTCCCAAGAGTTCATCCCCTAACCACGCGCGCGAAGCGCGGTGCACCGCCGGCGTGACACGGACCAAGGAACGGGCGCTGCATCCGTTCCGTATGGGGATGGTTGGCCGGGCGCCTAGACGTCTGCGGACAGCGGTATCGTCCCGCGAAGCCTGTGGCGGTGAAGCTCGCACCGTCGATCATTACTCCGACGTTCGGGCCGGAGGACATCAGCGCGGGATGTTCCTACTGCGCTCGGAACTGGCGCTGGTCGCTGCAGTAGCAGTGATGGCCGCGAGCGGCTGTCCTGCGGAACGCTGCCGCCCGCGCCCGCGCGCGGAGCGTCCCGCGCACCGGGCTGGTGCGGGGAACGGCCCTCCCGCAGACGCCAACTTGCAGCTCGCTGCCACGAACACTGTCCCACTGATGATCTTCGAAGGGCATGTGTGTCCCGCTGCCAAGCCCGGGTGTCGGCAACACCCAGGGTTGTATTGCCGAGCTATGCGGAGTAGACCTAGACGTGCACGACGACCGCTCACAAGCGGTGAGCGCGGGGACTTGGATGAAGGTCGTAATAGTCATGCACACCTCACGAAATCGGTCCGCTGGCAAAATCGCCACGGTGTTCGTTGCGCTCGTCCTGGGTACGGTTGTCGCACCTGCCGCTCAGGCTGACGTACCAGGACTGAACACTCATTCCTGCGACGGACAGACGTACGACCACTCGCTCGGCAGCTACAGCAACGACCAGGGGGACTTGCCGCTGCGTTGCGGAAATTCCCGGTTCGGACTGAATCACATCATCGCTCGCGGCCACTTTGACGCGGACACCAACTTCGATATTCAGCAGACACTCAGCTACGGCCTCTACGCACCCGGGAGCTCAGGCGTCTAAGACGCTCTACGACGCAAACTGCACACCCGTCTACTTCGTTCTCTTCGGATATAACGCCTACAACGGCTCCGATCCCCTCGCTAACCCCATCGGCATCGTCAACGCCTACAAAATCGACAGCACCATAAACACCCGATCTACCAGCATCACCACCGCCGCACCCATCATCCAACCGCCCTACGGGACCGGATGCCCCGTCTACACCCCGATCGAGAACGATTGAACGACACCCGCGACCTCGCCGACGTCGTGGGGTGGATGCGCCGCCACTACCCCACCCCGTACGACGTCATCGCGGCTACCGCAACCCACAGCTCAAACGGATGGAGCGTTGACACAACCATTCGAGCTACACCCACCTCCACTGACGAGGTAGTGAATCTCGACCAGTGGGACCCTGCCGCAATCGATTCCCTGACCACCGGAGGCGACCTTGCAGTCGAAGCCTTCGCGCTAATCTTGCACGCCAACCTCATCGAATGGTGGGATACGGAACGACCGAAAACGTCGACGCGATACTGAACCACTAAACAATGTGACGAATCAAGCATAAGATCCGAGCAGACACCCCCTGCGAGGCGACGGACGGAAAGCAGCTGATTGCTCCGTTGAGCGGCTCTTCACCGGCACGCCGACAGCATCACGGGCCGCCGACCGACTCGACCCTTCCCTCGGCAGCTCCCAGAACCGCGCCACCCCGGGCACGCTGCTTCAACTTCGATCCCATCGCCAACACTCCGACTCACGGTGGTATTGCAACGACCGGCTGAACCCAAGTCCCCCTAACGGACACCTCCGGAGTAGATGAGGACAGCCGCTCCGGCGTCGAGGAGCCTCTCCGGCCCCTGTTCGATGCGCGAGGATTTGGACATGCGTACCGATAGGGAATCGCTCTCCGCGTCGAGCGGGAGCCTCGCGCCCGCAGCGCGAGGCTCCTCTGACCCGGCCCGGCTCGAACGGGCTGCCACCCTCACCGTGCTGCGGGCAGGACACCCCCTTACTGGATTAGGGGTGCCTTGGGCGGGCGCATTCGACGGTAGTGCGGCGCGAGCCTCGGAGGGCTAGTGCGTCGATGCGTCCGGCGTCCGATGAGGGGTCGTCATCCGGCCGCCCAGGATGGCCGCGCATGAGACCGGAATCTCGCGGCGCTGTTTGTCGCAATAGACCCGCCCGATGAGATGCCCGATGGTGGGGCGTCAACTGACACACTGAGCGCACGGTCGCTCGTGGGATACGCCCGCGTCTCAACCGACAAGCAGGATGCGACCGCTTAGCGGGACGCGCTCCGGGCGGCCGGCGTCCCATCCGATCGGATCTACGCCGACTTGGGTCTGACCGGCCGGAACCGCGAGCGTCCCGCGCTACGAGAGGCGCTGCCTGCGTGCGACGCCGGATCGACTCTGCTCGTGACGAAGCTCGACCGGCTCGCGCGGTCCATCACAGACCCTCGCGACATCGTTGATGAGCTGACCCGCCGCGGCGTGAAGCTCAGCATCGGGGGGTCGGTCCACGATCCGGAGGATCCGATCGGCCGGCTGCTGTTCGACGTGCTCGCGATGGTCGCGGAGTTCGAGGGGGATCTGATTCGTGCCCGCACTCGTGAGGGGATGAAGGTCGCGAAGGCCAAGGGGCGTCTGCGTGGCCGTCAGCCGAAGCTGTCGCCGAAGATCGAGGCGCATCTGGTCGCAGAGCATCGTGCCGGGAACTGCACCGTTGCCGAGCTCGCGGCGGAGTTCAAGGTCGCGCGGTCGACGGTCTATCGGGCGGTGCAGCGAGCTGATGCGCGCGCCGCTGGCGCTGTCGCCCTGGCGCCGCCGACGGAGGGCGCATGATGTCGGGGGCGGAGAGGGTACCTGCGCTGGTGCCGGAGAGGGTGGAAGTGCTGCCCGGTTGGTCTGCGCTTACACGTGTTCTCAGCACCGGGTGGGGAACTCTCGCCCAGGCGATCGCCTGTATCTGGCTCTTCGTCGGGTTCGCGGTCCTTCCTCCGGGATCGCGTCTGCCCCTTTTCGTGCAGCTGGTGCTGTTCTTCGCCGCTCTCGCTTGGTCAGTGATCTGTCTCGCGATCGGCACGTCCAGGGTCACCGGTGAGAAGGAAGCCGGTTACACGACCCTGGGGCTCGGGCGCATCACGGTTCCTGCGGTCGATGCGAGAACGGGCGTCGTCCTGCGGGCGGCAGGCGAGCCGCACTGCCGACTCGTCGACCGGGTCCGGCCCCCCACCGCCGAGGCGTCCGCCGCTCAGTCGAACCGCGCGCCCTCCGGCCGCGGCGGCAGCACGAACAGGATCAGCAGGAACACGTAGCCGGCGATCGGCACGAGGATCGCGAGGATCCACAGCCCGCTGCGGTTCACGTCGTGCAGTCGCCGCCAGATCAGCGAGAGCGACGGGAGGAACGTCGCCAGGGCGATCGCGCCCGCGGCGAGCGACACCCAGAAGGTCTGGAACGGCGCGCCGCTCGGGTACGGGGTCAGCATGAAGTCGAGGCGCCACGGACCGCCGTCGGCGAGCTGCAGCAGCCCCGTGAGGACGCTGCCGAGGAGGATGATCCACCAGTACTCGGCCCGGCTCGCCCTCCCGCGGAAGCGGAGGTAGTTGCCGAAGAAGCGGCGGAGCGCCGCC
This sequence comes from Rathayibacter sp. AY1C2, assembly GCF_002931195.1. Lineage (NCBI taxonomy): Bacteria > Bacillati > Actinomycetota > Actinomycetes > Micrococcales > Microbacteriaceae > Rathayibacter > Rathayibacter sp. AY1C2. Next base: position 1,520 of record NZ_PSWG01000017.1, on the reverse strand, counting down.
ATCGGCGGAGCCCCGTAGTAGGGGAGGGTCAGCGGCGGCTCGAGGGTGCTCGGGCTCATCGGATTCCGTCTCTCATCCCTCGACCGTAACCCCTGCTCCCCGCGGCGCCGCGTCGGCCGTGCGGACGACATCCCGGTGTTCGCGCCGGAGGAACGCCGCCGTGTCCACGAAGCCGGAGGCCGCCGTCTTCACAACGGAGGAAGAACGTTCCAGCTCGAGCGTGAACACGCGGATCGGCGCGCGCCGGAGCACGTTCTACCTCCGTTGTGAACACGATCAGCGTGTAGGAACCGCCTCCGCCCGCACCGCCGCCGTCGCCCGGGCGTCGACGATCAGGCTGACGACGAGCCCCACCGCGACGATGACGATCGCGACCCACGGCAGCACGTCGAGCCCGCTCGCGTCGATCGCCAGTCCGCCGACGACCGCGCCGCCGCCGATGCCGATGTTGAACGCCGTCGTCTGGAGCGCCGCGGCGAGGCTCCGCAGCTGGAAGGAGGAGGTGCGCAGCATCCGGGTCTGCAGCATCGCCGGGATGCCGCCGAACGCGATGTTCCAGACCACGGCGGCGACGACCACGGCCGTGGCGGCGCCGGTGCCCGCGGCGACGGCCAGGCCCGCGAGCGCCAGCACGACCGCGATCGCGGCGACCACGAAGCCCGAGCGGGGGAACCGGTCGGTCGCGAAGCCGGCCAGGACGAGTCCGACCGCCCCTGCGCCGCCGAACGCGAAGAGCACGAGCGGCACCGTGTCGGGGGCGAAGGAGGCGTTCTCGAGCCAGGGCGTGATGTAGGTCGAGAGGGTGTTCTGGCCGATCAGCACCAGCAGGATGACGACGCAGACGCCGATGATGCGGGGGAGCGTCCGGTCCTTCCGCGCCGGCAGGCGGATCTCGCCGGTCCGCAGCGGGATGTGGTGGTCGACCGCGGGCAGGAACTTCACCACGATCAGCGCGAGCACGAGCACGACGCCGCCGAGGATCGCGAAGGTGGGCCGCCAGCCGAACGCATGCCCGAGCGCCGTGCCCAGGGGGACGCCGAGGACGAAGGCCGCGGATCCGCCGCCCGCCGTGATCGCGGTCGCGCGGCCGAGCTGCTCCGGAGCGACGAGATGCGCGGAGTAGGCGGCGACGATCGCCCAGAAGAGGCCGTGGGCGAGCCCGCCGAGGATGCGCGCGCCGATGAGCAGCCCGAAGGTGGGGGCGAGCGCGGCGAGGACGTTGGCGACCGCGATGGTGCACAGCGCCACGAGGAGGAGGCTCTTGCGCGAGAAGCGCTGGGTCACCAGGGTCAGCGGAGTCGTCGCGACGACGACGGTCGCGGCGAAGATCGTGACGAGCTGGCCGGTGAGCGAGATGCTCACGCCGAGGTCGCGCGACATGTCGGGGATGAGCCCGGTCGGGAGGAACTCGCTCGTCACGGAGACGAAGACGGCGCCGGCGAGCGTGAGCAGGCCGATCCAGGGGAAGGCGGGGGCTTTCGCGGTGTCCTGAGGGTTCACGGTGTCCTGAGGTCGGGGGC
>NZ_PSWG01000016.1:0-69874 GCF_002931195.1 Rathayibacter sp. AY1C2 | reverse complement strand
TCTCGGGGGCGGTGCAGGAGGAGCGCTGCGGGACGCTCCTCCCCCGGCCCGTCGCGCGGGGGCGCTCCGGGCCGGGTGGAGAGGGGATCAGCTCGCGAAGGTCCAGGTGAGCGGGAGCGACGCGGACAGGCCCTGGTAGGCGTTGGTGGCCGACGAGTCGAGGGTCACGGCGATGGAGAAGGGGGTGGAGGTGCCGGGGGTGACCGGGGCGGTGTTGAGGGTCTTGACGGCCGAGCCGGCGAGGGTCGCGGCGGTGCCCGTGAAGACGGTGGTCCCGCCCGAGGTGATCACGACGTTGAGCTTGCCGCAGAAGTCGGTGGCGGAGCCGGAGGCGCCGGCCGCGACGTTGTTGCTCTGCGAGCAGGTGGCGCCGGGGGTCAGCGTGAAGGTGTTGGCGGCGACGGTGCCGGTGTTCTTCAGCGTGATCGCGGTGGTGACGGTCTGGCCGGGGACCATCGTGGTCGATCCGCCGAACTTGTTGATGGTCGCGCAGGTCGCGGTGTTGGTGCTGATCGAGCCGCCGTCGGTGCTGAGGCAGGTGATGGGGCTGGCACCGGTCGACTTCTCCTCCATGACGAGCGAGCCGGAGGCGGCGGTGTTGCCGGTGTTGGAGATGCTCGCGACGAAGCCGGACAGGGTGCCGGACATCGAGACGGAGAGGAGAGCGGCGGCGGCGATGCTCGTCGCGATGGCGAGGGGAGCGAAGCGGACGCGCTTGGACTTGGCGGTGTGGGTCGACATGGCAGGACTCCTGATCGGGTGGGGCGGGCTGATGCTGAAGGGGGAGGGTCCGGCTGGTGGTCCGCCGAACTCGATTGACCGCTAAGTTACTTGATGACCAAGATACATTGCAATCGTTCTTTCGCCCCCTGTCCGGGTGACAGGCCGGGACCCCCGAGGGCGACCCGTACGATGACCCCAGCCCTACCCCGAGAAGGACGAATGACCACCGAGAGACCGACCCCGCGCGACGTCGACCAGGACGCGCCCGCCGTGCAGCTGCGGCAGTCGCTCCGCCTGCTCGAGAACGCGCAGCGGCACCTCCGCGCGAGCATCGCCGCGGGCGTGGGCGTGGGCATCTCGGAGCTCACCGCGCTCGAGGTGCTCGGCGAGTCGCCCGACCTCACGCCGAAGTGGCTGGGTCTCGAGCTCTCCCTCTCGACGGGCGCCGTGACCGCGCTCCTCGACCGGCTGGCGACCGCCGGCCACGTCGACCGGCTCGCCAACCCGCAGGACCGCCGCAGCGTCCTGCTGCGCCTCACCGCCTCCGGGGAGCAGCTGCTCGCGCAGGTGGACGAGCGCTACGACGAGGTCAGCGCGGAGGTGCTGAAGGCCTCCCCCGGGCTGAACGGCATGGCGGACGACCTGGCGCGTGCCGCCGCGGTCATCACCGCGCACACGATCCGCTGATCCGCGCCAGTCGCTAGGAGTCCAGCGCCCGGGTCAGGGTCCAGACGTTGCGCCCCTCGGAGCGCTCGTGCTCGAACGTGGTCGTCAGAGCCTGGATGAGGGCGAGCCCGCGGCCCGACTCGGCGAAGACGTCCGGCATCTCCCGCGGCCGCGTGCCGATGTCCGGCGGATCGGCCGTGTCGACCAGCTCCGCGTGGATCGCGTCTCCCTCGACGCGCACGACGAGGCGGCAGACGATCGTCGTCGTCGACGTCGCGTGCTGGATGACGTTGTCGACCAGCTCGACCAGCGCCGTCTCGACGGCCATGCGGTCGCGGGCCGGCAGGTCCGGCCGCTCGCCCCAGAGCCCGGCGAGCATCTCGTGGACGACCTCGGTGTCGTTCGGGGGCGTGCGGAACCCGACGCTGCGCTCAGTCACGGTACGCGTCGCCGGCCGTGTCGAAGAGGGTGAGCACCCGGTCCAGATTGGACAGCTGCAGCACCATCACGACCTGCTCGCTGGGCGCCGCGATCCGCAGGTCGCCGCCCGCCTGCCGCGCGGTCTTGAGAGCGCCGACCAGGGCGCCGAGGCCGGAGGAGTCCATGAACGTCACCGCGCTGAGCTCGACGACGATGCGGGGGCTGCCCTCGTCGATCGCCCGGCGGACGGCCGAGCGCAGCTCCGGAGCCGAGGCCGCGTTGAGCCGCCCCTCCCCCCGCAGCACGGCGATGTCGGGGGCGGTCGTCTCGGTCGTGAACGTCATGCGGGGTCCTTCTCGGCGGAGCGGTCGGCGCCCGTGCGGGTCAGCACGAGGGCGGTGATGTCGTCGGACGCGGAGCCGGAGGCGGCGAGCGCCCTCAGCGCCTGCAGGAACTCGGCGGTGTCGGCGGAGTCGCGGGCGAGGTCGACCGCGCGCGCCAGGGACTGCAGGGTCCCGTCGTAGAGGTCGAGGACGCCGTCGGTGAAGGCCAGGAGCGAGTCGCCGACCGCGAGCTCCACGGTCTGGGTGATCCAGCCGCCGTCCTCCGCGATGCCCAGCGGGAGGCCCAGTGCCGCGAGCCGCTGGAACGAGCCGTCGGCGCGGAGGAGGACGGTGAGCCCGTGGCCCGCGTCGACGAAGTCGATCCGGCCGGACGCGGTGTCGAGGCGCCCGTGGAAGAGGGTCGCGAAGGTCTCCGTGGCCGTGAAGTCGTCGTGCAGCTGGGCGCTCACCGCGCTGACGACCGCGTCGGGGTCGCCGCCCAGGCGCGCCCGGAACGCGGAGCGGATCGAGGCGGCCACGATCGCCGCTGCCGTCCCCTTGCCCATCACGTCCACGAGGGTCAGGTCGACCGTCTCGTCGTCGCCGCGCCAGCTGTAGAAGTCGCCGGTGATCGTCCACCGCGGCAGCGAGAGCCCCGAGAGCTCGTAGCCGGCAGGGTGGTGGAGGGAGGAGGGAGCCATCTGCGTCTGCATGTCGGCGGCGCGGTCGCGCTCCGCCGTGTCGCGCAGCTCGCGCTCGACCCACTCGCCGAACTCCTCGAGCAGCTGCCGCTCGTCCGGGGTGAGGCTCCGGGGCACGAAGTCGATGAGGCAGAGGGTGCCCAGCTGCAGGTCGCCCTCGACCGACAGCGGCCGCCCGGCGTAGAAGCGGACGTGCGGGTACCCCGCGACGTGCTCGTGCCCGGCCCACACCTCGTCGGCACCGAGGTCCGGCACGACGAAGGTGGTGCGCTTCTCGATCGTCGCGTCGCAGAAGGTGCCGGCGCGCGGGTAGGCGAGCACGGCGTCCGGACGCTGCGGGGACTTCGTGAACAGCGTGGTGTCGTCGAGGAAGTGGATCTCGGCCACGGGCACGCGGAACAGCTCCTCGGCCATCCGTGTGATCCGGTCGAAGCGCTCCTCCGGAGCCGACCCCATCATCTCGAGCGCCTCGAGCGCCACCAGCCGCGGATCCTGCTCGGCCTCGATCATCCGTGCCCCCTTCCCCCTGCGCGCCGCGCCGGGACTCCCCGGAGCGCACACGCACCTCCGACCGTATCGCCCCGCTTGACGGGTGGGGGACCTTCGGCGCCTCTGTACCCCTCACGGGGTACGGCTGTCGCAGATCGCGCGGTCGGGAGCGTCGGCGGTGGCCGATCCCGGCCGTCCTCGCCTCCGCCTCTTGCCGCCGGACGGAGCGGACCCCTACTCTTCACCCGACGCTCCCCCGGCGACCCGCGAGCACCCGAAGCCCGCAGGCTCGTGGGCGTCGCCTCAGGAGCGCCCGTGCCCACCCAGCCGCGTCCCCTCCGCCGATCGCGCGCGGAGACGAACCGACCCTCTCGATCCGACGCGCCCCGGCGCGGGAGCCCGCTCGCTGCGGCGCTCCTGCTCGTGACCGTCCTGATCCTCCCGCTCGCCACCGCGCCGACAGCGTCCGCCGTCGACTCGGCGGGCGACGAGTACGACGCGATGCGCCTCGCCCTCGTCGCCGATCTGACGGGCACGATCCCGGGAAGCGGGAGCGTCGGCGGCCTCGCCGCGGCGAAGGGCCGCCTCGTCGCCGAGGCCGAGGGCTACTGGTCGACGCTCGAGACCGACGGCGGCGAGCCGTGGCCGGACCTGGTCACGGGCACCTCGGCGGTGGAGGTGTGGGCCGCCTACAAGCGGGTCACCGTCCTCGCGACCGCGCTGAAGACCCCCGGCACCGCCCTCAGCGGCGACCCGGCGCTCCTCCGCGACGTCGTCACGACCGCCGACTGGCTCTCGGCGAACCGCTACAACCGCTCGACCACCGGCACCTCCCGCTGGTGGGAGCAGCAGATCGGCATCCCGCTCGAGTTGAACAGCATCACCGCCCTCCTCTACCCCGACCTCTCGGCGGCGCAGGTGCAGGCCTACCTGTCGGCCTCGACGCGCTTCGCCGACACCGTCACCCGGACCGGCGCCAACCGCGTCTGGACGGCGGCGGTCATCGCCGGGCGGGCGGTGCTGCTGAAGCAGCCGGCGAAGATCGCGGAGGCGGCCGCCGGCATCGACCCGGCGCTGAGGACGGTGGCGTCCGGCGACGGCTTCCACGCCGACGGCTCCTTCGTGCAGCACAGCGTCTTCGCCTACAGCGGCGGGTACGGGCTCTCGATGCTCGACACCCTCGACGACCTGTACTCGCTGCTCGACGGCTCCCGCTGGGAGATCACGAGCCCGGAGGGGCTCGGCGTGTACGACCGGCTCGCCTCCTCCTTCGCCCCCGTCACCTGGTGCGGCGCCGTGATGTCGACGGTCCGCGGCCGCGAGACCGCGCGGGCGGAGTCGGAGGACGGCGACGTCGGCGTCCAGCTGCAGGCGGCGGTGCTGCGCCTCGCCGACAGCGCCCCTCCCTCGGCCAGGACACGGACGAACGCGCTGGCGAAGAGCTGGCTGGCCTGCAACGCCGGCAGCCCCGTGAGCATCGAGACGGCCGGGTCCGTCAGCGACGTCGTGCGCGCGCGGCTCGTCCTCGCCGACACGGGCCTGATCGCGACCCCGATCGGCTCGGGCGTCCGGGCCTTCGCCGGGATGGACCGCTTCACGCGGACCACGGCGACCTCGGGCTTCGCCGTCGGCCTGTCGAGCACGCGGATCGCCCGCTACGAGTCGCTCAACGGCGAGAACCGCAGCGGCTGGTACACCGGCGACGGAGCGACGTCGCTCCACCTGGGCAGCGGGCGCCAGTACGACGACGGCTACTGGGCCACGGCGAACCCGTACCGGATGCCCGGCACCACCGAGGACACGATCGTCCGGAGCGCGGGCGAGGGCGCGTCGTCCCGCCCGACGACGACCTTCACCGGGAGCCTCGAGAGCCCGTCGCGGCGGACGGGGATCGCGGCGCTCGACTTCGACGCGGCGTCGGTGAGCCTGGTCGCGAAGAAGGCCTGGTTCACCTTCGACGACGAGATCCTCGCGCTCGGCTCCGGGATCACGGCGACCGACATGTCCGGGACCGGCTGGGACGGGGCGCGCCGGCGCGCGGAGACGGTGATCGACGACCGCCGCGACGTCGCTCCCGACGCGAGGCTCCGCGTCGACGGCGTCCTCCGCGGTGCGGAGGCGACCGCCACGAGCACCGCCCGCTGGGCCTCGATCACCGGCTCCGCGGAGTCGGTGGGCTACGTCTTCCCGTCGCCGATCGCCCTGACCGCGCAGGGACGGACCCGCACCGGAGCCTGGAGCGCCGTGAGCACCGCCGGTCCGACGGCGCCGGTGACCGGCCACTACTACTCCCTGACGACGAGCCACGGCACGAACCCGACCGGCGCCTCGTACGCGTACACGGTCCTCCCCGGCGCCTCCGAGGCGGCGACCGCCGCGTACGCGGTGGACCCGGACGTGACCGTGCTCAGCAACACCCCCCAGCTGAGCGCCGCCCGCGACCGCTCGACCGGCACCGTGAGCGCCGTGTCGTGGAAGGCCGGGACCACGAGCCCCGTGCTCGTCGGAGGCACCCGGGTCGCGAGCATCACCGGCGCCGGCCTGGTCTCGATCCGGGAGGACGCGGACACGGTGACCGTCTCGACCGTCGACCCGACGCAGGTCTCGACGAGCGCGCTCACCGTGACGCTCGCGCGGCCGACCGCGGGCACGGTGTCCTCGAGCGCCGCCCTGAGCGTGACGAGCAGGACGAGCACCGCGACGACGATCACGTTCCGGCCGAACGGGCTGAAGGGAGCGACGGCGTCCATCGTGCTCGCGAAGAGGGCCGCCACTCCGGTGCCGACGGCCACGCCCACGCCGGCCGCCACCGCCACGCCGACCTCGACCTCCACGCCGACCGCCACCGCGACTCCGCTCGCCGCCGTCGGGGCCGGCACCCACCAGAACGGCTCGCCGGCCGTCGCCGTCACGGGCACCTGGTCCACGACCTCCTCCTCCGCGGACAGCGGCGGCGGCGTCTCCTTCTCGTCGACGGGGGGCGCCTCCGCCACCCTCCGCTTCACCGGCACCGGAGTCTCGTGGGTGAGCCGCCGGTCCAGCACGTCCGGGATCGACGAGGTCCGCCTCGACGGCGTCCTCGTGGCCTCGGTCGACCGCTACAGCGCCACCACCCGCTCCGCCCAGACCGTCTGGACCAGCGGGACCCTGCCCGCCGGCACCCACACCGTCACGATCACCCGCGGCAGCACACGGAATCCGGCGGCGACCGGGGGCAACCTGATCCACGACGCCTTCGTCGTGAGGGGCTGACGGCCCGGCTATCACCGGCCGCGGTGCCTGGCCAAGCCCTCGCCCGGTGGCGGGCGGGCCCGTAGCGTCGCCCGGACCGATCGACCCGCCGGGGTCACGACGAGAGGACGCGCCATGAGCAGCACGAGCGACATGATCCGGAGCCACCCCGGGGAGCTGCGAGGCGTCGATCCGGAGGTCCTGGCCGAGTGCATCGACGCGTGCGGCGCCTGCGCGCTCACCTGCACCGCCTGCGCCGACGCGTGCCTCGGCGAGGAGTCGGTCGCCGAGCTGGTCCACTGCATCCGCACCGACCTCGCCTGCGCCGACGTGTGCGCCGCGACCGGCGCCGTGCTCTCGCGCCGCGGCGTCGTCGGATCCGCGGCCGTCCGCGCCCTCGTCGAGGCCTGCCTCCTGGCCTGCCGCGCCTGCGCCGACGACTGCGAGCAGCACGCCGGGATGCACGAGCACTGCCGGATCTGCGCCGAGGCCTGCCGCCGCTGCGAGCAGGCGTGCGAGAGGCTGCTCGCGCAGCTCTGAGCGCGGGCTCCACCGCGCGACACCTCCCCCACCGGACTCGACGGGCGGCTGTCAACCGTCCTGCCCTGAGCGTCCGGCGCTCCGCGGAGGTCATCGCCCACATCGAGCTCGAGACGCGCCGCATGCAGCCGGCCCGTCCCTCGTGGAGCGAGGAGATGATGGACATCCCTCCGCTGGACTTCCTCGAGTACACGGACATCGCCGACCTCGAGGACGCCCGGCGCGACCCGATGGACTAGGCCGCCGCCGGCTCCTCGGTGGAGCGGGAGTCGCTGAGGGACAGCGAGCCGATCGTCGCGATCACGCCGACGAGGACCGCCACGACCAGGAAAGCGACCCGCTCACCCGCGAAGAAGCTCCGGGCGAGGTCTGCGCTCCATGCGCCCGCCGGGAGGGTGGTCGCCACCAGTGCGGCGATCAGCGTGCCGACGACGGCCGTGCCGATGCTGGTGCCGATCTCCTGGGCCGTGTCGTTGAGCGCCGCACCGATCGAGGTGCGGTTCGCGGGCATCGCCTCGACGAGGGCGACGGCGCAGATGGTCATGATCGTCCGCAGGCCCACCGTCATCACGACCATCATCACGGCGATCGCGAGGTAGCCCCGGTCCACCGCCCAGGACATCCCGAGCAGCGCGCCGACCAGGAGCCCGGTGCCGATCAGGCAGGCCGCGCGGTGCCCCAGCTTCGCGGCGAGGCGCTCGGTGACCGGAGTGGCGGCGAGCATCGTGACGATGACGGGCAGGTTCGCGAGGCCGGCGCGCACCGGGCTCCAGCCGTAGGCGTACTGGAAGTGCAGGATCAGGCCGAACAGGACGCTCGCGAAGGCGATCGAGGCGCCGAGCTGCGTGAGCGCCGCTCCCCGCGCGGGCCCGGCGCGGAAGATCGCGAGGTCGATCATGGGCGAGACGGCGCGGCGCTCGCGGACGACGAATCCCGCGACGGCGGCGACGGTGCCCGCGGCGCAGGCGATCGTGAGGAGCGACAGCCAGCCGTTCTCGACTCCGCTGGTGAGTGTGTAGCAGCCGAGCCCCACCGCGGCGACGGTGAGGGCGGTCCCCGGCAGGTCGAGCCGACCGGAGGTGAGGTCGGCGCGCTGGTCCGCGGGGACTCCGAGGCGCACGCCGATCCAGACCAGCAGCGCGATCGGGGCGTTGACGACGAGCAGCCACTGCCAGCTGACGGTGCTGAGGATCGAGCCGCCGAGGAGGGGGCCGAGGACCATGCCGGACATCCCGACGATCATCACGATCGTGATCGACCGCATGCGGAGCCTCTCGTCGTCGAAGAGCCGGAACACCAGCGACATCGTGACGGGCGCCATGGCGGCCGCGGCGCAGCCGAGCGCCGCGCGGAGGGCGATCAGCTGGCCGATGTCGGTGACGAGGACGACGGCGAGGCTGATCAGCCCGAACGCGGCGAGGCCGGTGAGGAGCACGCGGCGGCGGCCGAACCGGTCGGCGGCGGACCCGGCTGTCAGCAGCAGCCCGCCGAAGGTCAGGGAGTAGGCACCGGTCACCCACTGCAGTCCGGCGGTCGACCCGTCGAGTGAGCGTCCGATCGTCGGGAGGGCGATCGAGAGCAGCGTGTTGTCGACCATCTCGACGAAGAACGCGAGGCAGAGAGCGGCGAGCGGGAGTGCCGCGGAGCGGAGGGAGGTGTGAGCGCGGGACTCGGCGGAGGTGGTCGTCGGAGCGGACATCGAGGCGCCTTCCTATCGAACGCCGTTCGACTCTCGTACGGTGTTCGATAGTATGGAACGCCGTTCGGTAAGATGCAAGCCATGCCTGCAGATCGCCCGACGGAGACCGCTGCCGCGCCCTCCCCCGCCCGGGGCCGCCGCCGAGCGTCGCACTCGCTCGACACCGTGCTGGCCGAGGCGATCGCGATCCTCGACGAGTCCGGGGAGTCGGCCCTCACGTTCCGCGCGCTCGCGGCCCGACTCGGCGGCGGCGTGGCGAGCATCTACTGGTACGTCGGCAGCCGCGACGAGCTGCTGGAGCGGGCGACCGACGAGGTCATGGGTCGGGTCCTCGCCGACAGCGAGCCGCTCACCCACGGGCCGGACCCGATCGACAACGTTCGCGCCGTCGCACTGGCCCTCTTCGACGAGTGCGTCCGCCGACCCTGGTTCGGCCTCTACATGCTAAACACGACCGGGGTGCAGCCCAACTCGATGGCGATGTACGAGCGCCTCGGGCAGCAGCTCATGGCTCTCGACCTGACGCCCCGGCAGCGGTTCCACGCCGTGTCGTCCATCGTCAGCTACGTCGTCGGAGTCGCGGCCGACCTGGCGCAGCCGCCGCCCCGCGAGTTCCTCGAGAGCGGGATGGAGAGGGGCGAGTTCCTCGAGCACCTGGCCGACCGCTGGCGCGCCCTCGATCCGGAGGAGTTCCCCTTCGGCCACCACGCGGCCGACGTCATGGCGACGCACGACGACCTCGACGTGTTCCGCTCCGGCCTCGACCTGCTGCTGGCCGGGCTCCGGCTGCAGGCGGGGCGGGGCTGAGGCCGGGTCAGCTCCCCGAGGTCCGCCGGATCGCCACCACGGTCACGTCGTCCGCCAGCAGCCCCTCGGCCGCCAGGCCGGTGACGCCGGCGACCGCGGCGGCGGCGGTCGCCGGGGCGGCGACGGCCGCGTCGGCCACCCGGTCGAGGGCGGCGAGGGAGCCGTCGAAGAGGTCCAGCACGCCGTCGCTGCAGATCAGCAGCAGGTCGCCGGGGTGGAGTCGGAGGCCGGTCGGCTCCCACTCCTGCGTGCCGAGGAGGCCGAGCGGCAGGTGGGCGGAGGGGATGCGCTCGCGCGAGCCGTCGGCGCGGCAGACGATCCCGAGTCCGTGCCCGGCGTCGACGAGCGCGATGTCGCCGGTCGAGGCGCTGAGCCGCAGGTGGAGGAGCGTGACGAACGCGTCGTTCGCCGACAGGTCCGGCTCGACGACCCGGTCGATGAGCGCCATCGTCGCCGCGGGGCCGAGAGCGGGAGGAGTGACGCGCAGGGCGGCGCGGACCGTGGCGGCGATCATCGCGGCGCCGACCCCCTTGCCCATCACGTCGGCGACGGTGACGGCGAGCCCGTCGGGCGTGCAGCGCCAGTCGAAGAAGTCGCCGCTCACCGTCCCGCTGGGCACGCAGGCGCCGGCGACGTCGTAGCCCGGGAGGTCCGGGACCGAGCGGGGCTCGAGCCGCCGCTGCACCCTCTCGCCGTCGGCGAGCTCCTGCCGCGAGCGGGCGGCGCCGGCGGTGAGCATCTGCGCGACCTGCTCGCCGCTGAGCGACGCCATGCTGAACGACACCACGACCAGCAGCACCAGCGTGATCAGCGTGGTGGTCGGGGTCCCGAACCAGGTCGCGAACAGCTCGCTGCGCAGCCCCGCGGCCAGGAACACGGCGAACCGGAGCGCGTAGTAGAGGGAGAGGGCGCCGGAGCTCAGCAGCAGCGGCCAGCGCGTGCGCGAGCGTCCGGCGCCGAGCAGCGCGATCTCGCGGGTCGACAGGCCGATGAGGAGCGCCATCGAGGCGAGGTAGAGCGGCCCTCCCGACCAGTCGTTGACGGCGGGCGAGTCGAGGCTGGACACGCCCGTCACCACCACGGTCGGAGCGACCACCAGCCACCACGGCGTCGGTCGGCCGCGGAGGGAGCGGCTCGCCGCCCAGACCGCGGCGGCGCCGGCCACGATGAGCCCGTTCCCGAGCGGATTCGCCCACACCTGGTCGGCCGTGCCGTCGCGGAGGTAGGCGAGCGAGCCGCCCATGAACAGCGCGAGCGCCGTGCACCACCAGAAGCTGAAGGACGAGCGCGTCGACCGGTAGGTGACCAGCGCGAACAGCAGGAAGAGGGTGAGGGCGGTGACCCCGAAGGCGACGCGGAGGGTCGTGGCATCGAGCAAGGCGGGTCCGTGGCCCTTCCAGGAGACCGAGCGGCGGAGCGGCGGACGGGCGCCGTGATCAAGGGGATCCTGGCACGGCGCGCGGGCCGCTCGGGGCGCGCCGTGGAGGCCGGCCCCGGGGATCCGCGGCAGTGCGGCCCGTCCGCCCACCCGACGGGGGGGAGCGGGAGGGGAGCTCACCCGTTCGAGGAGAGACCACCGCCCTCGCGCTCGATACAGCATCGCGTGTACCGTCGCTCCCGTGCCCGCCACCGCGACCCTCACCCACTCCGCTGCTCTCGCGCGCCTAGGATCCGCCCTGGCGGACGAGACCCGGTCCCGGATCCTGCTCGCGCTGCGCGAGGCTCCGGCCGTCCCCTCCGACCTCGCGGACGCGCTCGGGGTCTCGCGGCAGGTGATGTCGAATCAGCTCGCGTGCCTCCGCGGATGCGGGCTGGTGGAGGCCGTGAAGGACGGCCGGTACACCTGGTACCGGCTGGCCGAGACCCGGATCGCCGGGGCGCTCGACCACCTGCTCCGCCTGGCCCTCGTCGTCGATCCGGACTGCTGCTCCGGCGACGACTGCCGCTGCGCATGACCGCCCTGCGCGCTCCGCTCCTCCCCGCCCGCCGCCGCGTGCTGCAGAGGCGCATCCGCTGGATCGTCGGCGCGACCATCGCCTACAACGTGGTGGAGGCGATCGTGGCCCTCGCCGCCGGGACGGTCGCGTCGTCCACCGCGCTCGTCGCCTTCGGCCTCGACTCCGTGGTGGAGGTGCTCTCCGCCGCGGCCGTCGCCTGGCAGTTCTCGGGCCGCGATCCGGAGGCGCGCGAGCGCACCGCGCTGCGGGTGATCGCCGTCTCGTTCCTCGGCCTGGCCGCGTTCGTCGCCGTCGACTCGGTCCGGGCGCTGCTCGGATTCTCGGAGGCCCAGCACTCCCCCGTCGGCATCGTGCTGGCCGCCGTCAGCCTGCTGGTGATGCCCGCGTTCTCCCTGCTCGAGCGCCGGACCGGCCGCGAGCTCGGCTCGGCCTCGGCCGTCGCGGACTCGAAGCAGACGCTCCTCTGCTCGTACCTCTCCGCCGCCGTCCTGGTGGGCCTGCTGCTGAACAGCACGCTCGGATGGACGTGGGCCGACCCCGTCGCCGGCCTCGTGATCGCCGCGGTCGCCGTCCGCGAGGGCCTGGAGGCCTGGCGCGGCGAGACCTGCACGACGCCGATCGCCGCGCTGACGAGCGAGGACTCGGAGGCCTGCGGCTGCTGCTGACGGGGGCGGGACGGCGCGGCGCACATCGGCGGTGGACGACCTCCGTCAGGACTTCGTCGCGAGGCCGGCGGCCGATCGGACCCGCTCCGGAGCTACCGACGGCCGGCCCGCGCCTCGACGACGTGCCGGCACCCGACCCCGCCGCGCTCCAGCTCCTCGCGCTCGCGGCGGAGCCCGACGCGGACCCGCCGCGCCTCGGCCAGCGGCAGCACCGCCTCCGGATCGACGGTCGCCAGCAGGAGCGCCGCCCGAGACCTCGCCGCCACCCGCACGTCGAGGCACGACGTCGCCTCGGCGAGCCCGAGCAGCGCGTTCACCAGCAGCTCCAGCTCGACCGCGGTCGCGTGGAGCACCAGCACCCGCGAGGCCGGGCTCGACGGGCGGCGGACGAGGAGCGTCGCTCCGGTCATCGTCGCCGCCCCCCCCTGCCCGGGACCGGTCCGGGAGGTCCGCCCCGCCTCGGCCCTCGGCGACCGCCCGCGCGACGTCGGCGTGCACGCATGGGGTTCCTTCTCTCGTCCTGCTGCGGCGCGATCTGCACCGCACCTCCATCCCACGACGCGGGCACCCGGCCGGGGAGAGGGTTGCCAAGCGCGCGTCGGCGGGTCAGGAGGCGCCGGGGCCGCCGGGGATGAGAGGGTTGCGCGATGTCCACTGCGAGCGTGCCGTCGCCGCGCGCCGGAGTCCGGACCCGGCGCTTCCGGCGCCTCGCCCGCACGGGCTTCGCCGTCAACGGACTGATCCACCTCCTGATCGGCGGCCTCGCCCTGCGCGTCGCGGTCAGCGACGAGACCTCGCGGGAGGCGGACGCGTCCGGAGCGATCGGGCGCATGGCCGACTCCCCCGTCGGGCTCGTGGTGGTCTGGGCCGCGCTGATCGGGCTGGTCGCGCTCGGCCTCTGGCAGCTCTCCCTCGGCGGGCGCTCCTCCGCGCCGGGGCTCCCCGCCCGCCTGGGCCGCCGGATCGTCGAGTCGGGCAAGGGCATCGCCTCCCTCACGCTCGCGGGCACCACGCTCGTCTTCGCCCTCGGCGGCTCGACGAGCTCCTCGGCCACGATCCGCCGCATCAACACCGAGCTGCTGACGAGCACGGTCGGCGTCGTGATCCTCGTGATCGTCGGCGGGATCGTGCTGGGCAGCGGGATCGGCTTCGTCGCGATCGGGATCCGGCGCGGCTTCCGCAAGCTCGTCCGCATCCCCGAGGGCCCGACGGGGACCGCCGTGCTGATCCTCGGCGCGACCGGCTACATCACGAAGGGGCTCGCGCTGGGCCTGGCCGGCGGGATCTTCGTGGTCGCGGCGCTGACCGGCGACGCCCGCCAGGCGACCGGGCTCGACGGGGCCATCCGCTTCCTCGACGTCCCTCCGTACGGCACGATCGCCCTGACCCTCGTCAGCGCGGGACTGGTCATGTACGGGCTGTTCCTCGTCGCCCGGGCGAAGCTCGCGAAGCTCTGAGCCGACGCGGCAGTCGTTCACAGTCGCCACCCATATCGCTGAGTATCGTTCGGACAAACAGGAGGTCATCATGAACGGATCGTCATCGACCGGCGCGTTCGGCACCGGCACGCCCATCGAGAGCATCTGGCGCGCGATGGAGCAGGCCCGCTCCCGCATGGAGAAGCGCGTCGGCTCCCGGGTCGGCCGCGGGGACGTGCGCACCGCGGTGCTCGCGCTCCTCGCCGAGCAGCCCATGCACGGCTACCAGATCATCCGCGAGATCGAGGAGCGCAGCGGAGGCGACTGGAAGCCGAGCCCCGGCTCGGTCTACCCGACCCTCCAGCTCCTCGCGGACGAGGGCCTCATCACGGCCGACGAGCAGAACGGCCGCAAGACCTACACGCTGACCGACGCCGGCCGCGCGACGGTCGCCGAGCACGGCACCTCGACCCCGTGGAACGACTCCGACCACGTCGACTTCGGCGCCCTGCCCAAGGCGGGCCTCGAGCTCGCCCAGGCCGCGGCCCAGGTCGGACGCTCGGGCACCCCCGAGCAGATCCGCAAGGCCGTCGCCGAACTCGAGGACGTGCGCCGCCGCCTGTACGCGATCCTCGCGCAGGACTGACCCGGGTGGCCTCGGTCAGCCCGGGTCCTGCCGCCCCGGGCCACCGAGAGCGGGAGGACCGGCGGCGCTACCGCCGGATCCTCCGCTTCGCCGCGTGGCATCTCGCGGTCACCTGGTTCTTCGACCTGCTCCTGCCGCGGGTGGGGCTCACGCGCGTCGCGGTCCGCACCCGGCCCGGCCGGATGCGCCGCTTCGCCCGCAGCTTCCACGTGCTCGCGGTCGACCTCGGCGGCCTGATGATCAAGGTCGGCCAGTTCATGTCGTCGCGCCTGGACGTGCTGCCGCCCGAGATCACGCGCGAGCTGGAGGGGCTGCAGGACGAGGTCCCGCCCGTCCCGTTCCCGCGGATCCGGGCGCTGGCCGAGTCCGAGCTCGGGCTGCCGCTCGAGCGCGCGTACGCCGGAGTCGACGAGTCGCCCGTCGCCGCCGCCTCCCTCGGGCAGGCCCACCGCGCCCGGCTCTCCCCCGTCGACGCCGAGGACACCGGCTACTCCGCCGCCATCATGAAGGTGCAGCGGCCGGGGATCGACCAGATCGTCGAGGTCGACCTCGCGGCTCTGCGCCGCGTCGGCGGCTGGCTCAGCCACGTGCGCCTGGTCTCGGACCGCGTCGACGCCCCGGCCCTCGTCGAGGAGTTCGCGGTCACCAGCCTCGAGGAGATCGACTACCTGCAGGAGGCGGCCAACTCCGTCCGCTTCGCCGCCGACTTCGCGGGCGACGCCCGGGTGGCCGTCCCGGACGTGGTCTGGGAGCGCTCGACCCGCAAGGTCCTCACGCTCGAGGACGTCACCGCGATCAAGATCACCGACCACGCCGCGCTGCTGGCCGCCGGGATCGACCCGCGGGAGGTCGCTCCGGTCTTCGCGGCCGTGATGTTCGACCAGCTCTTCACCAACGGCTACTTCCACGCGGATCCGCACCCCGGCAACGTCTTCGTCACGCCGACCCCCGGGGGCGAGCTGCCCTGGCGCCTCACCTTCATCGACTTCGGGATGATGGGCGAGGTGCCGCCGAGCACCCGCGCGGGCCTGCGCCGGATGCTGATCGCCGCCGCCTCCCGCGACGGCAAGGGGCTCGTCGACGCGGCCCGCGCGGTCGGCGTCCTCCTCCCCTCGGCCGACTCCCGCGAGCTGGAGCGGGCGCTCACGCAGCTCTTCGCCCGCTTCGGCGGCATGGGCTTCGCCGAGCTGCGGGAGGTGGATCCGCGCGAGTTCCGCGACTTCGCCGTGCAGTTCGGCGACGTCGTGCGCGCGCTGCCGTTCCAGCTCCCCGAGAACTTCCTGCTCGTCATCCGCGCGATGTCGCTGACCTCGGGCGTCTGCAGCGCGCTCGACCCGGCCTTCAACCTGTGGGACTCGGTTGAGCCCTACGCGCAGCAGCTGATCCGCGAGGAGCGCGGCTCCGTCGTGCAGGACGTCGGCAAGCAGGCCGTCGACACGCTCGGCCTGATCTGGCGCCTGCCGCGCCGGCTCGACGAGCTCGTCACGACCCTCGACGACGGCGAGCTCGCGGTCACCGTCCCCACCATCGAGCGCCGGCTGAACCGGCTCGAGGGCACCGTCCGCCGCGTGATCTCGGCCGTGCTGTTCGCGGGCCTGCTGATCGCCGGCGCCGTCGTGCGCCCGGACGACAGCGGCTTCGGGACCGTGCTGATGATCGCGTCGGCGCTGCCGCTGCTGCACGCCCTGCTGGCCCGCGGCCCGCGCGGCTGACGGCCGCCGTCGGGCCGCGGCTGCCGCGTCGCATCCGTCACCTCCTCCGCCCACCTCACCGGCGACGCGGTCGACATCGGCTACACGGACGCGGACAGCTGGCTCGCGCAGCACGGCACCGACTACGGGCTCTGCCAGACCTACGCGAACGAGATCTGGCACTTCGAGCTCGCCACCGAGCCGGGCGGCGACTGCCCGGAGCAGCTGCCCGACGCGAGCGCGACCTGAGCGGCTCTCCCGCGCTCCCGGGGATCCGATGCGTCGCGAACGGTCGTCATCGGAGCCGCGTGGGAGCCGTTCGCGACGCATCGATCGCGCAGGCGGCCGGGCTCAGCGGCTGGTGAGCAGCTCGACGAACTCGTCGGCCATCGCGAGCTGGGCGCTCAGCGCCTCGCGGCGCTCGCGGGCCTGCGCGACGAAGGCGTCGAGCTGCGCGCGGACCTCGGCCGGCGCGTCGTCGCCCTCGGCCTCGAGGGTGTCGATCACGCGGAGCAGCGCGGCCATCTCCTCCAGCGAGAAGCCGAGCGGCTTCATGCGGCGGATGAGGATCAGGCGGTCGTAGTCGGTGGACGTGTAGAGGCGGAAGCCGCCCTCGGTGCGGCCGGACGCCTTCACGAGGCCGATCTCGTCGTAGTGGCGCAGGGTCCGGAGCGAGAGGCCGGTCCGCTCGGCGAGCTCGCCGATGTGCATGGTGCCGATCCTGCTCACCCCTTCAGATCTACCCTTACGTGAGGGTAGGGTTGCACGTGCTGCTGACACGCCTCTGCAAGCTTGGCATCCCCGCCCGCTTCCGCCGACCCGATGCCGCAGCCCTCCGCGCTCCTCGTCGAGCACCCCTCCCACTCCCTGGAGCCGCCGCGATGGCCCTCGCCTCGAAGACCCCTGCCCGCCCGCACGCCGAGCCCACCGTGATGACGGCGCTGCGCACCCCCCGCATCCTGACCCGCGAGGTCCTCGCCGGCCTCGTGGTCGCGCTCGCGCTCATCCCCGAGGCGATCTCGTTCTCGATCATCGCGGGCGTGGATCCGCGGGTCGGCCTCTTCTCGTCGTTCGTGATGGCCGTGTCGATCGCGTTCCTCGGCGGACGCCCCGCGATGATCACCGCCGCCACGGGCGCCGTCGCCCTCGTGATCGCCCCCGTCGCCCGCGACTACGGGATGGACTACTTCATCGCGACGGTGATCCTCGCGGGCGTGCTCCAGATCGTGCTCGGGCTGCTCGGAGTGGCGAAGCTCATGCGCTTCATCCCCCGCAGCGTGATGGTCGGATTCGTGAACGCGCTGGCGATCCTGATCTTCTCGGCGCAGATCCCCAACCTGATCGGCGTGCCCTGGCTGGTCTACCCGCTGGTCGCCGTCGGCATCGTGATCATGGTCGTGATGCCGCGCCTGACGAAGGCCGTTCCGGCGCCTCTCGTCGCCATCGTCCTCATCACCGCGGCGGTCGTCGTGACGGCGGTCGCCGTCCCCACCGTGGGCGATCAGGGCGAGCTGCCCCGCAGCCTTCCCGAGCTGTTCCTGCCGAACGTACCGCTGACCTGGGAGACCTTCACGACCATCGCGCCGTACGCCGTCGCGATGGCGCTCGTCGGACTCCTCGAGTCGCTGATGACCGCGAAGCTCGTCGACGACATCACCGACACCCCCTCCCGCAAGACCCGCGAGTCGCTCGGGCAGGGCGCCGCGAACGTGCTCTCCGGCCTGTTCGGCGGCATGGGCGGCTGCGCGATGATCGGCCAGACGATGATCAACGTGAAGGCGTCCTGCGC
This sequence comes from Rathayibacter sp. AY1C2, assembly GCF_002931195.1. Classification (NCBI taxonomy): domain Bacteria; kingdom Bacillati; phylum Actinomycetota; class Actinomycetes; order Micrococcales; family Microbacteriaceae; genus Rathayibacter; species Rathayibacter sp. AY1C2. The sequence continues at coordinate 52,108 of NZ_PSWG01000016.1, read as the reverse complement.
CCGCACCCGCATCTCGACCTTCCTCGCCGGCGTGTTCCTCCTGATCCTCGTCGTCGCGCTCGGCGACCTCGTCGCGATCATCCCGATGGCCGCGCTGGTCGCGGTGATGGTGATGGTCTCGGTGGCGACCTTCGACTGGCACAGCATCCGCCCGTCGACCCTGAAGCGGATGCCCGTGGGCGAGACGGTCGTCATGATCGCCACGGTCGTCGTGGTCGTCCTCACCCACAACCTGGCGATCGGAGTCGTCGTCGGCGTCCTCGCCGCCATGGTCGTCTTCGCCCGCCGGGTCGCCCACTTCGCGACCGTCGAGCGCACCCTCTCCGCCGACGGATCGACGGCCCACTACACGGTCACCGGCGAGCTGTTCTTCGCCTCCAGCAACGACCTGACCACGCAGTTCTCGTACGCGGAGGACCCCGCGCACGTCGTGATCGACCTCTCCGGCTCCCACATCTGGGACGCCTCGACCGTCGCCGCGCTGGACGCCGTCACCACCAAGTACGAGCGCCACGGCACCCGCGCCGTGATCGAGGGCATGAACGACGCCTCCACCCGGATGCACGGCCGCCTCGCCGGGAACCTCGGCGCGGGGCACTGAGGGTCGGGGCTGCGGGACCGCACGCGCAGCCCCTCAGAGCGGCGCGAGCACCAGCGACCAGAGCCAGCGCCCGCCGACGACCCGGTGCACGACCACGAACAGGGCGGTGATCGCGAGTCCGACCGGCAGCAGCACGGCGCCGGCCGCGAGGCGGTCGGCGGGCACGGCGAGCAGCAGGCCGAGCGGCACCGACGCGCAGGCTGCGACCAGCGCCGCGACGAGAGCGGCGCGGCGGTCCCGGGTCGGCTGCGGCACGACGCCGATCCGGCGCCGGACCAGCCAGTGGGCGAGGGCCCACGCGGCCGTGGTCCCGAGGGCGGTGCCGCCCGCGATCGCCGGCACGACGAGTTCGGCAGGCAGGAGGAGCCCGCCGACGAGCGCCCCCACCGCGACGCCGACGGCCGAAACGACCTGGGTCGCCAGCGAGTCGCGGGCCCGACCCAGCGCGAACATCGCCCGGTTGAGGACGTAGGTCTGGCTGAAGCCGACCAGGCTCAGGGCGAGCAGCTGCAGGACTCCGCCGATCACCGGTGTGCCGAAGACGAGCTGCGTGAGCAGTGGCGCCGCCGCGACGAACAGGAGCGTCGCGAGCAGAGTGACGGCGAGCACCGCGTCCTCGGTCCGTCGGAGGTTCACCGCCGCGGCCGCCCGATCGCCGCGGTGCAGGTCCCGGCTGAGCGGCGTGAACATCGCCGTGGCGACGGAGACGACCAGGATGCCGTGCGGCAGCAGGAGCAGCAGCTGCGCGCTCGAGAAGGAGTTGAGGCTCGGCCCGTCGACGCCGGCGCGGTTCATGGCCTGGCCGGCCGCCGTCGCCGCGTTCGAGACGACGATGTACGACACCTCTGCGACGAGGGCGCCCAGGAACACCCAGACCGCGTCCCGCGACACTCCGCCGAGCCCCGCGACGCCGAAGCGCGGCCGCAGGCGGACGCCGACGGACCGCGAGAACGCGACCGCGATCACCCCCTGCACCACGATCGCGGCGGTGGCAGTGCCGCACAGGAGCGCCACCATCTCCGGCGTCCACTCGTCGGCGGGCGTCGACGCCGCCTCGGGGTGGATCAGGAGGAACACCGCGATCCCGAGCACGGAGATCACGTTCGCGCAGGCGGGCGCCCACGCGCCCGGCCCGTACTTCTCGGCGGAGTTGAGCAGCTGCGAGAAGACGGCGAAGACGATGTAGAAGAAGATCTGCGGCAGGCACCAGTAGGCCATCTGGGTGGCGAGCAGAGCCCAGTCGGCCGACCAGCCCCCGGCGTAGAGCCCGACGATCAGCGGCGCCGCGAGCGTGCAGGCGGCCGTGAGGAGCGCCGCTCCGCCGAGGCAGACGGTGAGCAGCCGCTCGAGGGTCCGCACGCCCTCCGGTCCGTCGGCCCGCGCCCGGACCATCTGCGGCACGAGCACCGCGCCGAGCACCCCGCCCGCGATGAGCCCGTACAGGTAGGTGGGCGCGGAGTTCGCGACCTCGAACACCTGCCCGCCGACCGACGCGCTCGTGCCGCCGACCGCCACGATCAGGAGCGCCAGCCGGACGAACCCGAGGATCCGCGAGACGAACGACGCGACCACCATCCCCCCGGTCGCGCTGCGCATCCGGGCAGCATAGGCGGTGCGACCCGGGTCGCCACCGACCGCGGCGCCCGCCGGGGTCGATGCGTCACGAACGGTCGTCACGGGCGCGGGAGAGGGGCCGTTCGTGACGCATCGATCCCGAGGGGGCGGGGTGGGAGGGCGAGCGGGCGGCGCTAGACGCGCACGGGCGCGACGGAGGCGCGGCGGATCAGCCGCGTCTCCAGCTCCATGCGGGTGGCCGAGGCTCCCGAGGCGAGCGGGGTCGCCGACCGGTGCGCCTGGTGCAGCATCCGGAAGGCGATGGCGCCCATCTCGCCGATGGGCTGCTGGATCGTGGTCATCGGCGGGGTCGCCCAGGCCGACTCCTCGACGTCGTCGAAGCCGATGACGCTGAGGTCTCGCGGGATGCGGAGGCCGGCGTCGTCGGCGGCCTCGTAGACGCCGAGCGCCATCACGTCGGAGCAGGCGAAGAAGGCGGTCGGCGCGTCCGGCTCAGCGAGCATCAGCCCGGCGGCCTCGCGGGCCAGCTCGCGGTCCCAGTCGCAGTAGGCGACGCGCGGATCCTCGACCCCGGCGGCGCGGAGCGCGGTGGTGAAGCCGTCGATCCGGGCGCTGCTGTAGAGCTGGGTGCGGGTGCCGCCGAGGACGCCGAAGCGGGTGTGGCCGGCGTCGAGGAGGTGCTCGGCGGCCATGCGGCCCCCGTCCCAGTTGGTCGCGCCGACGCTCGCGACGTCGGCCGGCGGCCGCGTGCTGGGGTCGACGACGACGACGGGCAGCTCGGCGGTGGTCAGCAGGTGCAGCTGCGCGGCCGAGACGTTGACCAGCACCACGATGGCGCCGAGCGAGGGGCGGCGGAGGAGGCGGCTGATCCAGGCGCCGTCGTCGCGGGCGCGGGTGAGCACCAGGTCGACCCCGGCGGCGGAGGCCTCGGCCTCGATGCCCTCGAGGACCGGGCCGATCCAGGTGCCGCCGATGTGGCCGACGACGACGTCGACGATCTGGGCGGAGTGCGGATCCTCGACCGGCGGGCGCAGGCGCGGACGGCGGCGGTAGCCGAGCGCGTGCGCCGCCTCCATCACGCGCAGACGGGTCGCCTCCGAGACGTCGGTGCCGCCGTTGAGCACCTTCGAGACGGTGGGGACGCTCGTCCCGGCGCGCTCGGCGATGAGCGCCATGGTCGGGCGGGTGGTCGCTCCGGAGACGTCGTCGTGGTCGGGCATGTGCTCACCGTAGCGGATACCGACTTTCGCAACTGGACCGGCGCGCGGACGGCTTGCTCCCGCCGGGAACCGCGGTGCATGATGGTCGGACGCCGGGGCTCCCGCGCAGAAGTTGCGCAAGTCCTGTTCGATGACGAACCGCGGAGCGATCCGCCCGCACGTGAGGACGACGATGACCGACCACTCCCCGACCACTCCCGGCAAGACGGCCCTCGTCGTCCGAGGGGGCTGGGACGGCCACCAACCGGTCGAGGCGACCGAGCTGTTCCTGCCGTTCCTCCGCGACAACGGCTACGACGTGCGCGTCGAGGAGTCGACCGCCGTGTACGCCGACGAGGCCTACATGCGGACGGTCGACCTGATCGTGCAGTCGAACACGATGACCTCCATCCAGTGGGAGGAGTTCCTGGGCCTCCGCGCGGCGGTCGAGCGCGGCACAGGCCTCGCCGGCTGGCACGGCGGGATCGCCGACTCCTACCGCGACAACTCCGACTACCTGCAGCTGATCGGCGGCCAGTTCGCCTCGCACCCCGGCAAGCACCCGGACGAGCGCACCGGCGAGCAGTCGGACAACTACATGCCGCACACGATCGAGATGACGGCCCTCGCCGCCGACCACCCGATCACGCAGGGCATCACCGACTTCGAGCTGGTCACGGAGCAGTACTGGGTGCTGCACGACGACTACAACGACGTGCTCGCCACGACCACGCAGGCCGTCCGCCCGTGGGACCCGTGGAAGCGCCCCATCACCTCCCCCGCGATCTGGACCCGCCTCTGGGGCGAGGGCCGCATCTTCGTCTCGACGCCGGGCCACCGCGTCGAGATCCTCCAGGACGACAACGTCCGCACGATCATCGAGAGGGGAATGCTGTGGGCGTCCCGCTGAGAGTCGGCATCATCGGCGTCGGGAAGATCAGCGAGCAGTACCTCGCGAACCTCCCGACCTTCCGCGGCCTCCGCCTCGTCGCGGTCGCCGACCTGAACCAGGAGCGGGCGCAGCAGGTCGCCGACGAGCAGGGCGTCCGCGCCCTCACCGTCGACGCGCTGATCGGCGACCCGGAGATCGACGCGGTGCTGAACCTCACGATCCCGGCGGCGCACGTCGAGATCGGCACCCGCGCCCTGAAGGCGGGCAAGCACGTCTTCGCCGAGAAGCCGCTCGGGCTGAACCCGGCCGAGGCCGCGCCGATGCTCGACCTCGCGGACGAGCTGGGCCTGCGCTTCGCGAGCGCCCCGGACACGGTGCTCGGGACCGGCGTGCAGACCGCGCGCCTCACCCTCGACTCCGGCGCGATCGGCACCCCGATCGCCGCGCAGGTGCACTGGGCCGCTCCCGGCCACGAGCGCTGGCACCCGGCGCCCGAGTTCTACTACCAGCCCGGCGGCGGCCCGCTGCTGGACATGGGCCCGTACTACCTGACGGCGCTCGTGCACTTCTTCGGGCCGGTCGTCCGCGTCACGGGCCTGGCCACCCGCTCCGACCGCCCGCGCACGATCGAGACCGGGCCGAAGGCGGGTACGCCGATCGAGGTGACGATCGACACGCACATCACCGCGCTGCTCGAGCACGCGAGCGGAGTCGCCACGACCGTCACCGTGAGCTTCGAGGTCTGGCGCAGCCGGGCCCCGAAGTTCGAGGTCTACGGCACCGAGGGCACCATCTCGGTCCCGGATCCGAACATGTTCTCGGACCCGGTCGAGGTCGCCGTCCGCGACGAGGACTGGCGGGTCGTCCCCGACTCCGCCGGCGTGATCGACACCGGTCGCGGAGTGGGACTGGCCGACCTCGCGGAGGCGATCGCGGAGGACCGCCCGCACCGCGCCTCCGGCCGCGTGGCCCTGCACGTGCTCGAGATCATGGACGCCGTGCTCCGCTCGAACGAGGAGAAGGCGGTCGTGACGATCGCGAGCACCGCCGAGAAGCCCGACGTGATGCCGCTGCGCACGGCGGGCTCGATCGGCGCCTGACAGCGCCGGGGGGCGACGACGGGGGGCGGGGGATCGCCGCCAGCGCGTCGCTCCCCGTTCGGGGGTGACGGCGGGGCGCGACGCCGTAGACTCGGCGGATCGACGGTCCTCAGCCGCCGTCGCACGCGGAGGGGGATCGGCCGTGGCAGTCGGCTTCCGGCGGAGCGGAGAGCTCCGTGCCCTCGCGCGCCCCCGGCTCCGGGCGGCCGGCGACCCGCTCTCCCCCGAGGACCACCGCTCCCGGCTGTCCGGCTGGCTCAGCATGCCCGGCGGGCCGGGTCTCGTGCGCCCCTCCGCCCTCGCTCCGGCGTGGGAGGCGCCCCTGCTCCGGCTCGTGCGCGCCGGGGCGCCGGCGGAGGACCTGCACGAGGCGACCACCGGCTCCCCCGAGGGCTCGCGCCTCGCGGCCGTCGTCGAGCTCGTCCGCGACGCCCTGCACTCCGCGGACGACGATCGCGCTCTGCGGCTCACCGGCTGGCTGGTGCGCATCCGCTACGACCCGTCGGCCGACTCCTTCCTCCGCCGCTACGGGATCGCGCTGACCGTCCGCCTGCCGCTGAGCGGCGGCCTCGACGTGGAGGTGCCGCTCGACGCCCCGGCGCTGCGCCTGCTCTACGCCGAGCTGACGGCACCCACGGATCCGGCCGCGGCGGTCGTGGCGGTCGAGACCCTGGAGCCGTCGACCCTCGCGGCGTCGACGCTCGCCTCCCTCTACTCCGCCCGCCGACGCTGGAGCGACGTGGCCGAGTTCTCGGCGCCCGTCGAGAACGTGGACGCCGCCTCCGCCGCGGTGCTCATCCGCCGCGGCGTCGCTCTTCGCGAGCTCGGCGTGATCGAGGGCGCCGTCGAGGCGTTCGACCGGGTGGTGCGCCCGACCGTCACCAGTGCGCGGCCCGTGGAGCTGCGGGCGGAGGCGCTGCTCGAGCGCGCGAGCACGCTCCTCTCGGACGGGCGCACGGCTCCGGCTCGGCGCGATCTGGAGCGCGTGCTCTCCCGCTACCCGGACAGCGCCGCGGCGCACGAGCTGCTGGCGGTCACCGGGCGCTGACGCGATGGAGGGGCGCACCCTCTGCAGGATGCGCCCCTCCGGGGAGTGCGTCGGCTCAGTGCGTCGGCTCAGCCCTCGGCCTTCGAGGGCTTGCCCTCGGCGGGCAGGACCTTGTGCGGGGTGTCGCGCTCGTCCTCGCCCTCGGCCTGCGACGGCTTGTCGGACTGGTCGTCCGGGTCCTCGACGGGGCTCGGGGTCTGGTCGCTCATCGGAGTCCCTCCGGCTCGTCGGACGTGGCGGACGGCTCGGGGTGCGCCTCGAACTCCATCCAGGCGCGTTCCAGATCGGCCTGCGCCGACTCGGGCTCGCTGGCGAAGTAGCCGTCGTAGATCGCGCGGCCGCCGTGCTCGGGCAGGTCGTCGCGACCGCCGAAGGCCTGCGCGAAGCGGCCGACCTCGTCGTCCCTCTTCTGCTGATCCCGCAACCAGGCGGGGAAGGTCTGCGTCATGGTGACACCTCTCTCTCCTGCCCTCCAGCCAATCGCCCGTCGCGGATCCGGGCAAGCCCTTCCGCCGCGGGCCCCGAGGGGCCAGGCTCCGCCCTGGAGGGCGCGGGCTCCGCCCTGGAGGAGCGGCGCTCCGCCCTCTAGAGGACATGTCCGCTACAGGGCGCCCCCGCCCCGCCCCGGAGGAGAGCCGGCCCCTAGCGTGAGCCCGTGACCGACCCCGCTTCTCCGCGCCCCGCCCGCACCGCCGCGGGCCTGCGCCGCACTCTGCTCGCTCTGACCGCGACCGTCGCCCTGCTCGCCGGCACCGCGGCTCCCCTCGCCTCTGCCGAGCCGGACCCGGTGCCGGTCGGGAACGACCACCTCGCCAACGGCGTCGCCGCCTGGGGGCGCTACCTCAACGGGGAGTGGGACGTGCCGGCGGGCATGTCCGACCTCACGGACGTCGCGAGCAGCTACAGCCACACCCTCGCGCTCCACACCGACGGCACCGTCGAGGCCTGGGGAGCGGATCTGGAGGGCGAGCGGGACGTGCCGGCCGGGCTCCGCGAGGTGACCGCGATCTCGACCGGGTACCTCCACAGCATCGCCCTCACGATGGAGGGGACGGTCGTCGCGTGGGGCGACGACCGCCAGGGCCAGACCGACGTCCCGGCCGGACTCGGCGGCGTGACCGCCGTCGCCGCGGGCAGCTACCACACCCTCGCTCTGCGGGGCGACGGGACCGTGGCGGCCTGGGGCTCCGATCAGTTCGGAGCGACCGAGGTGCCGGCGGGTCTCTCCGGAGTGGTCGCGATCGCCGCGGGCGGCTGGAACAGCCTCGCGCTGCGCGCCGACGGGACGGTCGTGGCGTGGGGCGGCGACGACAGGGGCGCGTACACCGCCCCGGCAGGCCTCCGCGACGTCGTCACCGTCTCGGTCAGCTACTCCCACAGCCTCGCCCTGAAGCGGGACGGCACCGTCGTCACCTGGGGCGACCCCGCCGACTCCGGCTTGCCGCGGGTCCCCGCCGATCTCGGCGGCATCACCGCGATCGCCGCCGGCATCGGCTTCAGCGTCCTGCTGACGTCCGACGGCACCGTCGTCTCCCTGCACTCCGACGGCGACACGGAGCTGGACGTCCCGGCCGGGATCACCGGCGCCACCGGCATCGCGGTCGGCTTCAACCACGCCTTCGCGATCGGCCCGCTGCCGACCCTCACCGCCGACACCGCCGAGACGCTCGTCACGACCGGGACCCGCTACTCCGCGGCCTTCACGGCGTCCGGCCCGGCCGCGACCTTCGAGGTCTCGTCCGGCGCCCTTCCCGCGGGGGTGGCCCTCTCGCCGGAGGGCGTCGTCTCGGGCAGGCCGACCACCGCAGGCGACTCCACCTTCACGGTGAGCGCGCGGAACGCGTACGGCACCACGGCCGGCGTGCCGCACACGGTCACCGTGGTCCCCGCGAACACCCCGCCTGTCGTGACGGTCGCCTCCGCCACCGACGGCGCCTCCTACGAGAAGGGCTCGGAGCCGAGGGCCGCCTGCGCGATCACGGATGCGGAGAGTGGAACGTTCAGCGAGGAGGCCGTCGTCACCGGCACGCTCGTGAACGGCCTCGGCACCCGCACGGCGACCTGCACCTGGACCGACCCCGGAGGACTGACCACGACCGCCGCCGCGACCTACCGGATCGTCGACACCGGCGTCCCCACCATCGCCGCGACGACCGCGCCGACGGCTCCGAACGCCGCGGGCTGGTTCCGCTCCCCCGTCTCCGTCGGCTTCTCCTGCGCCGACGGCAGCGGCTCCGGGATCCGCAGCTGCACCCCCGCGCGGATCCTGCGCGAGGGCCCCGGCCAGAGCGTCACCGGCACCGCCGTCGACAACGCGGGCAACCGTGCCACGACGACCCGCAGCGGCATCGCCATCGACACCACGAAGCCGCAGCTCTCGTTCACGTCGAGGCCCGAGGGGTCCTACCCCTACGGCACGGTGCTCCCGGAGGCGCGCTGCCTCGCGGACGACGCGCTCTCGGGCCTCACCGGCGACTGCGTGATCACGGGCGGCGGCCGCTCCGTCGGTCCGCACGTGTACCGGGCGACCGCGACCGACCGGGCGGGCAACGTCTCGACCCTCACCGCGTCCTACACCGTGACCCCGTGGACGATCGGCGGGCTCAGCACCTCGGTGAAGAGCGTGGCCGCCGGAGCCGCGACCGGCATGACGTTCCAGGTGACCTCGACGTCCTCCGCGGGAACGTTCCGCCACTCCGCCCTCGCCGACGTGCGCAGCGTCACGCAGAAGCAGACCTCCTGCACCGCCGGCGCCGTCCTCACCGGAGCGCCGACGACCACCCTGACCGGACGCCTCCGCTACGACACCGCGACGAACCGCTACGTGAAGGCGTGGACGGTGCCCGCGAAGCGGGGCACCTGCTGGACGCTGACGGTCACGACGGCGGACGGCAGCACGGGGAGCGCCCGGTACTCGGTGAAGTAGCGGCGGAGGACGGCCGACGCGGTCCGGTCAGGCTCCCGCCGCGGCGTACCGCTCCGCGAGCACGACGAACGCGGCGGCCAGCTCGGGCGGCTCCGCCCCGGCCATCGGAGCGTCGAACCGGCCGAACGACGCGGCGAGCGCCTCCCACGACCAGGCGCCGAGGGCGAGTCGGCAGCCCGCGTCGCCGAGGTCCTCCACCTCCCCGTCGCCCGCGTAGGGCAGGACCTCGGCGGCGGGCGCCTCCAGCACCACCGAGCCGCGGCACGGCCACCCCTCCCCGGGCGCTCCGCCGCGGAACCGCGCCTCCAGGAACGCGGCGGGACTCCGGACCGGCAGCGCCCGGCGGCGGAAGCGGGCACCGCGGGGTGACCGCGGCTCGAGCCGGTCGACGCGGAACACCCGCCAGTCGTCGCGGTCGAGGTCGAAGCCGATGAGGTACCAGCGGCCCTGACGCGCGACCAAGTGGTGGGGCTCGACGCGGCGCACCGCCTCCGCGTACGCGAAGCGGAGCACCTCCGAGGCCCGGACGGCCGCCGCGACCGCGACCAGCCGCTCCGAGGGGACCGCGGGAGCCGGCGCCGCCGCGACCGTGAAGCGCAGCGCATCCGCTCGGGGCCGGAGCCGGGCGGGCAGGACCTGCCGCACCGTCGCCAGCGCACGGGCCGACGCCTCCTCGAGCCCCGCGATCGGCGCGCGCAGGGCGGCGGTGAGGGCGAGCACCTGCTCGTCGTCGAAGAGCAGCGGCGGGAGCTCGGCGCCGGCCTCGAGCCGGTACCCGCCGTCGGGGCCCTTCGCCGCGTCGATCCGGTAGCCCATCGTGCGGAGCCGGTCGACGTCGCGACGCACCGTGCGCGGCGCGATCCCCAGGCGCTCGGCGAGCACTCCGCCCGGCCAGTCGCGGCGGGTCTGCAGGAGGGAGAGGAGCAGGAGGAGCCGCTCGGTCGTCGTGAGCACGTCCCGAGGGTATTCCGAGAAGAGGACCGTCATCGTCCTCTTCTCCTGGGAGCGTCGGGGCACCGGGTGATCGACCCGGCACGACTGCGAGGAGCGCACCATGAGCATCACCACGACGACCCACCTCAACTTCCGCGGACAGGCCCGCGAGGCACTGGAGTTCTACGCCTCGGTCACGGGAGGCCGGGTCGACGCGATGTCCTACGCGGACGCGAACGCTGTCACCGCGCCCGACGAGGCCGACCAGCTGATGTGGGGCCAGGTCGTCTCCGAGGCCGGCTTCCGCGTCATGGCGTACGACGTCCCCGCGCACACGGCTTACGACCCGGGCACGATCCCGGTGTTCGTGTCGCTGCGCGGCTCCGACGCCGACGAGCTGCACCGCCTCTGGGACGGCCTCTCGGAGGGGGCGGCGGTCGTCGTGCCCCTGGCCCCGGCAGCCTGGTCGCCCCTCTACGGGATGCTGCGCGACCGCTTCGGAGTGACGTTCGTCGTCGACCTCGAGGTCGCCTGGGGCTGAGGCCCGCGGGCTCGGCGGCGGGGCGCGTCCCACTGCGGACGCGCCGGCCGCCGACTCGGTACGCTCAGCACCGGATCCGGTCGGAGGGACGCTGCATGCTGGAGACGATCTCCGAGGCCCTCTCGCTTGTCACCCTCCCCCTCGGCGTGCTGTTCCTGCTCGCCGCGTTCGTCGCGGCGCTGATCGACGGACGCTGGCTGACGACGACCGCCTACCTCGAGGAGGGTCCGCCCCTCGCACTGCACTGGGTGACCCGGGCCGGCGAGGTGCGATCGCGTCCGCTGTCCGCCGGGGACCCGCTGACGCCGACACGGTCGGACCAGCGGGAGGTGCACTACCGCGAGGAGGATCCGCACCGCATCCGCCTGCACCGGTGGAGCGACGCGGTGCGGGCGCTGCGCCTGACCGGCCTGATCCTGCTCGGGGCGGGCGTCGTCCTCGGGATCCTGTCGACGGCACTGGCGGTCCTCGCCTAGGCGGCGCCCCGTGCGCGAGGATCGGACCCGTGGATGCGGAACGGGTTCTCGGTGACGGTCGGGCCGACGGGGTGTGGTGCCGGCTCGGGGAGCCGCTGACGGTCGCGCAGATCGCGCGCGGCGGGCCGGCGTGGCTGTGCCTGGACGCGCAGCACGGCGCGTTCGACGACGCCGCGGTCCTCGCCTCCCTGCGCGCGCTCGGCGCCGTGAGCGGGAGGCCGCCCGTCGGCGTCCGGGTCGCCGGGCTCTCCGACGCGCTGATCGGCAGGGCGCTCGACGCCGGAGCGGACGTCGTGGTCGTCCCGATGATCGAGACGGTCGAGGAGGCGCTCGCGGCCGTCCGCGCCGCGCACTACCCGCCGCTCGGCCGCCGCAGCTGGGGGCCGATGTCCGATCTCTGGGGCGCCGCTCCCCCGTCGGCCGCCGAGGCGCGCACCGCGCTCTGGGTCATGATCGAGACGCAGGCCGGCCTCGACGCCGTCGATCGGATCCTCGCGGTGCCGGGCGTGAGCGGAGTCTTCGTCGGCCCGTTCGACCTCGCGATCGGCCTCGGACGGGACCTGTCCGACCTGCTCGCCGCGGACGGACCGGACGACCCGCTGCCGAGGATCGCCGCGGCGGCCCGGCGCGCGGGCAAGGGCGCCGGGGCCTACGCGGGCGACCGCGAGCGCGCCGGGCTGCTGCGAGCGCTCGGCTTCCCGAGGGTCGCGGTCGCGACGGATCAGTCGCTGATCGCGCTCGGCACCGCGGCGGCGCTCGACGCGGACGCCGCCGACTCCGGCTGCTGAGCCCGAGGCCGGGAACGGGGCCGGACGCCGGTCACCGGCGAGCGCTCCCACCGGGGGGACGCACGGGCTCCGGCGGCTCGGGGACGAAGCGGAGGCCGCCGGCGGAGTTCGCGAGATCGGTGAGCGCCGAGATCCAGGCGGGGTTGATGCGGGGCATGCGGCCGCCGGCGTAGGTGTAGCGGAGCGTGTGCGAGGGGTGCAGCCAGATCGCGCTGCGGCCGTCGCTCATCCCGTTCTCGTCGCGCCAGGTGAGCAGGCACGACTCCCCCTGGCGCAGCTTCGCGGTGAGGACGATCTGCAGGTGGGCGAGCACCCGGTCCTCGACGTCGATCTCGACCGATCCGTCGTAGTGCAGCTTCCCCATCGGCGTCTCCCGGCCTCGTCCTCGGAGGACGGGCGCGCCTCCGGCCCACCATCCTCGGGTGTCGTCCAGTGACCCGTTCGGGGCGGCGACAACCGGCGGATCAGCTGGTCTCGGCGGATCCGCTGGTCTCGACGGGGCGGGGCTCAGGCCGGCGGGTTCGCCGCCATGAAGTCGCGCATCGGCAGCAGGTTCTGGAGGGGCGCGAAGTACCCGAAGCGGGGCAGGTCGAAGACCACTCCCGCGACTCCGGAGGACCCCATCGCCGCGATCCACTCGAGCGCGGCCGGCATCGGCACCTTCAGCACGCGCGACGCGTCCTCGTCGGAGAGGCCGGCGTGCAGCGCCCCGGCGCGGGCGCGCTCCCCCGTGGTGAAGGCGAAGACCATCGGCCCCGACTCCAGGCCGCCGACGAAGGGGGTGGGCGCGTCGTCCGGCCCCCGCGCGATGAAGCACCACATCGGCAGGGCGTAGACGCTGCGCCAGAGCGCGTCCATCGCGGCGAAGCTCTCGGGGTCGGCGCGCAGGGCCTCCGCCCGGGCGTCGATCTCGACGGTCTGATCCATGGGGCTCCCCTCGGCGCCGGCGATCGGCGCGGACCTCCACGCTAACGATGCTCCCGCTGGGCCGCACCCGCGATCGATCCGTCAGCAGCGGCCCGTCCCCGCGGCGGGCACGGGCCGCGGGCGACGGATGGACGCGGCGGCGGCCCGCTCAGGCCGTCGCGTGCAGCGCGGCGTACGCGCCGCCCGTCGCGAGCAGCTCATCGTGCGTCCCCTGCTCCACGACGCGCCCCTCGCTGAGCACCACGATCCGGTCGGCCGTGCGGACGGTGCTCAGGCGGTGGGCGACGATCAGCGTCGTGCGCCCCTCGCGCAGCCGGTCGAGGGCGAGCCGGACCTCGCGCTCGGTGCGCGGATCGAGTGCGGCGGTCGCCTCGTCGAGCACGAGCAGACGGGGGTCGCGGATCAGGGCCCGCGCGATCGCGAGGCGCTGGCGCTGGCCTCCCGACAGCAGGGCGCCCCGCTCCCCCACGACCGTGTCCCAGCCGTCGGGCAGCTCGAGGACGAACTCCGCGTTCGCCACCCGCAGCGCCGCCTCGAGCCGGTGGTCGTCGGCGTCCGCTGTCCCGTAGAGCACGTTGTCGCGGATGCTGCCGCGGAAGAGCACCGACTCCTGCGGCACGACCGAGATGAAGCGGCGGGCCGTGCGCATGTCGAGGGCGGCGATGTCACGGCCGTCGAGCAGCACGCGGCCCTGCGAGGGGCGGACGAATCCGAGGACCACCCGGGTCAGCGTCGACTTCCCCGAGCCGGAGGGGCCGACGAAGGCCACGGTCTCCCCCGGGGCGATCCGGAGCGACACGTCGTGCAGCACGCGCCGGTCGCCGTAGTCGACGCTCACCCGGTCGAGCTCGACTCCTCCGGCGAGGGCGTCGACGACCGGCTCGCCCTCGTTGTGCTCCACGTCGGGGTCCGCCAGGACCTCGGCGATCGAGCGGCGCGACTCGAGGCCGCGGGTGACCAGCGGAGCAGTCTGGAACGCCGCCGTGATCGTCCCGGTGAGCAGCGCGAAGTAGGAGCTCAGCAGCACGACCTCGCCGACCGTCACCGGCAGGACGCCCGTCATCGCGATGACGGCTGCGCCGAAGAGCGAGCCGAGCGTGATGAGCTGGTAGCTGCTCCACGACAGCGCCCCGAAGCGCCTGTTCAGGCGGTCGAGGGCGACGCCCGCCCGCTCGACGCGGCGGGCGGCCTCCACCACCCGCTGGACCGAGACCTTCTCGAGGCCGTGGGCGCGGGTGACCTCGAGGAGCGCGGACATCTCGCCGACGGTGCCGGACATCGTCTCGACGTGGCGCCGGAACGCCTCGTTGCCGGCCGCTGTCCGCCGACGGAGCCAGAGCACGAGTGCGGCCGCGAGCGGGACGGTCAGCGCGAACACCAGCAGGAACTGCGGCACCCTCGTGCCCGTCGCCACTCCGGCTCCGACGAGCACCACCAGCGCTGTCAGCACCGGCCCGAAGGCCTGCTGCAGCATCAGCTCGAGGTTCTCGACGTCGCGCACCACCTTCGTCTGGGCGATGGAGGCGCTGCCTCGCGAGTGGTAGTCGAGCGAGAGGCTCTGCAGCCGCTCGGCGAGCGCCTCCCGTAGCCGCAGGCCCAGCGCGCGGACGGCGGACGAGGAGAGCCGCACGTAGACCGCGTTCGCCCCGATGTTCGCGAGGATCGTCGCCGCGGCGGCCGCGGCCGGCACGACGAGCGCCGATGGCGACCGGCCGTCGACGAGGGCGTCGACCACGGCGGCGGTGACGAGCGGCAGGATCCACAGCGGGCTGTCCTTGACGACGTAGGCGAGCGCCGCCCCGACGACCCGGTGCCGCGACGGGCGCAGGGCCGAGCGGAGCGGATGCTCGGAGGAGATGCCGCTCACGGCACGAGGGCGGGCTCGCGCGCCGCCGCCGTCGATCGGAGGATCAGGGCGGCCGCGCCGATCAGAGGCCCCTCCCCGCCGAGCCCGGACGGGCGGACGTCGAGACCGCGGGCGTAGTCCAGGACAGCGTGCTCCCGGGCGCTCGCCTGCACGAGGTGGAGGTAGTCGCGGGTCACGCCCGCGAAACCGCCGCCGACGGCGAAGTCGTGCACGTCGAGCAGGGTCGCCGCGCCCGCGATCGCCGTGCCGACGGCCTCGGCGGAGCGGCGGACCGCGGACAGGGCCACGGCGTCGCCGTCCGCGGCCGCGCGCCCGAGCTCCTCCCCGGCGCTCCCGGCGAAGCCCCGGCGCCGGGCCCAGGCGACGGTGCTCGGTCCGGAGGCGATGCTCTCGAGCGTCCCGTCGCTCCCCTCCTCGGGGTCGGCGTCGGCGACGTGCACCTGGCCCAGGTGGCCGGCGTTGCCGGAGCGGCCCGCCAGCACCCGGCCGTCGAGGACGATCCCGCCGCCGATTCCGGTCGACACGACGAGGCTCACCGAGGAGACGGCGCCCCGGTTGGCCCCGTACCAGTGCTCGGCGAGGGCGATGCAGGTCCCGTCGAGGCGCAGCTCGACCGGCCGACCGGGCACGAGCCGCTCGAGCGCCTCCCGGAGCGGGACGCCGTGGAGCAGCGGGAGGTTCTTCGGTCGGATCCGGCCGCCGTCGAGGTCGATCGGCCCCGCGGATCCGGCGCCGACGCCGACGACGTCCGCCCCGGCCGTCGAGGCGGCGACGCACTCCGCGAGCGCCCGCTCGAACTCCTCAGGAGTCAGGGCGGGGCCGGTCGCGCGCCGGTGCCGCGTGCCGGGCACGAGCCCGCCCCCGGCATCGACGAGGGCGGTCTCGATCTTCGTGCCGCCGACGTCGACGGCCAGGGCGGGCTGCGTGCTCACCGCGGATCAGGCCCAGTCGGCGACGAGCTGGTTGGCCGTGCGCAGCACGCTCGGCGACACCAGCGCCTCGGTGTCGAGACCGGAGCCGCGCACCGTGAAGACGACGCTCTCGCCCGGCAGCAGCGTGACCAGCTGGTCGTCGACGACGGCGGACGGGTCCACCTTGTCGACCAGGAGGGTGACGTCGCGCACGAGGTTCTCGGCGGTGACGGTCACCTGCACTCCGCCCTCGACGGGGGCGGCGCTCGTGCGCAGGCGCGCGGCCTCCAGGGCGGAGTCGCGGTACTCGGCGAAGAACCAGAACGCGCGCGTCCCGGCGAAGTCGACGACGAGCAGCTCGGCGGCGGCGTCCTCGGGCGTCGCCACGCCGGACCCGATCGGCAGGGTGCGCACCGAGCGCGCCCCGACCGCGAGCTCCTGCCGCTCCTCCGCCAGCACCGTCCCGTCGAACGCCAGGCGGCGCACGACGCACTCGCCGGCCCACTCCTCGGGGGAGTCGCCCACGGCGACCACGGCGAGCCCCTCCCCGCGCGGCTGCACGGTGAGCAGACGGTCCTCGAAGACGTGCTTGAGCGCGTAGAGGAGCGGCTTGGCGGTGCCGTCGCCGTCCACCGCGGCCCACGAGGTGACCGGCCAGCAGTCGTTGAGCTGCCAGACGATCGAGCCCATGCAGCGCGGGCTCTCGGAGCGCTGGTGCTCGATCGCGAGCGTCACCGCGAGCGCCTGGTTGAGCGACATCGCCCAGTGCCAGTCCTCCGTGTCGTCGGGCAGCGGGAGGTGAGCGACGAGACCGTCGGTCAGCTTGTCGTTGCCGTCGGTCGCCTTCTGGTGGTGGATCATCCCGGGCGACTCGGGAGTCAGCGGCGAGTCCGAGATCGAGCGCTGGATGGTCGACCACGACGCCGGCCCCTGCCAGCCGAACTCGGCGACGAATCGCGCGTGGGCGTCCCGGTAGGCGGGGTAGTCGACGCGGTTCCACAGCTCCCAGAGGTGCACGGAGCCGTGGTCGAGGTCGTTCGCGAAGATCTGCGGGTCGCCCGACCAGGGGCTCCCGGGCGTGTACGAGCGCGCCGGGTCGAGCTCGGCGACCAGGCGCGGGAGCAGATCGAGGTAGTAGCCCAGGCCCCAGGTGCGGCCCTGGAGGCGCTTCTCCCAGCCCCACTCCTCGAAGCCCCAGATGTTCTCGTTGTTGCCGTTCCAGAGCGCGAGGCTCGGGTGCGGCATGATCCGCGTGACGTTGTCGCGGACCTCCGCCTCGACCTCGCTGCGGAGCGGCTCCTCCTCCGCGTAGGCCGCGCAGGCGAAGAGGAAGTCCTGCCAGACGAGGATGCCGCGCTCGTCGCAGAGGTCGTAGAAGTCGTCGGACTCGAAGTAGCCGCCGCCCCAGATGCGGAGGAGGTTGAGGTTCGCGGACTCGGCCTGGTCCATCCTGCGGGCGAGGCGCTCGCGGTCGACCCGGGTGATGAAGGCGTCGTCCGGGATCCAGTTGGCTCCGCGGATCCAGACGGGCTCGCCGTTGACGACGAAGCGGAACGAGGTGCCCTCGTCGTCGCGGTCGAGCTGCACCTCCAGGGTCCGGAAGCCGATCCGCTGGGAGCGCTCGTCGATGACGGCTCCGCCCTGCAGGAGCGCGACCTCGAGGTCGTGGAGCGGCTGCCCGCCGAAGCCCCGCGGCCACCACAGGGCCACCTCGGCCGCCTCGAGGTGGAGGACCGCGGTGCGCTCGCCACCGGGGACGCTCGCCACGGCCTCCGCGCCGGCGACGGAGGCGCGCACCTCCACCTCGGCGTCCGAGGCCCGGTCGAGCCCCACGTGCAGCTCGACGCGGCCGGTCGTCCCGTCGACCGTGACCACGGGGCGCACCGAGGCGAGGCGCGCACCGCTCCAGGCATGGAGGGTCACCGGCTTCCAGATGCCGGCGGAGGCGGCGTCCAGCCCCCAGTCCCAGCCGAAGTTGCAGGCGGCCTTCCGCAGGGCGTTGAAGGGGTGGGAGTAGGTGTGGGGCCGGTAGCCGATCTCGAGGCTCGCTCGGTCGGCCTCGGCGACGGGCGATGCGAAGGCGACGACCAGCTCGTTCGCCCCCTCCTGCAGAGCCTCGTCGACGCGGATCCGGTAGGTGCGGTGCTGGTTGCGGGTGCGGGCGATCTCGCGCCCGTTCAGCGTGACGACGGCCACCGTGTCCAGGCCCTCGAAGACGAGCTCGTGCACGTCGCGGCCGTCGGGGGCCCAGTCGAACGAGGAGGAGTACTCCCAGTCCGTCTCGCCGATCCAGGTGACCTTCTTCTCGTTCTGGTCGAGATAGGGGTCGGGGATCAGACCCGCGGCGAGCAGGTCGGTGTGCACCAGGCCGGGCACGACCGCGGGGACGACGGCGGCGACGAGCTCGGCGGGGACGGGCCCGCGGGTCGCGCGGACGCTCCAGCCCTCGTGCAGGCGGCGGGTGGCCGCGGTGGTCGCCCGGCTGTCGGTGTCGATGGTGTGGGTCACTTCGTGGCTCCTGAGGTCAGTCCGTTGTAGATGAAGCGCTGGAGGAAGAGGAAGGCGACGAGGGTCGGCACGATCACCAGGATCGTGCCCGCCGCGATGACCTCCCACTGGGCCCCGAACGGGCCCATGAAGCGGAAGAGGGAGGTCGAGATCACGCCGAGGTCGCGCGAGGGCATGTAGAGGAAGGGGATGTAGAACTCGTTGTAGACCGCGATGCCCTTGATGATCACGACGGTCGCGATCGCGGGCTTCAGCAGTGGGAGCACGATCCGCCAGTACACGGTGAAGCGGCTCGCTCCGTCGAGCATCGCGGCCTCGTCCAGCGAGACCGGGATCGACTGCATGAACTGCAGGAAGATGTAGATCGCGACGATGTCGGTGCCCGTGAACAGCAGGATCGCCGACCATCGGGTGTTGAAGAGGTCGAGGGCGTTGATCACCTGGAACGTCGCCACCTGCGTGGTGACGGAGGGGACCAGCGTCGCGAGCAGGAAGAGCCCGGTCACCAGGCTCCGCCCGCGGAAGCGGAACCGGTCGATCGCGTAGGCGGCCATCGTGCCGATCAGCACGGTGCCCACGATCGAGACGACGAGGATGATCCCGGTGTTGAGGAACCCGGTGACCATCCCGCCCTGCGTGAAGGCGATGGCGAAGTTCTCGAGGTTGAACCAGTTCGAGGGCGGCGTGAGCGGTCCGGTGCCCCGGTACTCCGCCGAGGTCTTGAACGCGAGCATCACGATCGTGACGATCGGCACGAGAGCGAAGAGGCAGGCCACGATCAGCGAGCCGTACTTCCCCATCGAGCCGAGGACGGATCCCGCCGACCGGCGGGTGCGCCGCTCCTTCACGGCCGCCTGCCGCGTCACCGGGAGACCGGTGACCGCCGGGGGGCGCTGCTGGGTGCTGGTCATTCCTGGCTCGCCTTCTCGTCGGGGAACACGCGCCGCTGCACGGCCGTGATGATCAGCACGATCGCCAGCAGCACCACGGCCATCGCCGACGCGAGGCCGACCTTGGAGTAGCGGAAGGCGGTGTCGACGGTCTGGATCACGAAGGTCTCGGACCCGTTCGCGCCGCCGGTCATGATGTAGGGCATCTCGAAGGCCGAGAGCGCCCCGGCGATCGCGAGGATGAAGGACAGCCCGAGGATGCGCCGGATGCTCGGCACGATGATGTAGCGGAACTTGTCGAACGCGCTCGCGCCGTCGAGATCCGCCGCCTCGTACTGCTCCTCCGGGACCGACTGGATCGCACCGAGGAACAGCACGAAATTCAGCCCCATGTAGCGCCAGACCGAGGTGGCCGCGAGGGACACGTTGACGACGGAGGGGTCGCCGAGCCACTGCGGGGTGTCCTGCACGCCGAAGACGCCGAGCACCGCGTCGAGCGTGCCGTCCGGACGGAAGAAGTAGAGGAACATCAGCCCGATGGCGACGCCGTTGATCAGGTAGGGGAAGAAGATGACGCCCTTGAAGAAGTTGCGGAACCGGGTGCGGAAGCTCAGCAGCGTCGCGAAGAAGAGGGCGAGGCCGAGCTGCGCGATCGCGCCGGCGAGGTAGAACAGGCTGACGAAGAAGACGCGGAAGATCTCGGGCCGGGTGAAGATCTCGACGTAGTTCTCGAGGCCGACGAAGGTCTTGTCGGGGTCCAGGCCGTCCCAGTCGGTGACGCTGTACCAGAACATGTTCGCGACCGGGATGTACGTCAGCACGACCAGGAACGCCAGCGGGACCGCCAGGAAGAGCCAGGGGGTGATGCGCCTGCCGGTGAGGCGCTGCCGGCGGCGGGGCCGGATCCGCTTGCTCGCTCCGACCTCGATGGGCGGAGCGTCGGTGATCGCCATGGTCGATCCTTCCGTCGTTCGGGGGTGCAGGAGCGGTGGGGCTCCGGAGGGAGGGGCGGGCGGCCGCGGGAGGCGGCCGCCCGCGGGGACTACTCGGCGACGTCGGCGCGGGCCGCGGCCCAGCGCGAGTTGAGGTCGGCGAACAGCGACTCCTTGTCGCCGGCGCCCGCACCGCGCGCGGCGTCGATCAGCTCCTGGCGGTAGGCGTTGCCGAACAGGTCGATCTCGGCCTCGTTGGCGATGTCGTTGATGACCGCCTCCTTGCCGACCGGGTCCGGGGCGAGTTCGAGGTACTGCACGCCGAGCGCGTCGAAGTCCGCGAGGGTGTCGGGAGCGGGGTCGCTGATCACGGGGCTGATCGCGCCCTGGCTCTCGGCGTAGCCGGACTCGTTCGTGAACCAGTCGATCCACGCGCGGGCGGTGGCCTTGTTGTCCGAGTTCTTGTTGATCGCGAGGAACTTGTCCGAGGCGGTCACCGAGGTGAAGGTCCCGTCCTGCGCCCACGGCATCGGCCAGAAGCCGATGACGTCGCGGGACTTCCCGGCCTTCTCTGCCGCGTCCTGCATCTGCGAGACGGCCCAGGAGCCGAGCACCATCGAGCCGATCTCCCCGCTCGCGAGGAGGTCCTTCGACTCCTCCCAGTTCGTGGTGGTCGGGTCCGCCTCGCTGAGGCCCTGCGCGACCGTGTCGTAGAGCAGGCCGTCGATGTTGTACTGGTCGTTGCCCTCGGTCCAGGGCGCGTCGTCCGCGATCATCTCGGTGCGGACGTCCGCCCCCTGCACCGTGCCGAGGTTGCCCTCGATCGTCGCGAGGGGCCACCCGTCCTTGTAGTTCGTGTAATAGGGGACGACGCCGTCGGCCTTGATCTTCTCGAGGTCGGCGAGGTACTCCTCCTCCGTGGCGGGCGGGTCGGTGATGCCCG
This sequence comes from Rathayibacter sp. AY1C2, assembly GCF_002931195.1. Taxonomy (NCBI): domain Bacteria; kingdom Bacillati; phylum Actinomycetota; class Actinomycetes; order Micrococcales; family Microbacteriaceae; genus Rathayibacter; species Rathayibacter sp. AY1C2. The sequence goes on along the minus strand of NZ_PSWG01000016.1, from coordinate 31,051 downwards.
CCGCGGTCCAGACGTCGCGGTTGAACACGTAGCCCATGGCCGAGCCGAAGGTCGAGACTCCGTAGGCGGTGCCGTCGAACGAGCCCTCGTTGGTGAAGCGGTAGGTCTTCGACAGCTCCTCCGTCGAGCCCAGCGGCTCGAAGTAGTCGGAGTAGTCGTCCTTGGTGACGTTGGAGCTCGGGATGAGCAGCACGTCGCCGTAGTCCTTCGAGTTCAGGCGGATCTTGGTGTCGCCCTCGTAGTCGGTCAGGGCCTCGAACTTCACTGTCGTCCCGGGGTACTTCCCCTCGAACGTCGTCGCGTAGTCGGCGAAGGTCGTGTCGACCAGGTCGGTGCGGTTGGTCAGCACAGTGATCTCGCCGGCCGGCTCGCCGGAGTCGTTCCCCGCCGATCCGCCGGAGCAGCCGGCGAGCGCGAGGGAGGACGTGACGGCGACGGCGACGATGCCGATCAGCGTGGTCCTGCGGTTTCTGGTGGGTCGTTGCACGGGTGTTCTCCTCGGTAGGGCGTCGCGGTGCGACGGTGAGTGCAGTGGGTGCGGAACGGAGGTCAGTGACGGGCCTGCCACCAGTGCCGGATCGTCGGGAGGTACTGGCGCACCAGCGACTCCAGCCACGACGGCACGTGGGGGTGGGGCGAGGGTCCGGCCGTCGGCGGCGCGGTGGGAGTCGTCGGCGGCGCGGTGGGCGTCGTCGTCGGCGGGGTGGTCGGCGTCGGCGTCGGGGCGGGCCCGGCGGCGACCACCGTCGCCACGTCGCCGACGGTGAGGACTCCGGTCCCCGATCCGTTCACGTAGAGGGCGTACTGGGTCACCGAGGTCAGGTCGAGATCGGCCTCCGGGGCCCACGACGGCGGAGCGAAGGCTGAGAAGGGGACGACGGTCGGCCCCTCCGTCGCCGGGGTGACGGAGGCCTCCCAGTAGGCGCCGTTCGCGACGAACTGCACCGAGAACGGGGCCGCGGCGTCCACGTCGAGGGTCAGCCCGGAGTAGCCCCACCAGTTCTGCGGAGCATCGAACGTCTTCACGACGCCCGCGTAGCCGGCCGTGCCCGTGTCGTAGTCGAAGCGCGCGGCGCTGCCGGCGCCGGAGGGCACCAGCGTCGGCGCGATGGTGCCGCCCCCGCTGTTCCGGACGTAGGCCTCGCGGACCGCCGCGTCGTCGGCGTAGCCCTCGAAGTCGTCGACCACGACGGGCTCCGTCGGCACGGCCGAGGTCTCGAACGAGCGGACCTCGGAGACGGTGGAGCCGACGCCGTTCACGGCGGTCACCCGCCAGGAGTAGCGCGTCTCGGGGGCGAGGTCGACGTCCGGGCGGACGGTGGTCGCGGTGAGCCCGGTCGTCTCCACGATCGGGTCGGAGAGGTCCTCCGATGCCGAGAGGGTGAAGCGGTAGAACGCGGCGTCGGCGGCGGGCTCCCACGAGAACGCGGGGGTCGCGGTGATCCCGTCGGCGCCGGCGGCCGGCGCGACGAGCGCGGGGGCGGCCGGGGCGCCGAGCGGAGCGGCGTTCGGCGAGAAGAGGTTCACGGAGCCGATCTGCGGCGTCCACGCCTCGCCCGGGCCCTGCGGCCACGAGACGCGCAGCTGGTTCACGCCGGAGAGGCCGCGCACCGACAGCGTGTACTGCTTCCAGTTCCCGGTGCCGCCGCGGGTGTCGACCGCGATCGGCGCCCACGTCGCACCGTCGGCCGAGCCCTCCACGGTGAGCGGGGCGACCGGCTGGTCGGGCCAGTACCAGGCCGTCACGTCGGCGCCGCTGATGTCGTCGAAGCTCCAGGTGAGGCTCGCCGGATCGGTGCTCTCGCGCTTCACGCGGGAGACGTCTCCGCCGAACTGCGCGGGCGAGCCGGAGTCGATCGCGAGGCTGCCCGTGCGGGCCGACACCTTCGAGAAGTCGTCGAGCGGGTCGGCGAGGGCCACCGCCTCCGCCGCGCTCGTGATGGTGGCGCGCTCGAGGGTGGCGCTGCCGCTCCAGGAGAGGCGGACGGCGTCGCCGTCGAGGCCGTCCGCTCGGAGGGCGCCGCCGTCGACCGTGGTCGCGGCCGGAGTCCAGGTCGTCCCGTCGGTGCTCGTCGAGACGGTCGCGGCCGAGGGGTCCGAGAGGAGGAACTCGGCGGCGGTCACGCCGTCACGCTGCCAGGTGATGCTCGCAGCGCCCGTCGCGGTGACGACTCCGCCGGCCGGCGTCGGCTCGAGCCGCGCGTTCTCGTGTGCCGAGCTGAGGGTCCAGGTCTGCAGCGGGTCGACGAGCACCGTGCCGGCCTCGGGCGCGGCCACGGGGTCGGAGGCGGGGCCGGGGCGATCGCCCTCGCCGACCGCGACCACGCGGTAGCGCGCTCCGTCGGGCGAGTCGTAGTCGGTGACCGGGGAGGCGGAGGCGGAGACGGCGCCGTCGGTCACGTCGCTCCAGGCACCGCCGTCGACCGAGCGCTGCACGAGATAGCCCTGCGCTCCCGCGGTCCCGCGCCACGAGACGGTGGTGATGCCGTACACCTGGTCGAGGGCCGTGACGAGCGGGGCGCCGAGCTCGTGCCGGCCGGGCGTGCTGCCGACGGCCGCGCTGTAGCGCTCGACCGCGTCCACGCTCTCCCGCTCCCGCGCCGAATCGCCCGGGTAGTGGAGGGTGAAGCCGTCGTCGTGCGGGACGAAGCCCCCGCGGTCGTTGTTCCCGAACAGCGACCAGAAGAACATGCCCGAGACGTTCCGGTCGGCCGCGGCCGCGTCGAGCAGCGTGGCGGAGGCGGCCGTCGAGGCGTACTCCCCCGCGATGTAGACCTTGCCCGCGTCCGCGACGGTCCGCGCGTCGGCCGAGACCCGCTCGGCGGTCGGCGGGTAGTAGTGGACGTCGACGATGTCGAGGTCCGGCGACGCGAGGGTGTCGGGATCGATGTCGAAGCGGCGGCCGGCGGCGACGAGCTGCTCCGGGGCCTTCTCCTTCAGGTGCGCGACCTGGGCGTCGATCCACTCGCGGGTCATGCCCTCGAGCTCGTTGCCCAGCTCCCACGCCATGATCGTCGGGTCGTCGACGAAGCGCGTCCCGGTGATCGTGTTCGTGTGGTCGAGCACGTGGTCGACGTAGTCCTGGTATGCCGCGATCGCGGCCGGGTCGGTGTAGAAGTCGTCCGACTCGAGGCCGAGCGGAGTCGTGAAGTCGCGGTGACCGCCGTGGTAGTACTCCCACTGGTCGGTGAGCGGCAGGACCAGGCGGATGCCGAGAGTGCCCGCGTAGGCGACCGCGAAGTCGATGGTGCGGAACGCCTCCTCGTTGTACTCGCCGAGCCGCGGCATCAGCGCGAGCGGGTCGGCGTCGTCCTGGCTGGTCGACGTCATCATGTGCGAGCGCACGACGGTGACACCGAGCCCGGCCGCCGTGTCGAGGGCGTCCTTGATGCGGAAGTAGGTCGGGTAGTCGATCCCGCCGACGTTCTCGTCGAGGCCGAGCCAGTAGATGTTCGTCCCGCTGGCACGGAAGCGCTCGCCGTCGAGGGTGAGGGCGCTGCCGTCGCGCTGGACGAACGCGGTGTTGGCGCTGGTCCAGTCGGCCGGCGCGGCCTGGGCGGCCTGGGCGGAGGACGCGGTCGCGACGAGGGTCGAGGCGACGACGGCGGCGATCGCTCCGCCGGCGAGGGCCGAGCGGAGGCGGGAGCGCCTCGGGGCGGGCGGTGCTGCGGCACGGGTCATGTGTGTTCCAGGGCTCCTTCGACCGGGGTGGAGGACCGGCTCGCGTCGTTCCGCTCTCGGGAGCGGGGCTCGTCGCCCCACCCTCGTCGGCCGGTCCTCGGACAGACTCCCCTGTCCTCCCCGTCGAGGTCAATATCAAAAGTAAATAATTTATGTAACGAATCGAGACGGCAGTGCGAGCACGCGGGGCGTGGCGACGGCCGTCGACCGACGGTCGGAGATGCTCAGGCCGCCGGCGCGCCCGTGGATCCGCGCGGGACGATCACGACGGCGGGGCTGCTGATCGCGCGGCTCTCGCCACCCGCGATTCCGGCCAGGAGCTCCCGGCCGGCGAGCATCCCGATGACCTGCACGTCGTGCGAGACCGCCGAGAGCGGGGGCTCGCTGAGCTGGCACTGCGCGGAGTCGTCCCAGGCGAGGAGCGAGAGCTCGCCCGGGACGACGAGACCGCGATCGCGGGCCTCGTCGAGTCCGCCGAGCGCCATCAGGTCGCTGTCGAAGACGACCGCCGTCGGCCGCTCGTCGCCGTCGAGCAGGGCCGCCAGAGCTCGGGCCCCGGAGGCCCGCGAGTAGTCGCCCCCGGCCGTCGGTCCGGACACTCCGTGCCGCGCGCACTCCTGCGCGAACGTCTCCTCGCGGATGCGCGTGTGCAACAGCTCCGCGGGTCCGGCGACGCGGCCGAGCCGGGAGTGGCCCTGACCGGCGAGGAAGTCGACGGCCGCGCGCATCGCGTTGTCGTCGTCCGTCCACACCGCGCGGAAGCCGACGGCGGCGCTCGGCGGGCCGATCACGACGGCGGGGAGGCCGAGGCCGCGCACGAACTCCGGCCGCGGATCCCCGTCCTCGAGGTCGACCAGGATCACGCCGCTCACCTCGCCGTCCTCGCTCCACCGCCGATAGGTCGCGAGCTCGGCGTCGGCGTCGGGCAGGACGTTGAGGAGCACCGAGTAGCCCGAGGGGCGGACCGCCCGCTCGACACCGGCGATGAACTCGTGGAAGTACGGCTCCGCGCCCATGATCTCGGTCGCCCGCACCAGGGCCAGGCCGATCGGTCTCGTCCGCGTCATCGCCACCGCCCTTCGTCGCCCGTCCAGAGTAGGGGGCCGATCGGCGCCGGAGCCGTCCCGTACGCTGACGAGCGGAACGGGAGGTGACGGCATGGCACGGCGCGAATCGACACCCGCGGCCCCCGGGAGCCGCGCCCTCGTCGTGGACCTGATCCGCTCCTCCGGGCCGATCAGCCGCGTCGAGCTGACCGCCGCGACCGGCCTCACCCAGCCCGCCATCTCGATGATCGTGCGCAAGCTCCTCACCGACGGCATCGTCCGCCAGACCGGCTCGACCTCGACCGGGGGCAAGCCGCGGCAGCTGCTCGAGATCAACGCGCGGGCGAGGATCGCCATCGGCCTGCAGCTCGGCTTCGAGTCGATCACCCTGGTCGCGACCGACACGGGCGGAGGCGTGATCGCACGCCAGCAGATCGACGGCGCCGCGCTCGCCTCCCCGGAGGAGGTCACCGCGCGCCTGGTCCGGGCCTACGACGACTTCATCCGCGGGACCGGGATCGACCGCGGCTCGATCGCGGGCGTGGCGGTCGTCGCTCCCGGCCCGATCGACCAGGCCGCGGGCCGCGTCCTCGGCCCGCCGACGCTGCACCACTGGCGCGACCACCCGCTCCGCCAGGAGCTCGGCGCCGGTCTGGGCGCGCCGATCCTGCTCGACAACGACGCCGCCGCCGCCGCGATCGGCGAGTTCTGGAGCCGCGGCGTCTCGCGGCACCGCACCTTCGGGAGCATCTACGTCGGCACCGGCATCGGGGCCGGCGTCGTCCTCGACGGCGCACTGCTGCGCGGGGCGAGCTCGAACGCGGTCGAGATCGGCCACGTCACGATCGTGCCGGGCGGGCGCGAGTGCTTCTGCGGCAACGTCGGCTGCCTCGAGCGGTACGCCTCGCCGACGGTGGTCGTGGAGGAGGCGCGCTCCGACCGCGCCGCGTTCGCCGACCTCGACCTCGCCTTCCGCGCCGAGGAGCACGCCCGCGACTTCGACGTGCTCAGCCTGGCGGCGATCAACGGCCATCCGGCGGCCCTCGCCCTGATCGAGCGCGCGGCCGGGCACCTGGCCGACGGCGCTCTGATCCTGGCCAACCTGTTCGACCTCGACGAGCTGGTCCTCACCGGCCCCGGAGTCGCCATCGCCGGATCGATCCACACCCGCGCGATCCGCGCCCGCCTCGACGAGCGCCGCTTCGCCCGCCGGGCCCACCCGATCGAGGTCGAGCTCTCGAGCAACCCGCGCGACGCGGCCGCCGTCGGAGCGTCCTCCCTCGTGCTGCAGAGCACCCTCTCGCCCGGGCACGGGCCGGTGCTCCTGCAGCCCGGAGGGCGCGATGGCTGAGGCCGTCGTCTCCGCCGGTCGGCTGCTCGGGCGGACCGTCGAGACGCCGGACGGAGCGGCGCACGCGTTCCTCGGGGTGCCCTACGCGGGCGACCCCCGGCGCTTCCTCCCGGCTCCGCCGCTCGAGGCCTGGAGCGGACGGCGCGAGGCGCTGGAGCCCGGACCGCGCGCTCCGCAGACGTCGGGTGGAAGCGAGACCGGCTGCCTGACCGTAAACGTCTGGACGCCGGAGGCAGCCGAGGCCTGCCCGGTGATCGTCTGGATCCACGGAGGGCTGCACGTCGCCGGCTCCCCCTCCGAGCCCTTCTGCGACGGAGCACGGCTCGCCGCCCGGACCGGCACCGTCGTCGTGGCGCTCGGCCACCGGCTCGGCGCGCTCGGATTCCTCACCGTGGACCACCTCCTCGGCCACGAGTACCGCGACTCCGCGAACGCGGGCCTGCACGACACCGTCGCCGCGCTCGAGTGGGTCCGCGACGAGATCGCGGCGTTCGGAGGAGACCCCGGTCGGATCACGCTGGCCGGCCAGTCCGCCGGCGCGACGTCGGCCGCGATGCTGCTCGCAGCGCCCCGCGCCGAGGGCCTCTTCGCGCGAGCAGTGCTGCAGAGCGCGAACCCCGAGCGCGTCGGGTCCCGCGAGTACGGCGAGGAGGCGACTGCGGAGCTGCTCGACCTGCTCGGCGCGCCGCCGGAGCGGCTCCTGGACCTGCCCTGGACGCGCCTGATCGAGGCGCAGGACCGCCTGCTCGCCCGCCGCTCGGCCGCGGGTCCGAACACCGTCGCCGTGTTCCGGGCGGGCCTCGACGGCCGCCTGCTGACCCGCGACCCGGTGTCCGCCGTCGCGGCGGGAGCCTCGAGCGGAGTGGATCTCGTCGTGACGACGAACGTCAACGAGGGCTCGGGCTCCGTCGACCTCCGGGCTCCCGACTCCGTCGAGCTGCGCGCACAGCTCGACCGGCACGTCGCCGACCTGCTTCCGGGAGGGGACGCGGGGGCCTATCGAGAGGCTCTGGCGGCCGACCTGGGCCGCACCCCCTCGGACGCCGAGGCCCTGGAGGCGTGCCTCGCCGACGAGATCTACCGGCAGCCGAGTCTGCGGCTGCTCGACGCCCGGGCCGCAGCGACCGGATCGACGCGCGCCGCCCTGTTCGCCTGGCGCGCCGACGACTCCCGCGGCGCGACCCACTCCCTCGAGCTGCCCTTCCTCTTCCGCAGCCTCGACGACGCCCGTGGCACGATCGGGCCCGCCCCGCAGCGCCTCAGCGACGAGGTCTCGTCGCGCTGGGCCGCCTTCGCGGCGACGGGCGACGCCGGCTGGCCCGAGTACGGATCCGAGCGCACGACGCTCGTGCTCGACGACCCCGTCCGGATCGTCGACGCTCCCCGCGAGCACCTGCGCCGCCTGGTCGCGTCCCACCGCCGCTGATCCCCCCGGCCACTGGCCCCGTCCAGGCGGTTAGGTTAGGTTAACCTTCGCAACCCACACCACCCCCTTCGAAGGATCGCCGTGCCCGCCACTCGCACCCCCCTCCGCCTGACCGCCGTCGCCTCGCTCGGCCTCGCCGCGCTGCTGCTCACCGCCTGCTCGGGAGGAGCCGACGCCGGCTCCGAGGGCACGTCCGAGAGCAGCGCCGCCGAGAGCAGCGAGGGCTTCCCCGTCACCGTCGACCACGCCTTCGGCAGCACCACCGTCGAGTCGGCCGACCGCGTCGTCGCGACGAGCTGGACCAACCAGGACGTGGCGCTCGCGCTGGGTGTGACCCCGGTCGGCTTCACCCGCGCCTCCTACGGCGACGAGGACGGCGACGGCCTGCTGGTGTGGACGAAGGAGGCGCTCGACGCCTCCGGCGCCGAGACCCCGACCCTGTTCGACGAGACCGACGGCGTGCCCTTCGAGGCGATCTCGGACCTCAGCCCGACCGTGATCCTCTCGGCCTACTCCGGCATCACCCGGCAGGACTACGACACCCTCAGCCAGATCGCCCCCACCGTCGCCTACCCGGGCCTGCCCTGGGGCACGACCTGGCAGGACTCCGCGAAGCTCGACGGCGCCGCGCTGGGCCTCGAGGACGAGGCCGTCGCGAAGGTCGGCGAGATCGAGAGCGACATCACGCAGACCACCGCGTCCTACCCGCAGCTCGCGGGCACCACGTTCATGTACGGCTGGTACGACCCGACCGACGCGAGCACCTTCACCTACTACACGCCGAACGACGCGCGCGTGAAGTTCGTCGAGGACCTGGGGCTCGACGTCGCCCCGAGCGTCGCCGAGCTCTCCGGCGACTCGGAGGCGTTCAGCGGCACGATCAGCTCCGAGAACGCCGACCAGCTCGACGCCGACGTGCTCGTCGTCTACGGCGACGACACGACCCTCGCCGCACTGCAGGCCGACCCGCTGCTCTCCAAGATCCCGGCCGTCGAGCGCGGCTCCGTCTACGTGCTGGAGGACGGCTCCTCCGCCGCCATGGCCACCTCGTCGCCGAACCTGCTCAGCATCCCGTGGGTGCTCGACGAGTACACCGCCGGCCTCGCCGCGGCCGCCGACAAGGTGTCGTGACCCGCACCGCACCCACCCGGAAGACGAGGGCGACCGCGCTGGCGGTCGCCCTCGTCGCACTGGCCGTCGCGTCGGTCCTCTCGCTCGTGTACGGCTCCCGCGAGATCCCGCTCGGCGAGGTCTGGCCGGCGCTGACCTCGCCCGATCCGGCGTCCATCGTCGACGCGGCGGTGCAGGGGCGGGTGCCGCGGACGGTCCTCGCGATCCTGGTCGGCGCCGCGCTCGGGCTCGCCGGAGCCGTGATGCAGGGCCTGACCCGCAACCCGCTCGCCGATCCGGGCATCCTCGGCCTCAACTCCGGCGCCTCGCTCGCGGTCGTGCTCGGGATCGCCGGGGTCGGCGCGACGAGCCTGCCGCAGTTCATCTGGCTCGCGTTCCTCGGAGCCGCCGCCGCCGGGGCGTTCGTCTACGCGGTCGCCTCGCTCGGCCGCGAGGGCGCCACTCCGCTGAAGCTCGCCCTCGCCGGAGCCGCCACCGCCGCCGCGCTCACCTCCCTCATCAGCGCGGTCCTGCTCACCCAGGAGACCACGCTGAACCGCTTCCGCTTCTGGCAGGTCGGCGGAGTCGGCGGCGCCGAGACCGCGAGCATCCTGCAGGTCCTCCCGTTCCTCGCGGTCGGCGCGGTGCTGGCCCTCTCCAGCGCGCGAGGGCTCGACGCCCTGGCGCTCGGCGACGACCTGGCGACCGGCCTCGGCCGGCGCGTGGGGCGCATCCGCCTGGTCGCGGGGCTCGCGGCCGTGCTGCTCTGCGGCGCCGCGACCGCGATCGCCGGACCGATCGGATTCATCGGCCTGGTCGTCCCGCACCTCGCCCGCCGCGTCACCGGCCCCGCGCACGCCTGGCTGCTGCCCTCCTCCGCTCTGCTCGGCGCCCTGCTGCTGCTCGTCGCCGACGTGGTCGGCCGCGTGGTCGCCCGGCCGAGCGACGTCGAGGTGGGCATCGTGACCGCGCTGATCGGCGCCCCGGTGCTCATCGCGATCGTGCGCCGCTCGAAGGTGCGGGCGCTGTGAGGACCGCGGAGGCGCCCGCCGCGGTCGGCATCGCGGCCGGCCGCACGCTGCGCCGTCGGCGCACGGTCATCGGCTGCGCGGTCCTCGCGGTGCTCGTGCTGGTGCTCGTCGTCGTCTCGCTCACGGTCGGCAGCACGGTCTACTCGGTGCCGGAGGTCGTCCGCGTGATCCTCGGCGAGACCGTGCCGGGCGCCTCCTTCACCGTGGGCACGCTGCGGCTGCCGCGCACCATCACGGCCGTCCTGGTGGGCGTGGGCTTCGGGATGGGCGGCGTGATCTTCCAGACGATGCTGCGCAACGCCCTCGCCAGCCCCGACATCATCGGCATCACGTCGGGGGCGAGCGCGGCGGCCGTCGTCGCGATCGCGTTCTTCGGGCTCTCGGGCGGCGCGGTCTCGGTGATCGCGGTCGCGGCCGGGCTCGCGACCGCCCTGATCATCGCCGGGCTGGCCGAGGGCGGCGGAGTGATCGGGGCGCGGCTGATCCTCATCGGCATCGGCGTCGCGGCGATGTTCCAGAGCGTGATCGCCTACGTGCAGACCCGCGCCGACTTCGAGGACGTCCAGGAGTCGCTGCGCTGGCTGACCGGCAGCCTCAACTCGGCCGCCTGGCCCTCCGTCCCGCCGCTCGCGCTGACGATGCTCGTGCTGGTGCCGCTGGCGCTGCTGCTCTCGGGCCGGCTCGGCGTGCTGCAGCTCGGCGACGAGTCGGCGACCGCGCTCGGGCTCGACGTGCGGCGCAGCCGGCTGGCCCTGCTCGCGGTCGGAGTCGGCCTCGTGGCCGTCGCGACCGCCGCCACCGGCCCGATCGCGTTCGTCGCCTTCGTCTCGGGGCCGATCGCGCGGCGGATCCTGCCCAGCGCGCGCACGCTGCTGATCCCCTCCGCCCTGGTCGGCGCGGTCGTGGTGCTCGCCGCCGACCTGCTCGCCCAGTACGTCGTCGGCGCGCTGTTCTCGGGCGCGCGCTTCCCGGTCGGCGTCGTCACCGGCGCCCTCGGCGCGCCCTTCCTGCTCTGGCTCCTCGCCCGCCGCAACCGCTCCGGAGGCTCCCTGTGACCGACGCCCCGCCCACCCTCGCCGCCGACGCGGTCACCCTCGCCTACGACGAGCGCGTGGTGGTCGACGGGCTCTCGCTCGCCGTGCCGCCCGGCCGGATCACGGTGATCGTCGGCGCGAACGCCTGCGGCAAGTCGACCCTCCTGCGCGCCATGGCGCGGCTGATCACCCCGCGCTCGGGGAGCGTCCTGCTCGACGGGCGCGCGATCCACCGGCTCCCGACGCGCCAGGTCGCGCAGCAGGTGGGGCTGCTGCCGCAGACCCCGATCGCCCCGGAGGGGATCGCCGTCTCGGACCTGGTCGCCCGGGGCCGCTACCCGCACCGGGGCCTCTTCGGCCGCGGCTCCGGATCGGACGACGACGCGATCGTCGAGGAGGCGCTGCGCGACACCGGCACGCTCGAGCTCGCCGACCGCCCCGTGGACGAGCTCTCGGGCGGGCAGCGCCAGCGGGTGTGGATCGCGATGGCCCTCGCCCAGCGGACCGACGTGCTCCTCCTGGACGAGCCGACGACCTACCTCGACGTGTCGCACCAGGTCGAGGTGCTCGACCTGCTCACCGACCTCAACCGCTCGCGCGGGACGACCATCGTGATCGTGCTGCACGACCTCAACCTCGCCGCCCGCTACGCCGACCACCTCGTCGCCGTGCGCGACGGCGCCCTGTACGCCTCGGGCACGCCCGCCGAGGTGGTGACGCCGGAGACGGTGCGCGCGGTGTTCGGGATGGAGTCGCGCGTGATCGAGGACCCGGTCTCGCGGACGCCGCTGGTGCTGCCCATCGGGCGCCACCACTCGGGCTGAGCCCGGCCGTTCAGGGCCGAGCGGTCAGGGCCGGCCGGTCAGGCCGGAGCCGCGGCCAGGGAGGCGCCGTCGACGAGCGTGCAGCGGAGGAGCTGCTGCTCCCGTCGCGCGGGGTCGCCCTCGATGAGGATCTGCACGGCGCGGCGGCCCATGTCGCGCCGGGGCAGCTCGAAGCCGGCCTGCCAGCCGGTGCGGTCGGCCGATCCGGAGAGCGACACCAGCGACAGGTCGCCCGGCACCGCCACCCCCTCGGCCCCGGCGGCCTCCTGCAGGAGGACGAACTGCTCCTCCTGCTCGGCGAGGACGACCGTGACGCCCTCGGCGGCGATCCGGCGGATCCACTCCCGCGGCGACGCCTCCGGCCCCGGGACGAGGTGGAGGAAGCCGTCGCCGAGCTCGGCCCGCGCGCCGGCCATGCGGTCGGTGTACGACTCGACGCCCTCGCCGTGGCCGGCGTAGGCGAAGCGGGTGTGGCCGAGGGCGCGCGCGCAGGAGATCAGCTCGCGGACGATCGACGCGTAGTCGGCGGCCACGTAGGGCACGGGCCCGCCGGCGTCGTCGCGGCGGCCGATGCTGACGAAGGAGAAGCCGCTCGCGTTGAGGAACTCGAGCTCCTCGCGGGGCATGCGCTGCCCGAGGAGGATGCAGGAGTCGGCCAGGCGCAGCCGGGTGGTGCCGCCGCTGAGGCCGCCGCGACGGCCGCCGACGCGACCGCTGGTCAGCAGGAGGAGGTCGATGTCGCGGTTCTGCGCCTCCTCCTCGATGCCGGCGAGGAACGGGTGGAAGAAATCCTCGCGGTCGAGCGGGAACAGGCTCTCGTAGGTGTAGACGCCGATCATGCCGGTGCCGACCTGCTTGAGGCGGCGCGCGATGGGGTCGGCGACGTACCCCGTCTCCTGGATCGCCTTGAGGATCCGCGCCCGCGTCGCCTCCGGGACCCGGGCGAGCTGCTCGCCCTTGTCGTTGAGCACGAACGACACCGTCGTCTGGCTGACTCCCGCGAGACGCGCGATGTCCTTCTGCGTGATCCGCGGCACCCGGACACCCCCGCTTCATCTTGGTAATAGGTATTACTTCTTGACCTCAGGCTACCGATGACGAAGGATCGCCGTACGCCCATCCGGGGCGAGAGAGGGCGGAACGTCGACGATGATGAATCCCGCAGACCCAGACAACCAGACCACGGCCTCCCCGAGGCCCGATCGGCAGCACAAGCCCGATCAGCAGCCCGAGCACGATCCGCAGCGCAGGCCCGACAACTCGCGCCGCCTCTTCCTCGCCGGGGGCGCCGCCGCCCTCGCCGGCGCGGCAGGGGCCGTCGGCGCCGCCACTCCGGCCGCCGCCGCGCCCCCGGCCGACGCTCCCGGGCAGAAGAAGCGCCTGAGCGTCACCGAGGGGCCGATCTCGCCGCTCGACAAGGAGTTCCGCTGGGACGACCGCGCCGGCGCAGACAACACCCGCGCGGTGCAGGCGGCCATCGACAAGGCGATGACCGCTCCGGGCGGCGAGGTGTCGCTGCCCGCCGGCGAGATCCGGGTGACGGGCCTCGCGGTCGACTACCGCGGCTACCCGGTGCAGCCCGAGAACGGGCCGCCCTACGGCTACGCCGGGCCGAAGATCGTCGGCGCCGGCATGCGCCAGACGAGGATCGTCCAGATCGAGGGCTCGACCCGCGACATCTTCACCGTCTCCGGCCAGACCGGCGACGCGGCCGGTCCCGCCAACAACAACAAGGCCACCGGCGTCGTCCTCGCCGACTTCGAGATGACGGGCACACCCTCCGGCGGCCACGGGATGTCGCTGCGCTCGCTGGTCAACTGCGAGTTCCGCAACCTGTGGATCCAGAAGACCGGCAAGTCGGGCATCTTCCGCGAGCGCGCCACCTTCGTGTCGGGCGTCGACGACGAGTACTCGTACGCCAACTCCTGGAACAAGATCAAGATCGTCGCCCCCGCGGGCTGGGGCGTGGAGGACTCGGGCAAGGCCTCCATCGGCGGCTCGATGACCAACGTCGAGGCGATCAGCCCCGGCCTCGGCGGCTTCCTCCTCGCGCCGACGAACATGACGCTGCTCGACTGCCAGGCCATCGGCGGCACCGTCGGCCTCCGGTCGATCCGCAACGAGAACCGGCGCTCGGTTAACTCCGGCCTGACCCTGATCAACTTCCGCTCGGAGGGCTCCCGCGACGGCTGGGAGGTGCTGATCGAGGCCGGCACGAGCCACATGATCGTGAACCCGAACTTCTTCCCGACCTCGGGCGCGAACTGCCTCGGCGTCGGCCTGACGAACGGCGGAGCGGACTTCGAGGTGCGCAACCTCACCGTCCTCGGCGGCTTCTACGGGCTCAGCCTCGGCCGCTTCCCGCAGCAGAAGGCGATCGTGCTGGGCAGCGACTCCTCGCAGACGCGCCTCGTGAACCCGTTCATCGAGCGCGGCGCCGCGGGAGTGGACGAGGGCTCGCTGATCGTCGACGACGGACGCCTGACCTCGTTCGAGCTCGGCCGCGGCCGGGTGGAGCGCGCGGCCGGCTACACCACGGTCGCCCGCGCCCCCGAGACCATCCCGACCCCTCCGGCCGGACAGGTCAACGAGGGCTGGGAGCGCTCCGGCGACACCTGGCGGAAGGTGGCCGTCTTCCCCGACGGGCACCGCGTCGTCATCGCCTCCTGACCCCGGGCGGCGGCGCCCTCCGCGCCGCCGCCCTCCCCCACTGCACACGGAACGAGCACCAGAACGCATGCATGACGACAGCACCCGCATCGAAGCCCGCATCGCCCGCTTCCGCGCCGAGAGCCTCCGGCCGGCGATCCACCGGGCGGTCGAGCCGCTCGGGATCGAGTCGTGGACCGCTCCGGGCGAGCCGGTCCCCTTCGACCAGGCGCGGGCCGCGTCCTACGCGCCCGCCCGCATCGGGGAGCCGTGGGGCGCCCCCTGGGGCACCGTGTGGTTCCACGTGCGCGGCGAGATCCCCGCCTCCTGGGTCGGCGTCGACGGCTGCGAGCCCGAGCTCGTCGTCGACCTCGGCTACACCGGCGCCCAGTCCGGCTTCGAGGCGGAGGGGCTCGTCTTCACCGCGACCGGCACGGTCGTGAAGGCCGTCGAGCCGTTCAACCAGTCGGTCCCGCTCGACCGGCTGCCCGGCCGCGAGGCGGGCGACCGCACGGTCGAGCTCTACATCGAGGCCGCCGCCAACCCGAACATCACCGGCGACTGGTCCTTCACCCCCACGGCGCTCGGCGGCCGCCCCGCCGACGGCGCCCTGCCGTCCGACCCGCTCTACCGCCTCCGACGCCTCGAGCTCGGACTGCTCGACCGGGAGGTCTGGGAGCTGGAGCAGGACATGGCCGTGCTCGTCGGGCTGATCGGGCAGCTGCCCGAGTCCTCCCAGCGCCGCGCCGAGATCGTGCGCGCCCTCGACCGCGCCGTCGACGTCCTCGATCCGGACGACGTGTCCGGCACCGCCGCCGCCGGCCGGGAGGCGCTGAGGACGGTCCTCGAGCGCCCCGCCTCGGCCAGCGCGCACCACCTGCACGCCGTCGGCCACGCCCACATCGACTCCGCCTGGCTCTGGCCCGCCCGCGAGACCGCCCGCAAGGTGGCCCGCACCTTCTCGAACGTCTGCGACCTGATCGAGCGCGAGGAGGGCTTCGTCTTCGCCGCCTCCTCCGCGCAGCAGTACGCGTGGCTCAAGCGCGACCACCCGGAGCTGTTCGAGCGCGTCCGCGGCCACGTGCTCGCGGGCCGCTTCGTGCCGGTCGGCGGGATGTGGGTCGAGTCGGACACGAACATGCCCGGCGGCGAGGCGCTCGTACGCCAGCTGCTCGAGGGCAAGCGCTTCTTCCTCGACGAGTTCGGGATCGACACCGAGGAGGTCTGGCTCCCGGACTCCTTCGGCTACTCCGCCGCGCTGCCGCAGATCATCGCCGGAGCGGGCGGGCGCTGGTTCCTCACGCAGAAGATCTCGTGGAACGAGACCAACACGATGCCCCACCACACCTTCTGGTGGGAGGGCATCGACGGCACCCGCGTGTTCACGCACTTCCCGCCCGTCGACCTCTACAACTCCGACCTCTCCGGCGAGGACCTCGCCCGCGCCGAGCGCCAGTACGCCGAGAAGGGCAGCGGCACCATGTCGCTCGTGCCCTTCGGCTACGGCGACGGCGGAGGAGGCCCCAACCGCGAGATGATCGCGGCCGCCCGCCGCACGCGCAGCCTCGAGGGCTCGCCGACCGTCGAGCTGTCCACACCCCGCCGCTTCTTCGAGGAGGCGCAGGCCGAGTACCCGGACGCGCCCACCTGGTCGGGCGAGCTCTACCTCGAGTTCCACCGCGGCACCTACACGTCGCAGGCGCGCACCAAGCAGGGCAACCGCCGCAGCGAGCACCTGCTCCGCGAGATCGAGCTGTGGGCGACCACGGCCCTCGTCCGCGCCGGGGTCCCGTACCCGGCCGACGAGCTGCGTGAGATGTGGCGGACGGTCCTCCTGCAGCAGTTCCACGACATCCTGCCCGGCACCTCCATCGCCTGGGTGCACCGCGAGGCGGAGGAGAACTACGCCCGCATCGCGCAGCGGATCGAGGAGATGATCGCCGAGACCGTCCGGGCCCTCGCCGGCGAGGGCTCCGCGGAGCTGCTGGTGAACTCCTCCCCCTTCGCCGTCGGGGGCGTGCCGGCGCTCGGCGCGGCCGCGGCCGACCCCGCCGCGGAGCACTCGGCCCCGACGCTCCGCTCCGACGGCGACGCCCACGTCCTCGACAACGGGCTCGTCCGGGTGCGGATCGGCGCCTCCGGACTCCTCGAGTCGGTCGTGGACCTCGCGAGCGGCCGGGAGGTCGTGCCCGCCGGCGCCGCCGCGGGGCTCCTCCAGCTCCACCGCGACACCCCGAACAAGTGGGACGCCTGGGACCTCGACGACAACTACCGCCGCACGGTGGAGGACCTCGTCGGCGTCGACTCGGTCCGCGCCGGCACCGTGAGCGACCCGCTCGGCCGCGAGGTGCCGGCGGTCGTGATCACCCGCTCGTTCGGCGGCTCCACGGTCGTGCAGACCGTCTCGCTGCAGATCGGCAGGGCGGCCGTCGACCTCGACCTCGACATCGACTGGCACGAGCGCCGCAAGCTGCTCAAACTCGCCTTCCCGCTCGACCTGCTCTCGGACCGGGCGACGTCCGAGATCCAGTTCGGCCACGTGCACCGCCCGACCCACGTGAACACGACGTGGGACGCCGCCCGCTTCGAGACCGTCGCGCACCGCTGGGTGCACGTCGGCGAGCCGGGCTTCGGCGTCGCGGTCGTCAACGACTCCACCTACGGGCACGACATCACCCGCGACCGCGCCGCGGCCGGCACCCCGACGACCACGGTCCGGCTCTCGCTCCTGCGCGCGCCGCTGTTCCCCGACCCGGACGCCGACCAGGGCCGCCACCGCCTCGCAGTGTCGCTCGTGGTCGGCGCCGAGCTGCCCGACGCCGTCGAGGCCGGCTACGCGCTGAACACCCCGGTCCGCAGGCTCACCGGCGCCGCGCCCGTCGCTCCCCTGGTGTCGATCGACGACCCCTCGGTGATCGTCGAGGCTGTGAAGGCGGCGGACGACGGGAGCGGCGACGTGATCGTGCGACTCTACGAGTCGCTCGGCCGCCGCGCCGCAGCGACCCTCCGCGCCGCCTTCGCCGTCCGGGCGGTCACCCGCACCGACCTGATGGAGCGCCCGACCGAGCAGGTCCGCATCGAGAGCTCCGTCGAGGCGGAGTCGGCCGACGTGCGCCTCGAGCTGCGTCCGTTCGAGATCGCGACGGTGCGCCTGGCGCGCTGAGCGCGAGGGGACGCGGGGGCGGGAGCAGGCCGAGCCGGCTTGCTCCTGCCCCTGCGTCATGTGGTCTGCTCGATGCACACCGTCCCGATCGGAGAGGCCCCCCCATGCAGTCGTTCCCCGCCCCGCCCCGCCAGGTGCAGATCGGCGACGCCGCCGCGTTCGCCGGCGTCACTCCGCGGGCGATCCGCCACTACCACCGGCTCGGCCTGCTCCCCGAGCGCGAGCGGGGCGGAGACGGTCGTCGGCGCTACGGCTACGACGACATCATCCGGCTGCTCTGGATCCGCCGCCTGGCCGACGCCGGGGTCGCGCTCGAGGACATCCGGGACGCCTTCGCCGTCGCAGCCCCGGCCGGCGCCGAGGACAGCGCCGACCGCGAGGACGAGGTCGCGGGCGTCCTCTCGCGGCTGGACGCCGCGCTCGCCGCGCAGGAGGAGGAGCTGCAGCGGAAGCGGGCCTCGGTCCGGCGCATGCGGACCCTCGGCGGCCGACTGGGGCTGCTCGACGACATCGTCTCGCGCCGCCTCGAGGGCGCACCCGAGGGCTCGCTGCGCCAGGCCGACCTCGACACCCTGCTGGTCACCGAGCGGATGTTCGGCCCGCTGGGCGCCGTCTCCCAGGCCGGCCGCTTCGTCGTCCTCGCCGCCGATCCGGCGCTGCGGGCGGAGGCCGACCGCGTCGACGCCGCCGAGGAGGCCCTCGACGACACGGTCGCCGAGGACGACCCCCGGGTGGAGCAGGTGGCGCAGGAGCGGCACGCCTTCGAGGCCCGGCTGATGCGCGTCGTCGAGGAGTCCGGTCAGCTCGAGGAGGACGAGGCGATCTTCGACGCGTGGGACGAGGCGCACCCGCCCGAGGACCCCGCGCCGGCCCCCGATCCCGCACAGGGCTCCCGCGCCCGGAGCGCCGGCGAGATCATCCGGAGCCTGCCCTACGACGTCTCGCCGGCCCGCCTGCGCGCCATGGACCTGGCGATGCGGCTCGGGATGGAGGAGGAGCCGACGTCCTGAGACGCGGGGTCACGCCCGTCCGGTCACAGGACCTCTCGCAGCACCTCCAGCGCCCGCTCGCGGTCGCCGACCCCGCCGCCCTCGTGCCCGCTGTACGGCCACACGTCGATCGACGTCTCGCCGCCGGAGACGTTGTGGGAGGCGAAGACCGTCGAGGGCGGGCAGATCGGGTCCATCAGGCCGACCGAGCGGTGCACCCGGCAGCGCAGGCGCCGCGAGAAGTGGACGCCGTCGACGTAGGAGAGGGTCCGCTCGACGGCGTCGAGGTCCTCGGGGCGGGTCGCCAGGTAGCGGGCGATCTCCACGTAGGGCGCCTCGTTCGTGACGGTCGTGGCGCGCAGGACGTCGGAGAGGAAGGGCACCAGGGCGATCGCCGCGCGCACCCGGGGGCGCAGCGCCGCCGCGGCGGTCGCGAGCGCTCCGCCCTGGCTGCCGCCGAAGACCGACACTCGGTCCGGGTCCAGCCCGGGGAGCGCCTCCACGGCGTCGACGGCGAGCGCCGCGTCCGCGATCAGGCGCCGGTAGTAGTACTTCTCGGGCGACTCGATGCCGCGGGTCGTGACCCCGGGGTACGCGGGTCCGCTGCCGTGGGGGTCGGGGGTGGCTCCGGAGCGGGCGAGGCGGCCGGCTCCCTGGCCTCGCGCGTCGACGACCAGGTGCGCGTACCCGGCGGCGGCGATCCAGAGGTGCTCGATCGGACGGCCCCGTCCGCTGCCGTACCCGGGGTACTCGATCACCACGGGGAGCGGGGCGCCCGGGTCCGCTGCGGGGGTCACCAGCCAGGCGGCGATCGGCTCGCCCGCGAAGCCGGGGAACCGCACGTCCCGCACCCGCACCAGCGGGAGGCCCGCGTCGACCGGCGCGGCGCTGACGCCGGGGCCGCCCTCCCGCCCGAGCGCGAGGGTGGCCCGCCAGAAGGCGTCGAAGTCGTCGGGCTCCGCGACCTCCGCACGGAACTCGCGGAGGGCGGCGAGGGGGCGATCCGTGAACACCGGGTCAGCCTTTCAGACCGGAGTGCGCGAGCCCTTCCACGAACTGCCGCTGAGCGAGGAGGAACACGGCCAGCACGGGCACGACCGTCATCGTCGCCGCGGCGAGCTGCACGTCCCACATCTCCCCGCCGTAGGCGTCGGTGAAGCGGGTGAGCGCCTGGGGCAGGGTGAAGAGCTCGGGTGAGGTCAGGTAGACCGTCGGCTCGAGGTACATGTTCCAGGACCCGAGGAAGGTCAGGATCGCGACGGCCGACAGCGCGGGCTTGGACAGCGGCAGGAAGATGCGCCGCCAGATCCCGAAGCGGCCGAGGCCGTCCAGGCGCGCGGCCTCCTCGAGCTCGCCGGGCATCGCGATGAAGTACTGCCGCATGATGAACGTGCCCAGCACCGCCGGCGCTCCGACCATCGGCACCAGCAGCAGCGGCACGTGGGTGTCGATGAAGCCGAGCTGCCGGAAGATCTGGAACAGCGGGATGATCGTCACCTCCGTCGGCACCAGCAGGCCGGTCAGGACGACGAGGAACACCGCGTTGCGTCCCGGGAACGGGATCCGGGCGAAGGCGTAGCCGGCCAGGCTCGAGACCAGCAGCGTCACCACGGTGACCGTGACCGCGATGTAGAGGCTGTTCCAGTACTGGAGCGCGAACGGCTGGAACCGGAACGCCTCGGCGTAGCCCGCCAGGCTCGGCGAGTCCGGCAGCAGGGTCGGCGGGTTCGAGAAGATCTCGTTCACCGGCTTGAACGACGAGGCGATCATCCAGAACGTCGGCACCGCGAACGGCAGCACGAGCAGGATCAGCGTCACGACGAGCAGGGCGGTCATGAGCGGGCTGCGGCCGCGGCGGCGCTTGACGGGCGGCTCCGGGACGGCTTCGAGGCGTGGCGTGAGCGGGGTCCCCTGCTCGACGACGGCGTCAGTTCTCATAGAAGACCCATTTCCTGCGCAGCTGCCACTGCACGACCGTGAGGATCAGGACGAAGAGGAGCAGCATCAGCGAGAGCGTCGCGCCGTAGCCGATGTCGCTGAACTCGAAGGCCTGTTGGAACACGTAGTAGACGAGCACTGTCGTCGACAGCTCCGGCCCGCCCTCGGTCAGGACGGCGACCTGCGCGAACGCCTGCAGCGAGCCGACGATCGTGAGGATGGCGGTGAGGAGCAGGGTGGGCGAGATGAGCGGGAGCGTGATCCGGAAGAAGATCGCGCGGGGGCTCGCGCCGTCCAGCCGGGCCGCCTCGTAGAGGTCGCCCGGCACCCCCTGCAGCGCGGCGAGGAAGAGCACCATGTTGACGCCGACGCTGCGGATGACCTGCGTGACGATGACGCTCGCCATCGCGGTGGGTCCCTCCTGGAGCCAGTTCGGCCCGTCGAGGCCGACCAGCGAGAGCAGGCCGTTGATCGCGCCGTTGTCCTGGAGGAGGAAGCCCCAGACGAGGGTCCAGGCGACCACCGAGATGACGACGGGCGAGAAGAAGAGCGTGCGGAACAGGGCGCCGCCCGGGATCCTCCGGTTGAGCAGCACGGCCAGGCCCAGCCCGAGGGCGAGGTTCAGGACGACCACTCCCCCGGAGAAGACCGCGGTCGTGCCGAGCACCGCGCCGATGCTCGGGTCGTTGATCGCCCGCTCGTAGTTCTCGCCGCCGACGAAGGTCATGGAGCCGGTGAAGACGTTCCACTCGTTGAGGCTGAACCAGACCGCGAGCCCGACGGGCAGCAGCACGAACACGATCACACCGAGCAGCTGGGGCGCGATGAAGAGCCAGCCGGCGAGCGCGTCGCGGCGCCGGAGGTTCCAGTAGGCGCCGGCGGGAGCGGATCGGCGGCTGTCCGTCGAGGTCGCGGTCACGGGATCACTTCCCCTGGAGGACGGGCGCGATGGCGTCGCAGACGCCTCCGAGCACCTCGGCGACGTCGGCGTCGGCCGACCACATGCGGTCCAGCGCCGTCTTGCCGACCGAGGTGATCTCGGCGGGGCTCGTCACCGGAGGGGTGGCGGACACGTCGGCGAGCTCGTCGACCACGACGCGGTCGAGCTGCTCGGCGCTGAGGCGCGTGTTGACCTTCGCCAGCTCCTCACCGGACAGCAGCGACTCGCGGGGCGGCGGGAAGAACTGCGCGAGCTTGGCGGAGTTCTCCGGGTTGGTCATGAACGAGAGGAAGCCGGTCGCCTCCTCCACGTGGTCGCCGCCTGCGAGCGCGGCCATGCCGGCCTGGCCGATGTTGCCGTACTCGCCGGCGGGGCCGACGGGCAGCGGGTAGATCTCGAACGGGAACGAGCCGTCGAGCAGGCTCGCCCGCGAGACCTGCGCGGTCGTGAACGCGGCGTCGCCGGCGAAGAAGTCCGCCGTCACGCCGGGTCCGGGGGTCGCGCCGCTGACGTAGACCGAGTCGTGGAAGAACTGGAACGCCTCCACCATCTCGGGCGAGTCCATCGTGCACTGGGTCCCGTCGTCGCTCCACGGCTGGGCTCCCCAGCCCGCCCAGAGGTTCGCGAGGCTCAGCCAGCCCGAGAAGTCGAAGTCGCGGATGATGTAGCCGGCCTTGCCGGTCGACTCGTTGACGGCCGCGCCGATGCGGTCGACGTCCTCCCAGCTGAGCGTCGCGGGGTCGACGGTCTGCCCGGCCTGCGCGATGAGGTCCTGGTTCACGTACAGCGCGAACGGCGAGTTGGAGAACGGGTACGCGTAGAGCTCGCCGTCCTGGCTGAACGACTGCGCCACGCTGGGCAGGATGTCGTCGTACTCGTAGCCCTCGGTCCCCTCGAAGGTCTCGGTCAGTGGAGCGAGCGCTCCGGCGTCGATCAGGTCCTTCGCGATGTCGCCGACCCAGGCGAGGTCGGGGGCGTTGCCGCCCGCGGCCTGCGTGGTCAGGGTCGAGTTGTAGTCCGCGAACGGGAGGGACTCGAAGGTCACGGACTCGATCTCGGGGTGGTCGGCGATGTACTCGTCGGCCATCGAGTCGAACAGGGCGAGCTGCTTCTCGTCGGAGGTCCAGACGGACATCCTCAGAGCGACGGGTGCTGAGTCGTCCCCGCCGCCGGCGGCGCCGCAGCCCGAGAGGGCGGCGATCACTCCGACTGCGGCGAGCGAGGCCATCAGCTTCTTCGCTGGTCTCATCGTCTCTCTTTCTCCAATGGTCTTCTCGGTGTTCCCGGTCAGTACCCGACGACGTCGGGCCAGTGGGTCTCTACGCCGCGCGACTCGAGCCTCGCCTGCAGGCGGGCGACGAGGGCGGGGTCGGCGGCGATCTCGTGGGGCGACAGGTCCTCGGCGAGGGCGAGGGCCGCCAGCTCGCCGACGGCCTCGCCGATGTTCCACTCCACGGGGTGGAGGCGGTACGCGCCGTTGGTGATGTGCGTCGTCCCGATGTTCTTGCCCCCGGGCAGCAGGTTCGTCGGGGTGCGCGGCACGAGGGCGCCGAGCGGGATCTCGAACGGCGAGCACTCCACGTCGAGGTAGTTGTCGCCTCCGGTGGTCGGGTGCAGGTCGATCCGGTACATGCCCACGCCGACGGAGTCGTCGAAGCGCGCGGGGCTCCCCGTCCCGCGGGCGGCGACGGAGACGTCCTGCTCGCGCACCGTGGTGAGCGCGCGGATCCGGCGGGACTCGCGGATGTAGGGGGCCTGCGCGAGGCCGTCGGCGGTGCCCATCACGTCGCCGCGGAGCCGGAGCCCGGGCCAGCCGCGGCCGCCGTCGGGCCGGGGCGCCTCGGTCTGGAGCCAGTAGAAGTACGACAGCGAGAGCGCGCGGGCGCCGGCGAGGTGCTTCTCCGGCTCCGGCACGTCGAGGATCGAGCTGTCGAGGTAGTCGAGCATCGGCCAGTTCGCGAGCACGATGTCGCTGTCGAGCGCGCCCGGTCGGAGGGTCTCGGTCGCGAGGATCCGGCGGAACATCCAGAGGTCGGTGTCCCCGCCCTGCGCGCGCTGGTCGGCGGTGCGGGTGTCGCCCACGGCGTTGACGTGCATCGTGCGGGTCTCGGGGCGCAGCGTCCTCGGGTTCGGCGCGGTGAAGGAGAGGAGCTTCCCGCCCCAGAACGGCACCTCGTACTCGTGCCAGTAGTCGTAGTCGGCCGGGCGCTCGATGGTGTGGTCGCCGTCCGCGCTGTCGAAGCCGAAGCACCAGGTGACGGCCTGCACGTTCATCGGGTCGGCGACGGCGGGAGCGCTGGGCTCGCCGTGCTCGTCGCGCGACTCGGAGCCCGTGACGTAGTCGACCTCCGCGAGGGGGAGCAGCTCCCCCGTCTCGGTCGCGTCGACCACGTACCGTCCGGAGA
Organism: Rathayibacter sp. AY1C2; assembly: GCF_002931195.1. Lineage (NCBI taxonomy): Bacteria > Bacillati > Actinomycetota > Actinomycetes > Micrococcales > Microbacteriaceae > Rathayibacter > Rathayibacter sp. AY1C2. The sequence continues at coordinate 7,464 of NZ_PSWG01000016.1, read as the reverse complement.
CGGCGAGCTCCTCGCCCGAGACCGCGTCGCGCAGCAGGACGCGCTCGATCCGGCCCGGGCCGCCGTCGACGGCGAAGGGGACGACGCCGGTGACGACGCGGATCGCTCCGCTCGAGCGGTAGGGGGCGAGCATCTCGTCGAGCACGGCGACGGCGACGCGGGGCTCGGCGCAGAGCCTGCTCACGAGTCCGCGGCCGGGGTTCAGGCGGTCGTCGCGCATCGCCTCGGCGGTGAGGGGGTAGTTGCGGCGGTAGTAGCCGCGGATGCCGTCCCGGAGGCGCCGGTAGTCGGCGGTGACGCCGAACTGCTCGACCCAGGTGTGCTCGTCCGGCGGGACGCCCTGCGAGGTGAGCTGGCCGCCCAGCCACGGGTACTGCTCGGTCAGCACGACCGAGAGGCCGTTGCGGGCGAGGGCGATCGCCGCGGCCACTCCTCCGAGGCCGCCGCCGATCACGGCGACATCTGCTTGCATCGGGGTCACGCGTCCGCCTCGTCCTCGTCGACAGTCTGGGTCATCGGCCTACTACCCGCGGGTAATACGTATTGCCGATTGATTAGACCGTAACGCACGAGTGTCCGGTTGGCAACGGTCTCCGATGTTCCGAGCGACGCCGCGGCGACCCGCGGGCGTCCTCAGCCGGAAGCGGGCCGGATGTCAGGGCTCGGTGGCATGCTCGACCCCGAGCGCGGCCGGCGGGCGGCGGCGCGGAGCGGAGCGGAGCAGCATGATCGGGTTGGATCTCACCGGGCGCACGGCCCTCGTCACGGGGTCGGGGCAGGGCATCGGGCTGGCCATCGCGACGACGCTCGCGGAGGCGGGCGCCGAGGTGATCGTGAACGCCCGCTCCGAGCGGTCGATCCGCCGGGCGATCGAGGCCGTCGGCGCGGCGGTGCCGGAGGCGCGGGTGCGCGGAGTCGCGGCCGACGTGTCGACGGAGAAGGGCACGGCCTCCCTCCTGCGCGCGGCCGCCGAGGTGGACGTGCTCGTCAACAACCTCGGGATCTTCGGCTCCGCCGATGCGCTCTCCATCGACGACGACGAGTGGCGCCGCTACTTCGAGGTCAACGTGCTCACCGGCGTGCGCCTCACCCGCGCCTACCTCCCCGGGATGATGGAGCGCGAGTGGGGCCGCGTCCTCTACATCGGCAGCGACTCCGCCGTCGTCACGCCCGCCGAGATGATCCACTACGGAGTGTCGAAGACCGCGCTGCTGGGCGTCTCGCGCGGCTTCGCCAAGGCCGCCGCCGGCACCGGGGTGACGGTGAACAGCGTGCTCGCCGGGCCGACCCACACGGGCGGCGTCGAGGACTTCGTCTACGAGCTGGTCGACCGCGAGCTCCCGTGGGAGGAGGCGCAGCGCGAGTTCATGCGCCTGCACCGGCCGCAGTCGCTGCTGAAGCGCCTCATCGAGCCGGAGGAGATCGCCCACATGGTCGCGTACCTCGCTTCCCCGCTCGCCTCGGCCACCACGGGCGCCGCCGTGCGCGTCGACGGCGGCTACATCGACTCGATCGTGCCGTAGCGCGCGCTCCCGGGGCGCCGGCCGTCAGCGCGGAGGGGCGACCGAGCCGCCGGGGCGCCACGGGCCGCCGATGCGCTCCTGGAGGAGCGGCGCCGCCGGGTCGGCGAGGCGGGCGAGCAGCGCCTCCACTCCGCGGCGGCCGAGCTCGCGGCCGGGCGCGACGAGCAGGTCGAGCGCCGGGTCGGCCAGGTCGGCGACGTCGGGGTCGGAGGCGAGCAGGACGATCGAGAGGTCCTCGGGCACGCGCAGCCCGCGGTGCCGCACCTCGTGCGCGAACCCGACGGCGGCGCCCCCGTTGACGATCACCACGGCGGTCGCGGAGGCGGGGTCGAACGAGCGGGCGAGGGTGCGGCCGCCGGCGGGGGACTCCTCGCAGCGCAGCAGCACGCCCTCGACGCCGCGGGCCGCGCAGGCGAGTGCGAACGCCTCCTGGGTGCGCGCGTAGGGGCCGAAGTCGGCCGCGGCGTCGCGGTCCGGGCCGAGCACGAGCGCCACCCGCGCGTGCCCCAGGCCGGCGAGCCGGCCGAGCGCCTCCTCGACCATCCCCTCGAAGTCGATGTCGACCCAGTCGAGGGCGGACGGGTCGCGGGTGCGCCCGATGAGGGCGAAGGGCGTGCCGGAGTCCCGCAGGACCGGCACGCGCTCGTCCTCGCTGGTGACCTGCATCAGCACGACGCCGTCGATCAGGCCGTCGGCGCGCAGGTCGGCGAGGCGGTCGGAGCCGCCGACCGTCGGCCACAGGACGATCGAGTGGTCCTGCTCCGCCGCGGCCTCGGCGGCCCCGAGCAGGAACGAGGTGGCGGTGTTGAGCGGCCGGCTCGACACCAGCGGGTAGACGACCGCGACGATCCCGGAGCGGCGCCGAGCGAGGGCGCGGGCCAGGGCGTGCGGCCGGAAGCCGAGCTCGCGCATCGCCGCCCGCACCCGCTCGCGGGTCTCGGGCGAGACGGGCTTGGTGTCGTTGACCACGAACGAGACCGTCGCGATCGAGACCCCCGCGAGGCGCGCGACGTCCCTCATCGTGGCCACCGCGCCTCCTCCGCTCGCGCCGCCCGGCCGTGGTTGACGTGGGGCGGACGTCTCCCGCATCCTAGGAGACGCGGCCGGTAAAGCGGTTAACCCCGTGTCGGGCCGCCCACTGCCGCACCGTCTCCACCGTCGAAGAAGGAACACCGTGACCACACCCTCCTCCCCCGTCCGCGTCCTCGTCTGGGGCGAGAACCGCCATGAGCAGATCGAGGAGAAGGTCCGCGCGATCTACCCCGACGGCATGCACAGCACGATCGCCGACGGCATCCGCGAGAACCTCGGCGAGCGCGCCTCCGTCTCCACCACCACGCTCGACGAGCCCGAGCACGGCCTCACCGAGGACGTCCTCGACGCCACCGACGTGCTCGTCTGGTGGGGCCACATGGCTCACGGCGACGTCTCCGACGAGATCGTCGAGCGCGTCCAGCGCCACGTCCTCTCGGGCATGGGCCTCGTCGTCCTGCACTCCGGCCACTGGTCGAAGATCTTCGGCAAGCTCATGGGCACCACCTGCACGCTGCGCTGGCGCTCGGAGCAGGACCGCGAGCTGGTCTGGACCGTCGACCCCACGCACCCCATCGCCCAGGGGATCCCGCACCCCTTCGTGATCCCCCGGCAGGAGATGTACGGCGAGTTCTTCGACGTGCCGGCGCCCGACGAGCTCGTGTTCCTCTCGACCTTCACGGGCGGCGAGGTGTTCCGCTCCGGCATGACCTGGAAGCGCGGCCACGGGCGCATCTTCTTCTTCTCCCCCGGCGACCAGGACTACCCCGTCTACCACCAGGCCGAGGTGCGCCGCGTGATCGCGAACGGCGTCGAGTGGGTGCGCTCCTCGCGCCCCGAGCGCCGCCTCCCGGTGCTGCAGCGCTACGAGACCGAGGACTTCCACAACGGCCAGGACTACGAGGGAGCGCTCGTCCGATGACGGTCCGCCTCGTCCAGGTCGGCGCCGGCGCGATGGGCCGCGCCTGGATCCGCACCATCCGCGACTCCCCGGACGCCGAGCTCGTCGGCCTGGTCGACCTCGACGTCGACCTCGCCACGGCTGCCACGGAGGAGGAGGGGGTCGGCCCGGTCGCGGTCGGCACCTCCGTCGCCGAGGTCGCCGCGCGCTCCGGCGCCGACGCCGTGGTCAACGTGACCGTGCCGCGGGCGCACCTCCCCGTCAGCTCGGAGGCGCTGTTCGCCGGGCTGCCCGTGCTCTCCGAGAAGCCGATCGCGCCGACCATCGCCGAGGCGCTGGTGCTCGCGGCGACGGCAGAGGCCTCGGGCCGGCTCCTGATGACCAGCCAGTCGCGCCGCTACTACTCGGCGATCACCGCCTTCCGCGAGCAGATCGCCGGGCTCGGGCAGCTGGGCACCGCCTCCGTGCACTTCGCGAAGGCGCCCCGCTTCGGCGGCTTCCGCGACGAGATGGACCACGTGCTCCTGGTCGACATGGCGATCCACGCCTTCGACGCGGCGCGGTACCTGCTCGACAGCGACCCGGTCGCGGTCTACTGCGAGGAGTACAACCCGGGCTGGAGCTGGTACGCCGACGGAGCCGCGGCGAGCGCCGTGTTCGAGTTCGCCGGCGGAGTGCGCTTCAGCTACACCGGCAGCTGGTGCGCCGACGGCCTCGAGACCTCGTGGAACGGCGACTGGCGCGTGAACGGGGCCGGCGGCACCGCGCACTGGGACGGCGACGGCGCTCCGGAGTGGCAGTCGCGCGAGTCGGAGGCGGTGCGGACCGCCACGCTCGAGCCCGTGCCCGAGGAGATCGCGGGCTCGCTCGCGGAGTTCGTGCGGGTGCTGGGCTCGGGGGAGGTGCCCTCGGGCGAGGTGCACTCGAACGTGCGGAGCCTCGCGATGGTGGAGGCGGCGGTCCGCTCCTCCGAGACGGGCGCGCGGGTGCGGCTCGACGACGTGCTGGAGGAGGGGTACGCGGAGGCGCTGACGCTCGCGCGCGACGAGCGAGTCCGCGCGGCCCTCGGCTCCTGGGGCTCGGCCGCGGAGGGCCTCGCGCGCTGACCACGCCGCCTGGCGGATCTCGAGGCGTCCGTGCCGGCGTCTCGAGACCCCCGCCGGTCGCGGCTCCGCCACCGCGCGTTCGCCGGGCGGACACCTGCGGGCGGCGGGGCGTTCACCGGGGGCGGCCAGCGTGGTCGGGTTCCTTCGAAGCCGCTCAGGAGACCCGTGTCCTCTCGTCACACCCGCACCCGCACCCGCACCGCCGCCCTCGCCCTCACCGTCACCCTCGCCGGCTGCACCCTCGGAGCCGCGGCCCTGCCCGCCTCCGCCGCGGGCGACTCCTTCTTCACCCGCATCGCCACGGTGCCGGCCTACCTCAACGCGGCCGACCCGTCCGCCGACTCCGCCGTCGCCGAGATCTCGAGCGCGTCGCCCGACGGCCGCCTGGTCTACTCGACGGACTCCGCCGGGCAGCGCATCGACGTCCTCGACATCTCGGACCCCGACGCCCCCGAGCCGCGCGGCGGCGTCGGCGTGGGCGGCGAGCCGACCTCGGTCTACGCGACCGGCGAGTACGTCCTCGCGGTGGTCGACACGAGCGACGGCGACTTCGCGAACCCCTCCGGCCACGTCAGCGTGCTGCACGCCGACGACCTCGCGCCCGTCGCGAGCATCGAGCTCGGCGGCCAGCCCGACTCCATCGACGTCACCACCGACGGCTCGACCGCGGTCATCGCGATCGAGAACCAGCGCGACGAGGACCTCGCCCCCGAGGGCGGCGAGGAGGGCGACCTCCCGCAGGCGCCCGCCGGGGAGCTCGTGGTGATGGACCTCGCGGGCGACCCCTCCGCCTGGGTGCCGGAGCACGTCGACCTCACCGGTCTCGCCGGCCTCGACACCCCGTCGGACCCGGAGCCCGAGTACGTCTCGATCAACCCGGCCGACACGGCCGTCGCCGTGACGCTGCAGGAGAACAACGCCGTCGCGATCGTCGACCTGGCCACCCGCTCCGTCACCGCCTCGTACACCGCGGGCACCGCCTCCGTCAGCGGCATCGACACGCTCGACGACGACTCGATCTCGCTGACCGGCTCGATCACCGACGTCCCGCGCGAGCCCGACGCGATCGGCTGGGTCGGCGACGACCACGTCGCGATCGCGAACGAGGGCGACTGGAAGGGCGGCACGCGCGGCTGGTCGATCCTCGACGCCGCGACCGGGGCCGTGCAGTGGGACGCCGGGAACTCGTTCGACCACCTCGCGGTGCGCCTCGGGCTCTACCCGGACAAGCGCTCCGACGCGAAGGGCTCCGAGCCCGAGGGCCTGCTCTCGGCCACCTTCGACGGCGTCCCCTACGTGTTCGTCGGCGCCGAGCGGGCCAACTTCGTGGCCGTCTACGACGTGTCGGAGCCGACCGCGCCGCGCTTCGTGCAGGCGCTGCCGTCGACGCCCGGCCCGGAGGGGCTGCTCGCCCTGCCCGAGCGCGACCTGCTGGTCGTCTCGAGCGAGACCGACGACGCCGAGGCCGCCGTCCGCGCGAGCGTGCAGCTCTACGCGCTCGGCGCCTCCGCCCCCGCGTTCCCGACCGTGCTGTCGGCCGACGTCGACGGATCGCCGCTGCCCTGGGGTGCGCTCTCGGGCCTCTCGACCGACCCGGCGGCGCCCGACCGCCTGTACGCGGTGAGCGACAGCGCCTACGCGCCGAGCACCCTCCACTCGATCGACACCTCCGTCTCGCCGGCGCTGCTCGACACGACGCTCACGGTGACGGAGGGCGGCGAGCCCGCCGCTCTGGATCTGGAGGGGATCGCCGCCCGCGTCGACGGCGGCTTCTGGGCCGTGACGGAGGGCGGGACAGGCGACGGCAACGCGCTCCTGCGGCTCGACGCCGACGCCGCGGTGACCGAGCGGATCGCCCTGCCCGCGGAGCTCGCCTCCGCGCTGGGCAAGCAGGGCTTCGAGGGAGTGACCGTCCAGGACGGCGCCGCCGGTGAGATCGTCTGGACGGCGCTGCAGCGCGAGGCCTCGATCGACGCCGACGGAGTGGTCCGGATCGGGCGCTACGACGTCGCCGCCGACAGCTGGAGCTTCTTCGGCTACCCGCTGGAGGCCGTGTCCGGGGCGGACGGCGACTGGAACGGGCTCTCGGAGATCACGCTGACCCCCGCGGGCACGCTCGCGGTGATCGAGCGCGACAAGCTCAACGGGCCGGACGCCGCGCTGAAGGCCGTGTACACGGTGCCGCTGCCGACGGAGGCCGGCGCGGCGGTCGGCGAGACGCTGCCGATGCTCAAGAAGACCCTCGCGGTCGACGTGCTGCCCGCGCTGCAGGCCGGGAACGGCTGGACCCAGGAGAAGCTCGAGGGCCTCGGGATCACCGGCTCCGGCGAGGTGTTCGCGGTGACCGACAACGACGGCGTGGACGACGCGAACGGCGAGACGGTGCTCGCATCGCTCGGCTCCGCGGCGTCCGTGTTCGGGGCGGGGACGGTGCCGACTCCGGGACCGACTGTCGAGCCGACGGTGGCGCCGACGGCTGAGCCGACCATGGCGCCGACCGCGCAGCCCACTGCACAGCCCACCGCGCCGCCCACGGCCGAGCCGACCCGCACGCCGGCTCCCGCTCCGGCCGGCGCCGTTCCTCCGCGGACCGGCTCGGGACTCGCGAGCACCGGCGTCGAGACGGGCTGGACCGCCGCGGCGGCGCTCGCCCTGCTCGCCGGTGGAGCGCTCGCGCTCGGAGTCACGCGCCGCCGCCGCGACGCGCGCTGACGGACGCCGACGGCCCGGGGGACAGTGTCCTCCGGGCCGTCGGCGTTCCCCCGGGCGACCGGGGCAGGTGGTCGGGTATCAGCTTCCGGTGGGGGCGTCCTCGGTGTCGGGAGAGGTGCTCTCGGAGGGCGCCTGCGGGGCGACGGGCGCCCTCCGAGAGCACCTCTCCCGACACCGAGGACGCCCCCAC